>NZ_SMYJ01000032.1:0-207500 GCF_009720285.1 Bradyrhizobium sp. BR2003
TCCGGCCGATGGATCGCAGTTCGATGCTGTTCGCCTTCGATCTCTGGAAGGAGGAGGATGTCGCCAGGCACGGCCAACAAATCCTGGCACGGCTCGAGGCCGGGACCATGCCCTGCGACGGCGCCTGGCCGACCGAGCGAGTGGCGCTGTTCGCGCGCTGGGCGAATGGGCAGAATCCGCCGACCTGATTGCGCCGAGCCGATCTCGGAGCAATTTCGGGCGATTTCGGTGAACGGCGCTGCAAATTGTGCAGTGGCGGCGCTCGCTCTGACAGGTTAGAGGTTTGGTTCTGATCAAATCAGAACCAAACCTCTCGATCTCTTGTTTTGACGCGTTTTCTTCACGCGAAGCGGTAGCCACTTCGCTTGAAAACGCGATAGACAGTGCCCGCCATTCAGTGGAGACCCAAATGAGCATTCAGCGTTTCGAAACCGGCCCGCGCATGAGCCAGGCCGTCGTGCACGGCAACACCGTCTATCTCGCCGGCGTCGTCGCCGGCAAGGCCGCGGGCGGCAGCGTCACCGACCAGACCAAGGACATCCTGTCGATCATCGACGGCCACCTCGCCAAGGCCGGCACCGACAAGTCGAAGCTGCTCAGCGCGACGATCTACATCACCGACATGAAGACCTTCCCGGAAATGAACGCGGTGTGGGACGGCTGGGTCTCGGAGGGTAACACCCCGGCCCGCGCCACCGTCGAGGCCAAGCTGGCCGCGCCGCAGTACAATGTCGAGATCATGGTCGTCGCGGCGAAATAGACGCGACGCACGTCATCAAAGGATACCGGATGCCCCGGATTGCAAAGCGCAATTCGGGGCATTTTCATCTTGCACTCACGCGCTGATCGGCGATCGCTCGCTCGCGGTCTCGCCGAGATCGGACTGAAGCCAGCGTGCAATCCGACGCCACGAACCGGCCAGAGCCCTGCGGCCCATGAACAGGCCGAGGTGACTACACGGCTCGGTCTCTCGTTGCAGCCACGCGGGCCGCGTGCCCAACAGCCGCATCGTCGCAAACGCCTGGTCGGGCGGAACGACGATGTCGTTCTCCGCAGCGAGCAGGAAGACCGGCAGCTTCACCGCAGCAAGATCGATTTTGCGGCCAAGCGCGACGAAGTGTCCGGCGGCAATCCGGTTCTGGCGAAAGATCCAGTCGGTCACTTCAAGGTAGTAGGTACCCGGCAGATCAAGGGGATCGCTGTCCCAGTGCCTGAAACGGTCGAGCAGCGCCCGTGCATCCTCGGACTCACGGTCGAGCCGTCGCTGCAGCGCCGCTTCCACGTCAAGCAGACTGAACGGGATACTCCAGACCTTCAGCATCTGCTTGCCACTGACAGTCCCATCCCCCTGACGCACCAGCGCCTCGAAGCCTTGCTGCGGCAGCGAGGCGACCATCCTGGAAAGCTCTGACGGCACAGAAACATCCACCGGGCTGCCGGCAAGCACAAGCCGCCGTACCTTGCCGGGAAAGCGCGCCGCATAGAGCAACGACAGCCAGCCGCCCTGACAGAGACCTGCAAGGTCGACCGGCGGCCCGATCGTGTCGACGGCCACGTTGAGATCGGACAGAAAGGTGTCGACCGAGAAATATCGCATCTCCGGTGCCGCCGAGTGCCAATCCGTGAGATAGAGACGCGCAAAGCCAGCCTTCTGCAACGCCTCCATCAGGCTGTGGCCGGGGGCGAGATCCGCAATCTGCGCGCGATGCAGCGCATAGGGCGCGCAGACCAGCAGCGGCCGGCCTTCGGCCGCTCGTGAGAAATCCAGCAGGCACATCGACGGCAGCTGAAGCGCGACCGAATGGGCTGTCGTCCAGGGCAGCGCCGCCACTTCGCCCGGCGAATCTGTGGGCTCGGGCGCACGATTGGGGTACCACTGCGAGTAGATGTCCAGCGCCAATCGCGCGGCTTCAAACGGCCATAGCCACGCGTCCTGCGCCCAGCTGGTGCTCGCACTTCGATCGGATGGATCCGTCTGTTCAGGCAAGCTCATTCACCGATTGATCGCTACCGGGATGGTCTGGCCAACGCGGGCCAAAACCTTGACGCTGATCAAGAACCGACAAATTCAGGTTGGGTCAGTTTACGCCAAACCGGCTAGAACGGCAGCCACGCCGGGACGTCACGATCTCGCGACCCCGGCGCGGCTTGCTGCCAAGCAGCAAAAGCCGTCGTTTCAGCAGACTAAAGCGCGATGAGATTGGGTTGAATCATCATCGCGCTTTAGCTCCTTGTTGAGCATGATCTCCGCGCAAACGCGTTCCGCGTTTGTCGCGAGGGAAAACCGCTTCACACTTTTCCGGATCATGCTCTAGGCGGCGCGCGCCGTGCCCTTCTCGGCCTCGAGCTTGCGCGCGAACAGCCAGCGGAAATAGGTCAGCGGGGCATCGGCGCCGATCGCGAGCAGCTGATAGTCCGGATCGGCGTCGAACACGCGCTGCTGCGCCTCGATGATGTCCTTGTCCTCGTTGAACCCTTCCTCGAGGCTGTGCCGCAGCGACAGTGCGATGTTCGGGTTGTCGATGTCGAAATCGTGCAGGTAGTTCCAGAAGAAGTGCGTGGTCGAGCGCGTTTCCGGCGTCATGAACTGCGCGTTGCGATAGGACCGCGTGCCCGGAACCTGGACGCCTTTCTCGACGCCCTGCCCCGCCGGCGCGAACGTGGTGTCGAGCGTGAAGATGCCGGGCACGATCATGCGGCCGATATTGCGGCGATCGATCTTGTCGGTTTTGTTCGGGATCACCTTCTTGTGGTAGGGCGGCGGCTCGGCGCCCATGTGCCAACGCTCGACGCGGAAGCCGTCGTCCAGCTTCTCGATCGTGACCGGTTTGGTCTTGTAGGCATATTCCTCGGATCCGCCGAGCGTGTTGGTGTGCACGAAGGCGAGATGGGCGAAGTCGCTGAGATTGTCGACGATCAGGAGCCAGTTGGCCTTGTAGTGCATGTAACCGGGCAGGCCCCGCCATTTGGGATCCTGCAGCGGCGGATAGTCGAGGATCAGTTTCGGATCGGCCTTCTCGGGATCGCCGGTCCAGATAAAGATCAGATTGTAGCGCTCGACCACGGGATAGCTGCGCACGCCGAGCTTGGCGGGGATCGTGTCCTGGCCGGGGATCTGGATGCATTTGCCGTTGGCCGCGAACTTCATGCCGTGATACATGCACCTGATGTCGTCGCCCTCGATGCGCCCCATCGAGAGCGGTGCGGCGCGATGGCAGCAACGGTCGTCCAGCGCGACGACTTTCCCGCTCGAGCCGCGATAGAGCACGATCGGCCGCTCCAGGATGGTGCGTGCGACCATCTTGCCGTCGATCAGTTCGTGATTCCACGCCGCCACGTACCAGGTGTTGCGCAGGAAAATTCCGTCGTCAGCCATCTCACCCTCCCGATGCAATTTGGTTGCGAGGAGGTTAGGTGATTGCAGTCACCGGGATAATCCGATTCGGCTGGACACACTGTACCGGTGGATGGACAATCGGCCATGGAGTGGCGCGACTGGGAGCTGTTTTGCGAGGTTGTCGAGCATGGCGGCTTCACCGCGGCCGCGCGTGTGCTCGGCCACCCCAAATCGAGCCTCAGTGCTGCGGTGCAGCGTCTCGAAGCCAATCTCGGGCTGCGGCTGATCGAGCGCACCACGCGCCACCTGCGGCTGACCGATTCCGGGGAGACCATCTATCGCAAGGTGCGCCCGCTGTTCGCCGCGCTACACGACACCCACAGCGAGGCGCTGGCGATGTCGAGCGCGGTCGCGGGCACGCTGCGCATCAAGGCGCCTTATGAATTCGGCGCGCATCATGCAGGGCCGGTCGCCTGCGCGGTGATGGGCCGCTACCCCGAACTCGCGATCCGGATCGATGTCGAGCATGACATCGTCAACCCGATCGCCGAGAACTACGACATCGTGTTTGCGATGCTGGAGGCGCCGCTGCCGTCGGCCGGCATCGTGATCCGCCGCGTCTTCACGCTCGAGCGCGGCCTGTTCGCGGCACCCGCACTGCTGGAGAAATTCGGCGAGCCGCGCACGCTGGATGATCTGCGAAGGCTGCCGCTGTTGACCGGTCCCAGCGACCCGCCATGGGCGATCACCGCCCCCGGCGGCGCAGTCGAGCATCTCGCGGTCGATCGCGCGCGCCTGACCAGTTCGAATGCCCATGTCCGCCTGCAGGCGGCGCTCGCCGGCCATGGCGTGCTGCGGGTCACCGCCAGCTACACCCGCGCCGCCGTCGCGGCCGGGCAGTTGCGGCGATTGCTGCCCGAACATGCCTGCGAACCGCTCAACGTGCACGCGCTGTTGCCGGCGCGGCAATTTGTCCCGGCGAAGGTGCGCTGCTTCCTCGACGCGATGGAGGCGCATGCGCGCGGCGATCCGGAGGCCTATATCAGGCCGTAGGGGTCTTTTTGGCCGATCAGCATTTTCCCGGGAACCTATGCGGCCGGTCGGCATCCAACGGTATGATTCCGCCAACAATGAGGGCGACCCGCCATGCGCCAGGCCCATGTAACGTCTCTGCCGCCAATCAACTCGGGCGATGCCGAGCTCGTGCAACGCGCGCGCGCCCGCGACGAGGCCGCAATCCGCGCCATCATGCAGGCGAATAATCGCCGGCTGTTCCGGCTGGCGCGCGGCATCCTGCGCAACGACCACGAGGCCGAGGACGTGGTTCAGGACGCCTATGTGCGCGCCTTCACCCATCTCGACCAGTTCCGCGGCGAGTCCAGCCTTTCGACCTGGCTGTCGCGGATCGCAATGAACGAGGCGCTCGGCCGCCTGCGCCGCAAGCACCGCAGCGTCGAATGGTCCGATCGGCCGAAAGGTGCTCCCGAAGCCCAGATCATCCAGTTCCCCCTGTCGTCAACGGACGATCCGGAAAGATCCATGGCCCAGCGTGAGATCCAGCAGGTCGTCGAGCACGCGATCGACGAACTGCCCGAGGCGTTCCGCCTCGTCTTCATCACTCGCGTGATCGAGGGCATGAATGTCGAGGAGACCGCTGAGATCCTCGGCCTCAAGCCGGAAACCGTGAAGACCCGCCTGCATCGCGCCCGCACCATGCTGCGCGACAATGTCGAGCGGAAGATCGGCCCCGTCGTCATGGAGGCCTTTCCTTTCGCGGGCAAGCGCTGCGAGCGATTGACCGAAGCGGTTCTGAAACGGCTCCGCGTCACGGCCTGAATTTTTCGGGAACCTCTGCGCGTCCGCGCCATCCAACTCCTGTGCAAGCAACGACGCGCCGCGCGCTACGCCCGGCTCAACAGGAGTTTCAAACCATGTTCGTTCGATTGGGTATCGCGGTCGCCGCGCTCAGCCTTCTCAACTGCGCTGCGCTGGCGCAGGGCGCAAAGCCGACCGATCCGCAGATCGCACATATCGCCTATACGGCAGGTGTGATCGACATCAATGCCGCCAAGCAGGCGGAAGAGACGGCTTCCAACAAGGAGGTCAAGGCGTTCGCCAAGGACATGGCGCGCGACCACGAGGCGGTGAACAAGCAGGCGCTAGACCTCGTCAAGAAGCTGAAAGTGACGCCGGAGGACAACGACACCAGCAAGGCGCTGTCGAAGCAGGCGGCCGACAAGCTCGCCGAACTCGGCAAGCTGAAGGGCGCCGCCTACGACAAGGCCTATATCGACAACGAGGTCGCCTACCACAAGGCCGTCAAGACCGCGCTGGAAACGCAGCTGATCCCCTCGGCCAGCAATCCCGAACTGAAGAGCCTGCTGCAGACCGGCCTGAAGATCTTCCAGGGCCACCAGCAGCATGCCGAACACGTCGCGGCCAGCCTGAAGTGAGGAGACGCGTGATGTTGTCAGGACGCTGTCTCGCAACGCTGGCCTTGCTCGCGCTCGGCGCGATGGCCGTCCCGGCGCATGCGGCCACCATCCAGATCGTGATGGAAAATCTGGTGATCTCGCCGGCCGAGGTGTCGGCCAAGGTCGGCGACACCATCGAATGGGTCAACAAGGACGTGTTCGCCCACACCGCCACCGCGAAGAACGGCGAATTCGACATGACGATCGCGCCGAAGAAGACGGTCAAGTCGGTTCTGACCAAGGCCGGCACGGTCGACTATTACTGCCGCTACCATCCCAACATGAAGGCGGTGCTGACGATCGCACCATAGCCCGCGCGATGACCTCCGAGGTAATCGATCGGCGCACGCGAACCTTCGATAGTCCGGACCGCCGCACAGTCCGGCACTATCGAAGGAGAGCACCATGACCGACCACGCCACCATCGCCCGCCGCTATATCGATCTCTGGAACGAGCGGACGCCGAGCCGGCGTCGCGAGATGCTGAGCGAGAACTGGACCGCCGATGCACGCTACGTCGATCCGCTGATGAGCGGCGACGGCCATGAGGGCGTCGACGCGCTGATCGCGGGCGTGCAGCAGAAGTTTCCGGACTTCCGCTTCAAGCTGATCGGGGAGGCGAACGGCTTCGGCGACCATGTCCGGTTCTCCTGGGGCCTTGGTCCCGATGGCGTCGACAGCCCGATCAAGGGCACCGACTTCGCCATGCTGAAGGACGGCCGGATCAGGAGCATCACCGGCTTCCTCGACCAGGTGCCGGGCGCTTGATGAATTCCGTCATTCCGGGGCAGCCCGAAGGCCTGAGCCCGGAATCTATCGGGCCGCGAATCTTGAGATGAATGGATTCCGGGTTCTCGCTTCGCGAGCCCCGGCATGTCGAGGGAACTTCCACCCCGGCGATGTCGCTGCTAGTCTTTCCGAAACACAGGGAGGACGCCATGAAGGCAGATTTCGCCTTCAAGACTTCTGTCGTCAGCGACATCACGCCGGCGCTGCTGGCGATCGGCCGCGACACCTTTCCAGAGGTCCTGATCGGCGCGCTCCGCCGCGTCGCCGGTGTCGGTCATTGCATGGTGTTCTCGTTCACCGGCCCGCGGACCGCCGCGTGCCTGCTCGATGTCGGCAACATCCCGACCGGGCGCGATCTCGGGATCGCCTATTCCGAACATTTCCATCAGGCCGACCCGAACCGCGATGCGGTGTTCGAGGGACGAACGCAGGCCGCGCCGATCGTGCTGCCGACCTTCGCCCGCCGCATGTACAGCGACGGCTACCGAAAGATCTTCTTCGACGACTCCGACATCGTCGACAAGTTCGCTTCCGCGATCTGGACCGGCGACACCTGCTTCTATGTCAACTTCTACCAGATCACCGCGCAAGGCCGCTTCAGCCGCGAGCAGATCGCGCGCCTGGCCGCGGTCGCGCCGGCGTTGACGGCGGCGGTGGCGCGGCACTTCCAGCGCGACCCGGCACCGGATGTTGATCCGATCGAGCGGTTGAAGATCCTGTTTGCAACCGCCGAGCCGCTCGCCAGGCTGACCGGGCGCGAGAAGGAGGTCTGCCTGCGCATCCTCTCCGGTCTCAGCTCGGAAGCGATCGCCGCCGAGCTCGGCATCGGGCTGCACTCCGCCCTCACCTATCGCAAGCGTGCCTATGACAAGCTCGGCATCTCCTCGCAGAACGAGCTGTTCGCGATCGCGCTGCGCCTGATGGCCTCGGCGCGCCAGCTGAACTGAGCGCTCCAGGCGGTGTGGCTTCACTCTGTCCCCAGCGGTGGGGACAGACGGGCCGCGCCCGCCGGCCTATGCTCGGCCCGAAAACCTGAGGCCAAACCGAGATCACGTCGTGAGCACCGCGCCCCATTTCGACATCGACGTCCCCGCCTTCTGGCAGGATCCCTATCCGGCGCTGGCGCGCATGCGCAAGGAGGCGCCGATCGCCTTCGTGCCGCAGCTCGGCAGCACGCTGCTGTGCAGCCGCGACGACATCTTCATCTCGGAGAAGCAGATCGACGTGTTCTCGTCGCACCAGCCCGAGGGGCTGATGAACAAACTGATGGGCCACAACATGATGCGCAAGGACGGCGATGCGCACATGAACGAGCGCAAGGCGATCTTTCCGGCGATCTCGCCCAAAACCGTCAGATCGCACTGGACCGCGCAGTTCGCAGCACACGCGACGCGCATCCTCGACGAACTGAAACCGGACGGCGTGGTCGATTTCGTGCAGGCCTTCGCGCTGCCGTTCTCGGCCGAATGCCTGAAGTCGATCACCGGCCTCACCAACATGCGCTTCCAGGACATGAACGCGTGGTCGCAGGGCATGATCGACGGCATCGCCAATTATGTCGGCGATCCCGCGATCGAGGCGCGCTGCCATGCGGCGACCTCCGGGATCGATGCCGCGATCGACGACATGGTCCTCAGGCTGCGCAAGACGCCCGACCTCAGCCTGCTCGGTGTGATGCTGCAGACCGACATGCCGATGGAGAGCGTGCGCGCCAATATCAAGCTTGCGATCTCGGGCGGCCAGAACGAGCCGCGCGACGCGATCGCCGGCACGGTATGGGCGCTGCTGACCCATCCCGACCAGCTGGCGCTGGCGACGAGCGGCACGATCCCGTGGCTGCAGGTGTTCGAGGAATATGCGCGCTGGATCTCGCCGATCGGGATGTCGCCGCGGCGGATCGCAAAGCCCTGGACGATCCGGGACGTCGCATTCGAGACCAATGAGCGCGTGTTCCTGATGTTCGGCTCGGCGAACCGCGACGAGAAGCATTTCGACCGGCCCGACGCGTTCGACGTGCGCCGCGACGCCGGCAAGAGCATCGCGTTCGGTGCCGGCCCGCATTTCTGCGCCGGCGCCTGGGCCTCGCGCGCCATGGTCGCCGACGTCGCGCTGCCCGCGATCTTCAACCGGCTGAAGAATTTGCGCCTGATCGAGCACAGGCCGGCGCGGATCGGCGGCTGGGCGTTCCGCGGCCTCCTGGATTTGCCGTTGACGTGGGACGCGTAGCCCCCGTTACCGCCCCCAGCGCAGCACGACCGGATCGAGTGTCCGCGCGATCTCGATCAGCCCGGCGCGGGTCGCGGGATGCAGCGGTTGCAGCGGGTGGCGCACCGCATCGGACTTGATGACGCCGCCCTCGCGCATCAGCACCTTGCAGGCCTGCAGCCCGCATTGCCGGTTCTCGTAGTTGATCAGCGGCAGCCAGCGCGCATAGGCCCGCACCGCTTCGTCACGCCGGCCTGCGAAGAACGGAACCATGATCTGGCGGATGCCGTCGGGATAGCCGCCGCCGGTCATCGCACCGGTGGCGCCGGCATCGAGATCGGCCATCAGCGTGATCGCCTCCTCGCCGTCCCACGGCCCCTCGATCTCGGCGCCGCCCTTCTCGATCAGGCCGCGCAGCTTGTTTGCGGCCATCGGCACCTCGATCTTGAAGTACCTGACATTGGCGAGCTCCTTCGCCATCCGTGCCAGGAAGTCGACCGAGAGCGGCGTACCCGCGACCGGCGCGTCCTGGATCATGATCGGGATGTTGATGGCATCCGACACGACCCGATAAAACTCGTAGATGCCTGGCTCGCCGACGCGGAAGGTCGCGCCGTGATAGGGCGGCATCACCATCACCATCGCGGCGCCGGCGGCCTCCGCCTGGCGGCTGCGCTCAGCGCACACCGCCGAGGAGAAATGCGTCGTGGTGACGATGACGGGAATGCGGCCGGCGACATGCTCGAGCACCGCATGCATCACGGTCTCGCGCTCGGCGTCGGTCAGCACGAACTGTTCGGAGAAATTGGCGAGGATGCAGATGCCGTGGGAGCCGGCGTCGATCATGAAGTCGACGCAGCGCCGTTGTCCGTCGAGGTCGAGATTGCCGTTGGCGTCGAAGATGGTCGGCGCCACGGGGAAGACACCGCGATAGGGGCGCTTTGCGACTGACGTCATGATAACGACCTCCCGGGTTTTTGTCGGATTTTCTTGTCAGCTCTGGCGGAACGGCAGCGGCGGGCCATCGAGCCGGCGCAGGCCCGGTTCGCGGCGTTCCAGCCACCAACCATACTGCTTCGGCCAGGACGCGAACACCTCGCCGCCTCCACCGCCAAGCGCAAGCTCGGCATGCAACGGCCAGTTCGGATCGAACAGCGCCTCGCGGCCGATCGCGACCAGATCGGCATGGCCTTTGGCCAGGACGTCTTCTGCCTGCTGCGGATGCAGGATGAGGCCGACCGCGATGGTCGCAATGTCGGCGGCGCGGCGGATCTCGTCGGCATAGGGCACCTGAAAGCCGTAGCCGCGCGGAATCCGCGCCGCGGTCGCCGAGCCGAGCAGGCCGCCCGACGAGCAATCGATCAAATCGACGCCGCGCGCCCTGGCTTCGCGGGCGAACGCGACCTGGTCCTCGAGCGTCAGGCCGCCGTCGATACCGTCGACCGAGGAGATCCGCACCGACAGCGGCCGCTCCGCCGGCCAGGCCGCGCGCACGGTCTCGATGATCTCGAGCGGATAGCGCATCCGCCCGGCGCGATCGCCGCCATAGGCGTCGGTGCGGCGGTTCGACAATGGCGAGAGGAATTCGTGCAGCAGATAGCCATGCGCGCAATGCACCTCGACGAATTCAAAGCCGGCCTCCACCGCGCGCAAGGTGGCGCGGCGCCATTGCTCGCGCAGCGCGGCGAGTTCGGCCGCGTCGAGCGCGTGCGGCATCAACCAGCCTTCCTCCATCGGGATCGCGCTCGGCGCCACCGTCCGCCACGGCAGATCGCCGCGGGCGCGATCGGCCTCATCGAGAGCGGCATTGCCGTACCAGGGACGCTGCATGCTGGCCTTGCGGCCGGCATGCGCGAGCTGGATCGAAGGCACCGCGCCATTGTCCTTGAGGAAGGCGGCGATCCGCTCGAGCGGCGCGATCTGCTCGTCGTTCCAGATGCCGACATCGCCATGGGTGATGCGGCCCTCCGCGGTCACCGCCGCGGCCTCGACCATCACGAGCCCGGCGCCGCCCTGGGCGAACTTGCCGAGATGCACGAGATGCCAGTCATTGGCCAAGCCGTCGGTCGCCGAATACTGGCACATCGGCGAGATCAGGATGCGGTTTCGGGAGGTCACGCCGCGAAGCGTGATCGGCTGAAACAGAAACGGCTGCGACATCGGGACCTGCGGGAAGGTGTTGGCGGGAGAAATCGTGGCGGAAAGCTAGGCGGCGCGCCCCGAGATCGCAAGTCATGCCGCGGCGCAGGCGGCAAGACCTGCACGCATGCAGCACTTGCGCAACGGCGCGATCTGCAAAACCCGCAACATCTGCCGCAGAAAGATCTCCCGGCTGGTAAACAGTTTCGGTCATCCCCGGATCACATCGCGGATCGCAATTCGTCGCGGACATCCCTACATTGCCGGCATGAAGAAAATCGGATTCCTTTCGTTCGGGCACTGGACGCCCTCGCCGCAGTCGCAGGCCCGCTCAGCTGCGGATGTGCTGCTGCAATCCATCGACCTCGCGGTCGCAGCCGAAGAGCTCGGCGCGGACGGCGCGTATTTTCGCGTCCATCACTTCGCCCGCCAACTGGCCTCGCCGTTCCCGCTGCTGGCGGCGGTCGGCGCCAGAACCAGCCGGATCGAAATCGGCACCGCCGTGATCGACATGCGCTACGAAAATCCGCTCTACATGGTGGAGGACGCCGGCGCGGCCGACCTGATCGCGAGGGGACGCCTGCAACTCGGCATCAGCCGCGGCTCGCCCGAGCAGGTGATCGATGGCTGGCGCTATTTCGGCTATCAGCCCGGCGAGGGCGAAACCGACGCCGACATGGGCCGGCGTCATGCCGAGATCTTCCTCGACATGCTGCGCGGCCAGGGATTTGCGCAGCCCAATCCGCGGCCGATGTTTCCCAATCCTCCCGGCCTGCTTCGGCTCGAACCGCTCTCGGAAGGCCTGCGCGAGCGCATCTGGTGGGGCGCCGGCTCGAACGCCACCGCGGTGTGGGCGGCGAAGCTCGGGATGAACCTGCAGAGCTCCACACTGAAGAGCGACGAGACCGGAGAGGCTTTCCACATCCAGCAGGCCGCCCAGATCCGGGCCTATCGCGCCGCCTGGAAGGAGGCTGGGCACACGCGCGAGCCGCGGGTCTCGGTGAGCCGCAGCATCTTCGCGCTGGTCGACGATCGCGACAGCGCCTATTTCGGCAACGGGCAGGAGGAAGACCAGATCGGCTTCATCGACGAGAGGACGCGCGCGATCTTCGGCCGCGGCTACGCCGCCGAGCCGGACAGGCTGATCGAGCAGCTCAAGACGGATGAGGCGATCGCGGAGGCCGACACGTTGCTTCTGACCGTCCCCAATCAGCTCGGGGTCGCCTACAACGCGCATGTGATCGAGACGATCCTGACCCAGATCGCGCCCGCTTTGGGCTGGCGCTGAACCTCGTCACATCGAGCAGAGCCGGGATCAGGACCCGCGCCGGCCGTCTTCTAGGGGGCTGTTGAGAGGGAACGGCCGGGCGCGGGCTTGAACCGACCGTTCTCGCCGGAGGTCGGTCGGCTCTGTTCGACCAATGCCGGAACCCGCGACATCGTTCCGGTGGAACTTCGTTCTCAAACGCGGAGAACTACGGAAACATAACTGCGCCTTGTGAGAAGAACAGGTCGAGTACGGTTCGTTAGGCGCGCACGTTGCGTGAACAGATCGCCGTAATATCCCGGGATCATCGCGGGTCAGGAATCCCTGTCGCGATTGCGCCGGGGGAGATCGAGCCGATCGACGCGCTCATTGATCCGACGGTTCAGCTCCTCGTCTTCTCGCGTGTTACTGCCGCGACGGGCGCGAACCACCAATGCACAACATCCGAGCAGAACGATCGCGAAGAGCGCGTAGTACCACCATGCCATGCACTGATCTCAAATGAACGCCCGCCAGTACGAGCGGAAAGGTCATCGTTCGGGCCGGTAAGGACGCGCCGACCTCGGCGCATGATAGGGGTTGACCAGACAGGTCGCCGGCAGCCCCACAGCGCCGGCCTGGCACTGATCCAGCGACGTGAAGACGCAGTCCATGCGTTCGCCGACCAACTCACCGTAAACATGCATGCAGACGGGATAGCGCGGATCATACATTTGCGCGGATGCCGGCCTCGTCATCCAAAGCACGCCCAGCGCAAGCAGCAGCGCTCCAAGCAACCTCACGTCACATCTCCTGCTGTCGCGAAATACATTGCCTTGCCGACAAACGGTGCCTTGCCGACAAACTGTCCCGCGACATTTGCCTGAAGGCTGGAGCGGGCGAAGGGAATCGAACCCTCGTATGCAGCTTGGGAAGCTGCCGTTCTACCATTGAACTACGCCCGCGATCTCAATTGCTTGAGGTCGCACCTCACGGGTGCGACCGGCCGGACCATAGCCCGGGCGGAGGCAGCGGATCAAGCGCGCATTGGAGCCGATCGCCGCACCGCCCTCGCTAGTGGCCCATCCTCACCAGCACGTCATTGATGACAAAAGTCGCGGCGGCAGCCGCATCGCAGCTGCCGCTTCGTGCATAGATGCAGGCATCGGCGATGCCGACGCGGGCACAGCTTTGCCTTGAATAATCCGCCGGCAGATCACCGGCCGCCGCGGGCCGCGCCAGGATGCGGTTGAAGGCCGGCCTGGTCGCCTGCAACAGCGGCGGCAGGATCAGCTCGGCGAGCGGATCGGCGGGCTCGAGCGCATAGAGCGGCACCGGGCCGACCAATCGTTCCCGCCCTGGCAACAGCTGGAAACGGACATTGTAAAGTGCGAGGCCGCACATCTGCGGATCGCTGCGCAGTTCGGCGGCGAGCCGCGCCGCGCCGACACCACGCGTCCAGTAGTCGCGCATCCCTTCGCTGGCGCCGGCGAGCGTCATCGAGAGCAGCGCCCAGCTACCGGTGACGATCGGCAATGCCCAGCGGCGCCAACCTGGTCTTGCGCGTAGCCATTGCACCCAATCGGCCGATCCCAGCGCCGCAACGATGATGAACAGCACAGCCGACAGGAAGACGAAGCGGTATTCCTTGTGCGCGATCAGGCTGTGGAAGACGAGGTTGACCAGCGCCACGGCCAGCAGCAGCGGCGCATGGCGCGAGCCGCGCCAGATTGCAGCGAGCGGCAATACGATTGCCGCCGACCACACGATCAGGAAGTTGACGAGATAGGCCGAAGCCGGCGTCACGCCGAACTCGGTCGCGCGATCGTGCAGCAGGTTTTCCCTGATGTTGCCGATCAGCCAGGCGAACGGCACGGCGCCATGCGCAAGCTCGATCGCGGCGGAGAGCACGAGCGCGGCGAGACCGCCCGCGACCAACGGGATCAAGTTTCGCCAACGCATCCAGCAGGCGCCGAGCGCAAGCACGGCGATGGCCGGCGCATACTGAAAGCGGCAGACAAAGGCGAACGCGAGCAACGCGCCGCCGATCGCGAGACGCCGCGGCGACGGACGACCGGTCACCAGCAGCGCCGCCGGCACGATCAGCGCCGTCGCCAACGGCTCGCCCAATGTGTGCGGCGCGAGGAGGATCAACTCGAACCAGACCGCAGCCGCGAACGCCGCGACGATGGCATGGGTTCGCGAGATGCGTGCACCGAAGAACCAGGCGCTGACCACGATCGACAGCGACGCAGTTGCGGCGACCAGGCGCGGCACCAGGAAAGCGCCCTCGCCGCCCGGCGCAATCAAGCCGCCCACCGCGACCGGCCCGGCCAGCAATGTCGGCAGGAACCAGCCGCGAATGCCTTCGCGCCACTCCCACGTCAGGATGCCGTCATGGCCGAGCATTCGCCACGCCGGCTCGAGATACTGAAAGATCTCGTCGGGATACATCACGTTGGGCCAGAGCGCGGCCGCAAGGCGCAGGACCAACGCCAGCAACAACAATGCGAACAGCGGATGACGACGCCCGGCCGATGTCCCGGCCGCGGCTGTGCCGCCGCGCGCGATGCCCGCGCCGGTGCTGGTCATCGTTCCGCCGATCGTACCGTGGAGCAGCATGCTGACGACCAGATAGCGGGCAAAGCCTTTAAGATGCGTGACTGGTCATTGGCGAGATCACACAGAACGGGCCGCGACATGGTTAGCTAAACGTCAAGATTCAAGATGCGCACGCCGGCGACGATGTTAAGATCGCGCGTTGGGGGCTGGTGGCGTCATGGCGGGGCGTGGGTACACTATTTTCGACACGGCGATCGGCCGATGCGGTATCGCGTGGGGTGAGCTCGGCGTGGCCGGCGTGCAGCTTCCCGAGCTGCGCGAGATCGAGACCCGCAAGCGGCTATTCAAGCTTTATCCGGATGCGCGCGAGATGCGGCCTCCCGAGGAGGTCGCTGTCGCGATCGAGGGCATCGCCGCGACCTTGCGCGGCGGCAATGGTGACCTTGCCGGCGTTGCGCTCGACATGAGCGGCATCCCGACCTTCAGCGCGCGCGTCTACCAGTTTGTCCGCACCATTCCCCGCGGCGAAACCCGGACCTATGACGATGTGGCGAGCGCCTTGCGCGCGTCCGGCGCGGTCTATTCGGTGGCACAGGCGCTCGGCCGCAATCCCTTCATGGTCATGGTGCCGTGCCACCGCGTGCTCGAGACGGCCAATTATGCCGACCGGATCTCGCCGAACGGCGGCAGCATCTCGAAGCGGCGGCTGCTCTCGATCGAGGGCGCCCAGCCGACCACCAGCAAGACCCTTTTTGATGTGCTGCTGCCCGTTGCGCGACTGCGGCCGCAGGCTTAAATCCCGGGTATGGTCCGAACCACGCTGCTGCAGCGCGATCGCATCACAGTGAACGAGTTTCGCTGCACAGCGGAACCCGGCGACAAGCCGTTCGCCGAGCAGTTCGCCTGCCACTCTGTGTCCTATGTGCGCAGCGGCAGCTTCGGCTGCCATTGCCGCGGCCGCTTCCATGAGCTGGTGGCAGGCTCGATCCTGGTCGGCCATCCCGGCGATGAATACACCTGCACGCACGATCATGTGGTCGGCGACGAATGCCTGTCGTTCTTCCTGGACCCGGAGCTGGTCGAGACCATCGGCGACCGCGCGGCGGTCTGGCAGATCGGCTCGGTGCCGCCGCTGCCGGAACTGATGGTGATCGGCGAGCTCGCCCAAACGGCGGCAGGTGGCAACAGCGACGTCGGCCTCGACGAGATCGGCTACCTCCTCACCAGCCGCCTTGTCGAACTGGTGTCCGACCGCAAGGCAAGGCCTCTCACCGCGGGCTTGCGCGATCGCCGCCGCGCCGTCGAGGCCGCGTTGTGGATCGACGCCAATTCACATCGTCAGATCGACCTCGACGATACCGCGGAACACGCCGGCTTGAGCACCTTCCATTTCCTGCGGCTGTTTTCCGCGGTGCTCGGCGTCACCCCGCATCAATATCTCGTGCGCTCGCGGCTGCGCCATGCGGCGCGGCGGCTCGCGGACGACGACAGCCCGATCACCGACATCGCCTATGACGTCGGCTTCGGCGACCTGTCCAATTTCGTGCGCAGTTTCCACCGCGCCGCCGGCGCCTCGCCGCTGAAGTTCCGCCAAGCCTCGCGCGGCGACCGCAAGATTTTCCAAGAACGTCTCGCGCTGCAATAGCTAGGCTGCTCCAGTCCGCGCGTCTTTCGATGCGCCCAGCGACTGGAGATTTCCTCATGTACGACCATATCGGACTGCGCGTTGCCGACCTCGACGCCAGCGTGCGCTTCTACACCGCGGTGCTGGCACCACTCGGCTTCGTGCTCTGCTCGCGCGACGACAGCGGCGCCGGCTTCGGCCCGAAGGGCGAGCCCGCGCTCTGGCTGCATTCGCACAAGGGCAAGGCCCAAGGCGGCGCGCACGTTGCGTTCCGCGCGCCGAGCCATGACGCGATCAAGACATTCCACACCGAAGGCCTGAAAGCCGGCGGCAAGGACAATGGCGCGGCGGGCCATCGCAAGGATTACAGCCCGACCTATTACGCGGCGTTCCTGCTTGACCCCGACGGCAACAATGTCGAGGCGGTGTCGACCTGACAAAAAGCCGCGCATTCCAACGTCATCCTGAGGAGCCGCGCAACGCGCGGCGTCTCGAAGGATGGCCCGAGCGAGATCCGGTCATCCTTCGAGGCTCGCTCAGGAACGCGATGCCGGGGCATCGCGTCGCTCGCACCTCCAGCGACAAAGGCGAAGCCTTTGCGCGGGAATGACAACCACCCGAAAGGTTACAATCATGGCTTCCATTCACAAGGATATCCCGATCGACGCGCCGGCAGATCATGTCTGGGACGCCTTGCGCGATTTCGGCGCGCTGCATACGCGGCTGGTGCCGGGCTTCGTGACCGACACGCAACTCGACGGCGACGTCCGCACCGTCACTTTCGCCAACGGCACCGTGGCGCGCGAGACGCTGGTCGATTGCGACGACAACCGAAAGCGGCTGGTCTATGCGATCACCAGCGAACGGTTGAAGCAGCATTCCGCCTCGGTGCAGGTGTTCGCCGAGGGCGACGTGCGCTGCCGCGTGGTGTGGATCGCCGACGTGCTGCCGCACGAGGTCGCGCCCTATATGGACGCGCAGATGGACCTCGGTGCGGCGGCGATGCAGGCGGCGATGGCCAAATCGGCGAAGAACGCAGCGTAGCGAGGCTGGCGGCCGGAAAACCTTATCACCGTCACCCCGCGCAAAGGCTTCGCCTTTGTCGCTGGGATGACGGTGTGAGGATTGGTAGCGAGCGGCCTCCCCACGCCGTCGTCCTGGCGAAAGCCATAACCACCGAATTCGATTGAGAGTGCGATAGTGGCCCCAGCCTCGCACAACGACAAGCGGTTGGGGTAATGGATCCTGGCTTTCGCCAAGACGACGCCGAATATATGCACATTCTCTCAGGACGACGGTGCGAGAGCCGAGACGGCATCTTCAGCGGTTCAAGACAGCGCCGGCTGCGCCTCGGCGACCGGCGCTGATTTGCCCCAGCGCGTCAGGATCACGCTGAGGCAGGACAGCACGCCGAGCACGCCCATCGAGGCGGCGGCGAGTGCGAAGAAGTTCTGCGCGCTCGCCTCATGCGTCGACAGCCACCAGCCGCCGGCGCCGATGAAGATCAGCCGCGCGGTCTGCGCCAGCACCGGACCCAGCACTTTCGCGGCACCCTGCGAGGAAAAATACATCGACATCGCAAGGCCGATGAACGCGTACATCGGCGCGGCGGTCGAAAGATATTGATGGCTGGTCGCCCGCACGTGCGGATCACTGGTGAACAGATTGACCCAGAGGTCGGGAAAGACCGCGATGAAGCTGCCGACCACGCCGACCGCAAGGAACGACACCGTGCCTGCGGTCCAGGCGATGCGCCGGGCCCGCGCGACGCGCTCCGCGCCGACCGCCATGCCGATCATCGGCACCGAGGCGATGCCGACCGCGAAGGCGACCGAGGTCAGCATGAATTCGAGCCGCGCGCCGATGCCGTAGCCGGCGAGCACCGCGGTGCCGAACTGCGCCAGCATGTGGGTGAAGATCGAGATCGTCAGAACCGATTGCAGCGGCGAGAAGCAGGACACCGCGCCGACCTTGAGGATGTCGATGAACATCGCCCACTGCACGCGCAGTCCCTTGAACTTCGGCTTCACGCGGGCGCGGCCCGAGAACAGATACCAGCCCATCACGCTGATGCTGATCGAATAGGCGATCAGCGAACCCGCGGCGACGCCGCGCATGCCGAATTGCGGTACCGGACCGAGACCGAGCCCGAGCGTGCCGCCCAAAATGATCTGCCACACCGCCGACGACAGAATCATGGTCGAAGGCAGCTTCATGTTGCCGGTGCCGCGCAGGATGCCGGCCATCGTGTTCATCAGCCAGGGCAGGATCGCGCCGCCGAAGAACACCTGGGAATAGGCGATCGCCTGCGCCAGCACATTGCCGCGCCCGCCGAGCAGTTCGAGCAGGCGCGGACCGAAGATCAGCATGCCCAGCATGAACGTCAAACCAAAGGTCAGGCCGATCAGCAGCGCATGCATCGCCAGCGTCGAGGCGCGCTCGATCTCGCCGGCGCCGAGCGCGCGCGCGATCGCGGATGCCACGCCGCCGCCCATCGCGCCGCCGGACATCGTCATGGTGAGGATCACGCAGGGAAACACCAGCGCCATCGCCGCCAGCGACTCGACGCCGAGCCGGCCGATATACGAAGTCTCCGCGATGACGACGCAGGTGCCGGCGGAGAGCGCGATCACGTTCGGCCATGCAAGCCACAGCAGCGTGCGCAGGATCGGCCCGTCGAGCAGCGCATTGCGCGCCGGCTTGGTCACCGGCGGCGGCGGCCGCTCTTGTTCGTCGACAGGTATTTCGGCGAGGCCGAGATCGGACATTTCTGCTCCCGAGCGCGTCGTTCGGGAGCCGCGCCATGGTGTTTCCCTACCATGGCGGCGGCGGAATCCACGTGCGCAGGGCGCAAGGGGGGCCTGCGCGATTGCAGGTGAACCCGGATGAACCTCTGATCTAGCCGATCGACCAGACGAACGGTGCGCCGGCAGTGACATTCGGCTTCAGATGCACCGGAATGCGCCGCCCGCAGCCGGCGGCCAGCCCTTCGAACAGGCCCGTCAGCACGCTGGCGCAGGCCGGGTGATAGTCGGCGACATCGGCCATCAGCTTCCAGCCCTGCTGGCGGATCTCGAACTGGCCCTCGGACTCGGTGATGTCAGCGATATCGTCCTGCGACTCGAAGAGAGTGCGCAGGAATGCGGCAAATTCCGCGGCACGGCCGCGGCTGCCGCCAAGCGCCTGCGCGACCTCGTCGTAATACTGCATGCCGATCAGCCTGCCGGTGAGATGCAGCAGATAGCTCGCATCCTCCGGGCCGAACACCTGCACGATGACCGGCGCGGCCGTCTTCACATATTCCATCGCGTAGTTGCGATAGGCCTTTTCCAGCCGCGGCTTCGGCCAGCTGTCGACCGGCAGTGCCGGCGCGGTCTTGGGATCGAATGGCGGCGCCTCGAGATGGCGCGCGAACACCAGGCGCTGATCGAGCTCGAGCGGATGATCGTACTCGCAGTAATAGCCTTCGAGCCCGTCCTGGCCGTCGACACTCTGCTTGGTGCAGACGAAGCCGAGCCGCAAGTTCCCAAGGGCGACGCCATTGTTGGCGTGCCAGCCGCGCAGCATCGCGCGCGAGACCTTGCCGGGGACGCCGCAGATCGCCGTGCCCTTCCAGATCCAGCGCGGCGGCGGATAACGGATCCAGGCCTTACGGTCATTCTCGTACATGTATTCGACATGCACGCCGCCGATCCAGTTGGAGAGATAATGATACTGCGCGGCCGCGACCGCCGGCGGCAGACCGTCGAGGCCGAGCTTCTTCAAGCCGGGGAGAAAGCGTTCCTGCTGCTGGCGGCGAAACACGCGGAAGACGAACTCCGCGGCGTCAGTCGTGCCGCGCCGCGTGACCACGGTGAGGATCAGCCCGGTGAAGAAGGCATGATAGAGATCGGCGACGCTGCGCCACTTCCGCCACTGGGCTTCTTGTGAGCTTTCGCCTGCAGTCATGTTCGCTCCCTGGCTCTTGTTGGCGAGGTCGAGCTCGCATGCGCAATCGTAGCCCGGATGCAGCGAAGCGCAATCCGGGGCAGCTCGATCCGCGTATGCAGCGTCCCGGATTTCGCTAACGCTTCATCCGGGCTACGGAATTACACGCGCGCGAAACGGAATTACACGCGAAAATGCTTGGAGAGCTTCAGGCCCTGCGCCTGATAGTTCGAGCCGATGCGCTGGCCGTACAGCGCGTCGGGGCGCTCGAGCATGCGTTCATAGACGAGGCGGCCGACGATCTGGCCATGCTCGAGAATGAACGGCACCTCGCGCGAGCGCACCTCCAGCACGGCGCGCGCGCCCTTGCCGCCGGCGCCGGCATAGCCGAAGCCTGGATCGAAGAAGCCGGCATAGTGGACGCGGAATTCGCCGACCAGCGGATCGAACGGCACCATCTCCGCGGCGTAGTCCGGCGGCACCTGCACCGCCTCCTTCGAAGCCAGGATGTAGAACTCGCCGGGATCGAGAATGAGGCTGCCGTCGGGCCGCGCCTTGATCGGCTCCCAGAAATCGTCGACCGCGTAGCCGCCGCGGCGATCGACATCGACCACGCCGGTGTGGCGCTTGGCGCGATAGCCGACGAAGCCGCCTGAGCTCTCGCCGGAGAGATCGACCGAGAGCGCGACCCCATGGGTGAGATCGGCATTCGCGGCGTCGACCAGCCGCTCGGCGGCATGCAGCGCATCGAGCTCGTCGGCGGAGAGCGTCGCCTCGCCGATCCGGAAGCGGACCTGGCTGAGCCGTGAACCCTCGCGCAGCAGCACGGGAAACGTCTTCGGGCTGATCTCGGCGTAGAGCGGGCCGTGATAGCCGGCGCCGATCATGTCGAAGCGGCGGGTGCCGTCGGCGATCACACGGGTGAAGACGTCGAGCCGTCCGGTCGAGCTCTTCGGGTTGGCCGCGGCCACGATCTCCGGCGGCAGCGCCAGGCTCTCCAGCAGCGGCACGATGTAGACGCAGTTGGTCTCCAGCACCGCGCCGTCGGACAGATCGATCTCGTGCAGCTTCAGCTCGTCGATCCGCTCGGCGACGGTGGCATCGGGCCCCGGCAGGAAGCTGGCGCGGACCCGGTAGGCGATGTCGCCAAGGCGCAGATCGAGGCTCGCCGGCTGGATCTGGCTCTCGACGAAGTCGTAGGCGGGCAGAATGAGGCCGGCCTCCGCCATCTCCGCGATCATGCGGTCGGGCAGGATTCCGTTGGATTCTTCTTCCAGCGTGAACGACACGGCGCGGTCCCTCGGCGATCCCTCGAGATGGCCCAGAAATCATACTCCAGGCGGCCATCAAGCCCCAAAATATGGGCTTTTACGGGTTATCCGATGACCGTCTTGACGGAAAGGGCGCGAGGGAATATCAGCTGCACTTATCCCGTGGTGATTTGAGCCGGCCGGCTTGCAGCCACGTTAAATAAGTCGCTAAACAGGCCGGGGACAGTGTGATCCCGGCTTGTGGAGGTTGCTCCAGGCCGGTTTTTTTGTGGCCATTCTCCAGGAGAAGTGGCCACTTCGGAGGTCACATGTCTGAATCTGAAGGTACCGCCCGCTTTCGCCCCGAAACCCGCCTCGTCCATGGCGGCACGCTGCGCTCGCAATTCGGGGAGACGTCGGAAGGGCTGTTTCTCACCCAGGGCTACGTCTACGACAGCGCCGAGCAATGCGAGGCGCGCTTCAAGGGCCAGGATCCCGGCTTCATCTATTCGCGCTATTCCAACCCGACGATTGCGATGTTCGAGCGCCGCATGATCGAGCTCGAGGGCGCGGAAGCCGCACGCTCGACCGCGACCGGCATGGCCGCGGTGACCACGGCGATCCTCGCGCCGCTGAAGGCCGGCGATCACGTGGTGGCCTCGAAGGCGCTGTTCGGCTCCTGCCTCTACGTGGTGCAGGACCTGTTGCCGCGCTACGGCATCGAGACGACCCTGGTCGACGGCCTCGATCTCGACCAGTGGCAGCGCGCATTGCGGCCGAACACCAAGACCTTCTTCCTGGAGAGCCCGACCAATCCGACGCTCGACGTGCTCGACATCGGCGCGATCGCAGAGATCGCGCATAGCGGCGGCGCCCGGCTGATCGTCGACAATGTGTTCGCCACGCCGATCTGGCAGAGCCCGCTGTCGCTCGGCGCCGACGTCGTGGTCTATTCCGCGACCAAGCACATCGACGGCCAGGGCCGCTGCCTCGGCGGCATCATCCTGTCGTCGGAAGCCTTCATCGCCGAGCACATCCATAATTTCATGCGCCAGACCGGGCCGTCGCTGTCGCCGTTCAACGCCTGGGTGCTGCTGAAGGGGCTGGAGACGCTCGGCGTCCGCGTTCGCGCCCAGACCGAGAACGCGGCGAAGATCGCCGAGGCGCTGGCCAGGCATCCGAAGGTCACGCGGCTGGTCTATCCCGGCCGTCCCGACCATCCGCAGGCCGCGACGGTGAAGAAGCAGATGGGTGCCGGCTCGACGCTGGTCGGCTTTGAGGTGAAGGACGGCAAGGCCGGCGCCTTCCGCTGCCTCAACGCGCTGAAGATCTCGCGCATCTCCAACAATCTCGGCGACGCCAAGAGCCTGGTGACGCATCCCGCGACCACGACGCATCAGCGCCTGGCGCCGGAGGCGCGCGCCGAGCTCGGCATCAGCGAAGGTTTCATTCGCTTCTCGGCCGGGCTCGAGCATCCCGACGACCTGATCGAGGATTTCGAGCGGGCGCTGGAGCGGGTCTGAGGCGAGGATAGAAGCCCCAACGAGACTGCGCCCCCTCTCCCGCTTGCGGGGGAGGGCTGGGGTGGGGCTCTCTCCACGAGTCACATCTTGGAAAGAGCCCCCACCCGCCGCGCTATGCGCGTCGGCCTAAGAGCGAGCTTCGCTCGTCTCGACCCCGCAAGCGGGAGAGGCGAAGCGAGTAGACCGGCCCTTACGTCGCCGCCGTCGTGACGCCGCCGTCGACCACGATGGTCTGGCCGGTCATGAAGGTCGAGGCGTCGGAAGCGAGATAGGCCACGGCGCCGGCGATCTCGTCGGGCTCGCCGATGCGGCGGAGCGGCGTCGATGCGGTGCGGCGCTTCAGATTATCCGGGTCCTCCCACAGCGCGCGGGCGAAATCGGTTTTCACCAGGCCCGGCGCCACGCAGTTGACGCGCACACCCTTCGGGCCCCACTCGCCGGCGAGGCTGCGGCACAGCGCGAAGTCAGCGGCCTTGGAGATGCCGTAGGCGCCGATCACGGTCGAGCCGCGCAGGCCGCCGATCGAGGAGATGATCACGACCGAGCCCTTGCCGCGCTCGGCCATCTGCGGGATCGCCAGCGCGGACAGCCAGATGTTGCTCTTGACGTTCGAGCCCATGATCTTGTCGAAGGCCTCGTCCGTGATGTCGAGCAGCGGGCCGTAATACGGGTTCACCGCGGCATTGCAGACCAGGATGTCGATCTTGCCGTAGTGCTTGATCGTGCCCGAGACCAGCGCCTCGACCTCGTTGCGGCGCGCGATGTTGCAGGGGATGACGAGCGCATCGCCGCCCGCCTGCTTGATGCCGTCGGCGACTTCCTGGCAGGCATCCGCCTTGCGCGAGGAGATGACGACCTTGGCGCCGAGTTTTGCCAGAAGCTCCGCCGAGGCGCGGCCGATGCCGCGGCTCGAGCCGGTGATGACCGCGACCTGGCCGGTGAGATCGAACGGGGTGTTTTTCATTGTTGTTTCCCTGAGTTCTACGAAGACCCGTCATGCGCGGGCTTGACCCGCGCATCCATCTTTTGAAAAGCGATGGATTGCCGGGTCAAGCCCGGCAACGACATCTCACGCCAGCAGCCCGCCGCCCTCGCTGACGCGACGGAGGTGGTAGTCGGTGTCGCCGAGCGTGTTCTCGATCATGGTCAGCCGCTTGAAGTAGTGGCCGATCTTGGCCTCCATGGTCATGCCGATGCCGCCATGAAGCTGGATCGACTGCTGGCCGACGAACTTCAGGGACTTGCCGACCTGCACCTTGGCGGCGGCGACCGCTGACGAACGCTCCTTGGCATCGTCGAAGTCCGACGCCATGGTGGCGAACATCGACATGCTGCGGGCCTGCTCCAGCGCCACGAACATGTCGGCGGCACGGTGCTGCAGGCTCTGGAACGAGCCGATCGCAACGCCGAACTGCTTGCGGGTCTTGATGTACTCGACGGTCTCCTTCAGCGACTCGTCCATCGCGCCGACCGCTTCCGCGCACAGCGCGGTGCGGGCTTCGTCGGCGACGCGCTCGATCAGGGGCAGGCCGTTCTCGGGATCGCCGATCGCCGCGTCAGCGCCGACCTCGACATTGGTGAAGGTGATGTCGGCCGCGTGCAGGCCGTCCTGGGTGGGATAGCCCTTCCTGGTGACGCCCTTGGCATCCGCCGGAACCAGGAACACGCCGATGCCGGTCTTGTCGCGCTGGCCGCCCTTGGTGCGCGCGGTCACGATCAGCGTGTCGGCGTTCTCGCCGTTGAGCACGACGAACTTCTCGCCGTCGATCACCCAGCCGGCCCCCTTCTTCTTGGCCGTGGTCACGACGTCGAAGAGATCGTAGCGCGAGTTCTTCTCGAGCTGGGCAAAGCCGAAGGTCCTGCTGCCGTCGATGATGCCGGGAATGTACTTGGCCTTCTGCTCGGCCGAGCCGCCATGGCGCAGGAAACCGCCGGCGACCACGACGGTGGCCAGATAAGGCTCGACCACCAGCGCCTTGCCGAGCGCTTCCATCACGATCATGGTCTCGACCGCGCCGGCGCCGAAGCCGCCGTCGGTCTCCGCGAAGGGCAGGCCAAGCAGGCCCTGCTCGGCGAGCTTGCCCCAGAGCGCTTTGCTCCAACCGCCCTTCTCCTTCATGTACTTCTTGCGCGCATCGAAGTCGTAGGCATCCGCCAGCAACCCGTCGACGCTCTCCTTGAGAAGGCGCTGCTCCTCGGACAGATCAAAATCCATGTTCGTTCCCTTAACTAACTGATCGTTGTTCAAGCCGGGGCCCTCTTCACCTCGCCCCGCTTGCGGGGAGAGGTCGGATCGCGAAGCGATCCGGGTGAGGGGTACAGGTCTCTCGGCAGTCGTTGCTTGGAGAGATGCCCCTCACCCCAACCCTCTCCCCGCAAGCGCGGGGAAAGAGAGAGGAAACTACAGCCCCAGCACGGCCTTGCTGATGATGTTGCGCTGGATCTCGTTGGAGCCGCCGTAGATCGAAACCTTGCGGTTGTTGAAGTAGCTCGGCGCGATCTGCGCGGTCCAATCCATGCTCTCGTTCGAGCCGGCATCGCCGTGCTCGTCATAGGGCGCGGCAAACGGGCCGATGATCTCCATCAGCAGCTCGGTGGTGGTCTGCTGGATCTCCGAGCCCTTGATCTTGAGCACCGAGGAGGCCGGATTGGGCTTGCCCTTGCCGTGCTTGCCCTCGTCGGCGACGACGCGGAGCTGGGTCAGCTCGAGCGCCTTCAGCTCGATCTCGCAGGCTGTGAGCTTCTCGCGGAACGCCGGATCCTCGATCACCGGACGGCCGCCGGCCTCGACCTTGGAGGCCAGCGCGCGGATGCGGCGCAGCCGCTCCTTCGACACGCCGACCCGGGCGATGCCGGTGCGCTCATTGCCGAGCAGGAATTTGGCGTAATCCCAGCCCTTGTTCTCTTCGCCGATCAGGTTCTCGTAGGGCACCTCGACGTCGTCGAAGAACACCTCGTTGACCTCGTGGCCGCCGTCGATGGTCTGGATCGGGCGCACGGTGACGCCCTTCGACTTCATGCTGAACACGATGAACGAGATGCCCATCTGCTTCTTCGCGGCCGGATCGGTGCGGCAGAGGCAGAAGATCATATCGGCGTGCTGGGCGAGCGTGGTCCAGGTCTTCTGGCCGTTGATGATCCACTTGTCGCCACGGCGCTCGGCCTTGGTCTTCAGCGACGCGAGGTCCGAACCCGAACCCGGCTCCGAGAAGCCCTGGCACCACCAGTCGTCGACATTGGCGATCCGCGGCAGATATTCCTTCTTCTGCTTCTCGTTGCCGAAGGTGTAGATGACCGGGCCGACCATGCTGACGCCGAAGGCGAGCGGCTGCGGCGCGGGATAGGACTGCAGCTCCTCGTTGAAGATGTAGTGCTGCACGGTGCTCCAGCCGGTGCCGCCATATTCCTTCGGCCAGTGGGTGACGCCCCAGCCCTTCTTGTTGAGGATGCGCCACCAGGTGACCATCTCGTCCTTCGACAGATGGCGGCCTTCCTGCAGCTTGCGCCGGGTCTCCGGCGGCACGTTGTTCTTGAAGAACTCCCGCACCTCCTCGCGAAACGCTATCTCTTCCTTGGTGAAAGCGAGATCCATCGGATCCTCCTTTTGAAATTCAATTACCCTTCTAACTCTCTCGCTGTCGTCCCTGCGAAAGCAGGGACCCATAACCACCGGCCATCGCAACTGGCAAAGCCGGCCGCCACTCTGCCCCTTACCAGGGCCGCAGCGTATGGGTCCCGGCTCGCGCTTCGCTTGGCCGGGACGACATCGTCACTGCAGCACCTCGAACAGGCCGGCCGCGCCCATGCCGCCACCGACGCACATGGTGACGACGGCGTATTTGGCGTTGCGGCGGCGGCCCTCGATCAGCGCGTGGCCGGTGAGCCGCGCACCCGACATGCCGTAGGGATGGCCGACCGAGATCGCGCCGCCATTGACGTTGATCTTCTCCGGATCGATGCCGAGCTTGTCGCGGCAATAGAGCACCTGCACCGCGAACGCCTCGTTGAGCTCCCAGAGATCGATGTCGTCGACCTTGAGGCCGTGGCGCTTCAGCAGCCGCGGCACCGCGAACACCGGGCCGATGCCCATCTCGTCCGGCTCGCAGCCGGCGGAGACGAAGCCGCGGAAGATGCCGAGCGGCTTCAGCCCGCGCTTGGCGGCTTCCTTGTCGCTCATGATCACGGAGGCGCTGGCGCCGTCCGAGAGCTGGCTGGCATTGCCGGCGGTGATGGTGAAACCTTCGCCGCGCACCGGCTTGAGGCTGGCAAGGCCTTCGGCCGTGGTCTCCGGCCTCGGACCTTCGTCCTGCGACAACGTCACCTCCTTCATCGTGACGGCACCGGTCGCCTTGTCGGTGACCGCCATCATGGTGGTGATCGGCGCGAGCTCTTCCTTGAACTTGCCGCCCTGCTGCGCGGCCGCGGTGCGGCGCTGGCTTTCCAGCCCATACTCGTCCTGCTTCTCGCGCGAGATGTTGTAGCGCTTGGCGACGATCTCGGCGGTGTCGATCATGGGCATGTAGACCTCGCCCTTGATCTTGAGCAGCGCCGGATCCTGGGCGTGGAACGAATTCATCTTGTCGTTCTGCACCAGCGAGATCGATTCACCGCCGCCGCCGACCGCGATCTCGACACCGTCGAAGATCACCGAGCGCGCGGCGAGCGCGATCGCCTGCAAACCGGAGGCGCACTGGCGGTCGATGGTGGTGCCGGCCACCGTCACCGGCAGCCCGGCGCGGAGCAGCGCCTTGCGCGCGATGTTGCCACCGGTCGCACCCTGCTGCATCGCCGCACCCATCACGACGTCCTCGATTTCCTTCGGATCGACCTTGGCCCGCACCACCGCTTCGCCGATCGCGTGACCGAGCAGCGTCGCGCCTTCGGTGGCGTTGAGCGCGCCGCGATAGGCCTTGCCGATCGGCGTGCGGGCGGTGGAGACGATTACGGCGTCGGTCATGAACGGGATCCTGCAGTCTGTTGTTGAGTGGCTTGGGATGTTTTCGGCTGTTGCTGGCGCAATTCGTGACGCGACAGCTTGCCGACCGGGGTGCGCGGGAGCTCGTCGACGAATTCGACCGCGGCCGGCAATTCGTGCTTGCCGACCTTGCCGGTGAGGAAGGCGCGCAATTCGTCGATCGAGAACGGCCTCTCGCCGTCGCGCAGCTTGATGAAGGCCTTGGCCGCCTCGCCGCGGTAATCGTCGGGAATCCCGATCACGATCACCTCCTGCACGGCAGGATGGGTGTAGATCGCCTGCTCGATCATCTGCGGATAGACGTTGAAGCCGCCGGAGATGATCATGTCCTTCTTGCGGTCGACCAGGTAGAAATAGCCGTCGGCGTCCATATAGCCGATGTCGCCGGTGAGGAAGCGGTCGCCGACGAAGGCCTCCGCGGTCTCCGCGGGCCTGTTCCAGTAGCCCTTGGTGACGTTCGGGCCGCGGATGCGGATTTCACCGACCTCGCCGACCGGCATCACCCTGGTGGAATCCTCCAGCGACACCACGTCCATCTCGATGCCGGGCAGCATCAAGCCGATCGAGCCCGGTTTCTCCGGCCCCTCCTTGGGATGGCCGGTGCCGGGCGAGCAGGTCTCGGTCATGCCCCAGCCGCTCTTCAGCTTCATGCCGACGCGGCGCTCGAAGATCTTCGCCACCTCGACCGGCAGCGGCGCGCCGCCGGAGCCGGCGACCACCAGCGAAGAGAGATCGCGCTTGTCGAGATCGGGCAGCGAGGCGATCGCGATCCACATCGTCGGCACGCCGGGAAACACCGTCGCGCGCTTGACCTCGATGTCGCGCATCACGGCCTCGACGTCGAAGCGCTGGTGCAGCGAGATCAGATGGCCGCGCCGGATCGCCGACAGCAGCACGACGGTCAGCGCGTAGATGTGAAACAGCGGCAGCACGCAGATCACGCGCTCGATCGCATTGCGTTCGAGCCGCCCCGGCCTGCCCCAGACGTCGTAGATCGACACCGCCGCGCTGAGATTGCCATGGCTGAGCATGGCGCCCTTGGGCAGGCCGGTGGTGCCGCCGGTATATTGCAGCAGCGCGACGTCCTCGACGTCGACCGCCGGCCATTGCGACGGCCTGATCGCGCCGTCGATGAACTGGCGATGCGTGATCACAGCGGGATTGTCGGGCAGCGCGGCTTGCGGCGTGCCGACCTTGCCCCAATGGTCGTCCTCGCAGACGATGAGGCGGTCGAGCAGACCCTTGGCGAGGAATTTCAGCGCGGTCGGCAACAGCGCCGACAGATTGCTGGTGACCAGCACCCGCGCGCCGGAGTCGGAGAGCTTGTGCGACAGCGCAATCTCGCCGTCGAGCGGCGACAGGTGCACGACGCGGGCGCCGGCCTTCAGCGCCCCGAAGAAATTGATCGGATGGTCAGGCGAATTGCCGAGGAACAGCGCGACCGACGTGCCCTTGCCGTAGCCGGCCCGCATGAAGGCGGCAGCGGCGGTCTCGACCAGGGCCTCCAGCTCGGCGTAGCTGATCGGCCGGTCGCGGAATTCGAGCACCGGGCGCGCGCCGAACTCGGCGGCGGCGCTCGAGAGCAGGTCCGGCAGCGTGCCGCGCGTGATCTCGTCGCTCCACCGCACGCCGTTGGGATAATATTGTTCGCCGGGATAGGTCATGGATGCCTTCGCAGGGACTCTAAAGATCGTCATTCCGGGATGGCCCGAAGGGCCAGGCCCGAAAATCCATCAATCCACTCGTTCGACGGCGCCATGGGTTCCGGGTTCATCGCTTTGCGATGCCCCGGAACGACACATGGTTGGGCCGTCGCTCGATCACGCCGCCTTCGACGGCGCGGCGAGCGAGGCGAAGGTCTTGCCCTCGTCGGCGAGCTTCTTGAGCAGCGGCGCCGGCTCGAGCGAGGGATCGTTGGTCTCCTTGGCGTAGAAAGCCAGGCGATCAGCGATGTGCTTGAGGCCGACGGTGTCGGCCCAGAACATCGGACCGCCGCGATAGATCGGCCAGCCATAGCCATAGAGCCAGACCACGTCGATATCCGACGGACGCGCCGCGATGCCCTCGGCGAGGATCTTCGCGCCTTCGTTGATCATCGGGTACATCATGCGCTCGAGGATCTCGTCGTCGCTGACGACGCGCTTCTTGCGGCCGAGGCGCGCCAGCGTCTCGTCGATCAGCTTCTCGACCTCCGGATCGGGCAGCGCCGCGCGCGAGCCCGGCTCGTACTTGTAGTAGCCCTTGCCGGTCTTCTGGCCGAAGCGGCCGGCTTCGCAGAGCGCGTCGGCGATCTCCGACTTGATGCCGCGGTCCTTGCGCGAGCGCCAGCCGATATCGAGACCGGCGAGATCGCCCATCGCGAACGGGCCCATCGGCATGCCGAACTTCGTCACCACGGCGTCGACCTGCTGCGGCAGGGCGCCTTCGAACAACAGTTTCTCGGACTGCTTGCCGCGCTGCGCCAGCATGCGGTTGCCGACGAAGCCGTCGCAGACGCCGACCACTGCCGGCACCTTGGCGATCTTGCGGGCGATCGAGACGGCGGTGACCAGCGCATCCGGCGCGGTCTTGTCGGCGCGCACGATCTCGCACAGCTTCATGACGTTGGCCGGCGAGAAGAAGTGCATGCCGAGCACGTCCTGCGGACGCTTGGTCGACTTCGCGATCTCGTCGATGTTGAGATAGGAGGTGTTGGAGGCCAGCACCGCGCCCGGCTTGGCATACTGGTCGAGCTTGCCGAACACTTCCTTCTTGACCGCCATGGTCTCGAACACCGCCTCGATCACGAGATCGGCATCGCCGACGTTCTCGATGCCGACGACGCCGTTGATCAGCGCCATGCGCTTGGCGGGCGCGTCCGCCGGGATGCCACCGCGCGCGGCGGTCGCCTCGTAGTTCTTCTGCATGATGCCCATGCCGCGCTTGAGCTGCTCCTCGCCGGTCTCGATCAAGGTGACCGGGATGCCGGCATTGGCGAACGACATCGCGATGCCGCCGCCCATGGTGCCGGCGCCGAGGATGGCGACGCGCGCCACGTTCCGGCCCTTGGTGCCCTCGGGGACACCGGAGATCTTGGCGGCTTCGCGCTCGGCGAAGAAGGCGTAGCGCTGCGCCTTGGACTGGTCGCCGTTCATCAGCTTGAGGAAGCCCTCGCGCTCCTTCTTCAGGCCCTCATCGAAGGGCAGGTCGATCGCGGCGCCGACGGCGTCGGCCGCGGCGAACGGCGCCTCGAGGCCGCGCGACTTCTTGGTCAGCGCAGCGACGGCATTGGTGAAGATCGAACGGTCGGCCTTGGCCGCGGCGAGCTTGCTGTCGTCATCGCGCAGCTTGCGCAGCGGACGCTTCTCGGCGACCACCTTGCGCGCAAATGCCTCACCGCCCGAGGCCGGTCCCTCGACGATCTCTTCGATCAGCCCGGCCTTCAGCGCCGCGTCCGCGCCGATCGGATCGCCGCCGACGATCATCTTGACCGCGAGCTCGGGACCGACCGCGCGCGGCAGGCGCTGGGTGCCGCCGGCGCCCGGCAGCAGGCCGAGCTTCACCTCGGGCAGACCGAGCTTGGCGTCCTTGGTGGCGACACGGTAATGACAGGCCAGCGCGACCTCGAGGCCGCCGCCGAGCGCGGTGCCGTGGATCGCGGCAACGATCGGCTTCGGCGAACTCTCCATCAGGCTCAGCACTTCGGCGAGCCCGGGCGGCTTCGGCGGCTTGCCGAATTCGGTGATGTCGGCGCCGGCGATGAAGGTGCGGCCGGCGCAGGTCAGCACGATGCCCTGAACCTGCGCGTCATCGATCGCGCTCTTGATGCATTCGAAGATGCCGCCGCGCACCGCGGCGCTCAGCGCATTCACAGGCGGACTGTTAACCGTGACGACGGCAATATTGTCATGACGTTCGAGCTTGACGACTTCACTCACCGGGACTCTCCCTGGATGCTTGTTCTTGAACTTGTGTTGAGTAGCTGCACGACTTGCGTTGAGCCGCTACGATTAGACCAATTTCGCACTGCGAAATTTAATTCCACATCTTGACATGGAGGGTTATTTTGAAGCACGTGCCTTGTCAACGAGCATGACAAGGGCAGGGCAAGGAGAGGAATGAAGCGCGCTAGCAAGAAAGCCGCGACCGATCGCAATTTCGTCGTCGCGCTTTCCCGCGGACTGGACGTCCTGCGCGCATTCCAACCCAATGACGGGCTGCTCGGCAATCAGGAGATTGCAGCCCGCACCAAGTTACCGAAGCCAACCATTTCCCGACTGACCTACACGCTCACCAAGCTGGGATACCTTACACCTGTACCGAAGTTCGAGAAGTACCAGCTCGCACCGTCGGCGATGGCACTCGGCTACGCCGCGCTCGCCAATCTCGGCGTTCGGCATTTGTCCGAGCCCTATCGAGAAGAAGTGATGCGCGCGACCGGCGGCGCGGTCGCCGTCGGCGGCCGCGACCGCCACAGCATGATCTATTTCGGCCAGAGCCGGAACGGCCTGGCGCTCGGCGTGCAACTCGACGTCGGCTCGCGGGTGCCGATCGCAACCACGGCGATGGGACGTGCCTATATTTGGGCATTGCCGCCCGACGAACGCGCGGCTTTACTGCGTGAGCTGCGCGATCACTACGGCAGCCGCTGGGCCAAGATGCGCGACGGCATCGAGCGCTCCGGCGAGACGGTCGCGAAGCACGGCTTCACGATGTCCGCAGGCGACTGGCAGAACGACGTCGCCGCAGTCGGCGTTGCATTGAGATTGAACGACGGAACCGGTCCCTATGCCTTCAATTGCGGCGCACCGGCATTCCGCTTCACGGAAGACAGATTGCTCAACGACATTGGACCTCGTCTTGTGGCGATGGTAAGGAACATCGAGCAGGCGCTCGGTGGAATGGCGCCGCAATCCAAAAAAGAACAAAGCAAAAAGACCAGAGTAGGAGGGAAAGTTGCACGTTTGGCCGAGGGGATCAGATAGCATCCATCACGTCCTGCGAAGCACGTCGCAGGGCCGCTCGCACCGCTCGACGATGGCGGGCGAGACGAGATGACGCAGGCACAACTCGCGCAGGGGAATGATCCCCTGCTCGCGGTTCGCGACGTCAGCGTCGTGTTCGGCGGCATCATCGCTCTCAACGGCGTGTCGTTCGACATGCGCAAGGGCAATATCCTCGGACTGATCGGGCCGAACGGCGCCGGCAAGACGACGCTGTTCAATTGCCTGTCGCGGCTCTATCAGCCGTCGTCCGGCGACATCCTGATGGAAGGCAAGAGCATCCTGTCGCGGCCGCCGCACCGGATCGCCGAGATCGGCATCGGCCGCACCTTCCAGAACGTCGCGCTGTTTCCCAACCTGTCCGTGATCGACAATGTGCGCGTCGGCGCCCATGCGCGCACCTCGAGCGACATCGTCAGCGACTCGCTGCGCCTCGCCTGGGTCCGCCGCGGCGAGACCGACATGAACAGGAAGGTGCACGACATCCTCGGCTATCTCGACCTCGAGGACGTCGCCCACACCGTGGTCTCGGGACTTCCGTTCGGCACCCAGAAGCGCGTCGAGCTGGCGCGTGCCCTGGCCGCGGACCCGAAGATCCTGCTGCTCGACGAGCCGGCCGGCGGCCTCAATCACGAGGAAGTCTATGTGCTCGGCGACCTGATCCGCAAAATCCGGGACGACCGCCACATCACCGTGCTGCTGGTCGAGCATCACATGGGTCTCGTGATGTCGATCGCCGACCACGTCGTCGCGCTCAATTTCGGCCGCAAGCTTGCCGAAGGCACGCCGGCCCAGGTCCAGGCCGACCCTGATGTCATCAAGGCCTATCTGGGGAGCAAGGACCAATGACAGCGATGCTCAACGTCAAGGACCTGCGCGCCTATTACGGCCAGGTCCAGGCCCTGCACGGCCTCACCTTCTCGCTCAACGAGGGCTCGCTGACCACCCTGCTCGGCGCCAACGGCGCCGGCAAGACCACGACGCTGCGGGCGATCTGCAACATGGTGCGCTCGACCGGCGCGATCGAGTTCGAGGGCAAGCCGATCGGCACGCGCTCAACCGAAAACGTGGTCCGCCTCGGCATTGCCCACGTGCCGCAGGGCCGCGGCACCTTCACCAACATGACGGTGGAGGAGAACCTGCAGTTAGGGGCCATCAGCCGTGCCGACAAGAAGGCGATCGGCGGCGACATCGAGCGGATGTACGAGCATTTCCCGGTGCTGAAGCAGCGCTACACCCAGCAGGCCGGCACGCTGTCCGGCGGCGAGCAGCAGATGCTCGCGGTGGCGCGCGCGCTGATGCTGCGGCCGCGCCTGATGCTGCTGGACGAGCCGTCGTTCGGTCTTGCGCCGCTGATCGTACGCGACCTGTTCCGCATCCTCGGCAAGATCAATCGCGAGGAAAAGGTGACCATCCTGGTGGTCGAGCAGAATGCGCAGCTCGCGCTCGAGCTCGCCGACCAGGCCTATGTGATCGAAACCGGACGGATCGTGATGTCGGGCAATGCCAAGGACATCGCGAACAACGAAGACGTCCGCAAATCCTATCTCGGCTACTGAGGGAGCTGGCACAATGGAGCTTTTTGCCAACCAGGTCCTGGCCGGCATCGCCACCGGCGCGATCTATGCCTGCATGGCGCTCGCGGTGGTCATGATCTACCAGGCCATCGACCATCTGAATTTCGCCCAGGGCGAAATGGCGATGTTCTCGACCTTCGTGTCCTGGCAACTGATGCAATGGGGCGTGCCGTACTGGGGCGCCTTCGTGCTCACCGTCGCGTTCTCGTTCGTCGCCGGCATCGTCATCGAGCGGCTGCTGTTCAAGCCGCTGGCGAAGGCGCCGATCCTGACCAACGTCGCCGGCTTCATCGCGCTCTATGCGATCATCAACTCGGTCGCCGGCCTGATCTGGGACTTTACCATCAAGCAGTATCCGACGCCGTTCGGCTCCTCGCCGTTCCTCGGCAGCCAGCTGATCTCGACCCACCAGGCCGGCATGATCGGCATCACGCTGTTGATGCTGCTCCTGCTGTTCTTCTTCTTCCGCTTCACCCGGGTGGGTCTGGCGATGCGCGCGGCAGCCTCGCTGCCGGAATCGGCGCGCCTCGTCGGCATCAACACCTCGTGGATGATCGCGCTGGGCTGGGGCATGGCATCCGCGATCGGCTCGATCGCCGGCATGATGATCGCACCTGTGGTGTTCCTCGAGCCGAACATGATGCTCGGCGTACTGATCTACGGGTTTGCCGCGGCCGTGCTCGGCGGCCTGTCGAGCCCGTTCGGCGCCGTCATGGGCGGCTTCCTGGTCGGCGTCTTCGAGAACCTCGTCGGCACCTACATCCCCGGCGTCGGCAATGAGCTGAAACTTCCGATCGCGCTTGCGCTGATCATCGTCGTCCTGGTCGTGAAACCGGCAGGCCTGTTCGGCCGCGCCATCGTGAAGCGAGTTTGATCATGAGCGCCGCTGAAGAAGTCGAAGTCCCCACCGAAGGTCAGGCCGTAGAGGCGGTTCCGAAGCGTGCCATGACGCTCGGCTACGGCACGTCGCTTGTGGTGCTTGCCGCGCTGGTTCTGATCCCGCTGTTCGTGAAGAACTTCATCATCTTCCAGATGACGATGCTTCTGATCTACGGCCTTGCGGTGCTGGCGCTCAACATCCTGACCGGCGGAAGCGGCCAGTTCTCGCTCGGCCAGAGCGCGTTCTATGCCGTCGGCGCCTATACCTCGGCGATCCTGATGGAGCATGCGGGCATGAACTATGCCCTCACGCTGCCGATCGCCGGCATCATCTGCTTCGGCTTCGGCTTCCTGTTCGGCCAGCCGGCGCTGCGGCTTTCCGGCGTCTATCTGGCGCTCGCGACCTTCGCGCTCGCCACCGCGATGCCACAGCTGCTCAAGCTGGGCTATTTCGAGCACTGGACCGGCGGCGTGCAGGGTCTCGTGGTGACCAAGCCGGACGCCCCGTTCGGCCTGCCGCTGTCGCAGGACATGTGGCTGTATTACTTCACGCTGGTCGTCACCATCGCGATCTACGTCGCCTCGGTGAACCTGCTGCGCTCGCGCTCCGGCCGCGCCTTCATGGCGATCCGCGACAACGAGATCGCGGCCTCCGCGATGGGTGTCGACGTCGCCCTGTACAAGACGCTGGCATTCGGCGTCTCGGCCGGCATCACCGGCGTTGCCGGCGGTCTCGGCGCCATCGCGGTGCAGTTCGTGGCGCCCGACGGCTACACCATCCAGCTCGCGATCTCGCTGTTCCTCGGCATGGTGGTCGGCGGCGTCGGCTGGCTGCCCGGCTCGATCGTGGGAAGCGCCTTCATCATCTTCGTGCCCAACATCGCCGAGGGCATTTCGAAGGGCCTTTCGGGCGCGGTGTTCGGCGTGCTGCTGTTCCTCGTCATCTTCCTCGTGCCGCACGGCGCCAGGCAGGTTGCGATCGTTGCCCAGCAACTGGTCGCAAGGTTCAAGAAAAACTGACAGCCTATAGAAGCAAACCAGGAGATATTATGCTTTCTACCGTTCGGATCGCCGCGATTTCCGCGGCGATCGTCGCTGTTGCCGCGACGTCCACGACCGCATTCGCCCAAAAGAAATACGACACCGGCGCGAGCGATACCGAGATCAAGGTCGGCAACATCATCCCCTATTCGGGACCAGCCTCCGCCTACGGCGTGATCGGCAAGACCGAAGAAGCCTACTTCAAGATGATCAACGATCGCGGCGGCATCAACGGCCGCAAGGTCAACTTCGTCAGCTATGACGATGCCTATTCGCCGCCGAAGGCGGTTGAGCAGGTGCGCAAGCTGGTCGAGAGCGACGAGGTGTTGCTCGTCTTCAACCCGCTCGGCACCCCGTCCAACACCGCGATCCAGAAATACCTGAATTCCAAGAAGATCCCGCAGCTGTTCGTCGCGACCGGCGCCACCAAGTGGAACGACCCGAAGAACTTCCCGTGGACCATGGGCTGGCAGCCGAGCTACCAGAGCGAAGCGCAGATCTACGCCAAGTGGCTGATGAAGGAGAAGCCCGACGCGAAGATCGCGATCCTCTATCAGAACGACGATTTCGGCAAAGACTACCTCAAGGGCACCAAGGACGGCTTTGGCGCCAAGGCGGCCTCCAGCATCATCATGGAGGAGAGCTATGAGATTTCGGAGCCGTCGATCGACGGCCACATCGTCAAGATCAAGGCCGCCAATCCCGACGTCCTGCTGATCTACACCACGCCGAAGTTCGGCGCGCAGACCATCAAGAAGACCGCCGAGCTCGGCTGGAAGCCGCTGCAGATCATCACCAACGTGTCGGCCTCGGTCGGCAGCGTGATGCAGCCGGCCGGCTTCGACAACGCGCAAGGCGTGTTGTCGGCGGCCTATGCCAAGGACGGCGCCGACACACAGTGGGCCAACGACCCCGGCATGAAGAAGTGGGCCGAGTTTCTCGACAAGTACATGCCGGGCGCCGACAAGACCGACGGCGGCTATGTGTACGGCTATGGCGCCGCACAGACGCTCGCCAAGGTGCTCGAAATGTGCGGCGACGATCTCACCCGCGCCAACGTCATGAAGCAGGCGGCGAGCCTGAAGGACTTTACGCCCGACACTCTGCTGCCCGGCGTCAAGATCAACACCTCGGCCACCGACTTCGCCCCGATCGCCCAGCTGCAGATGCAGCGTTTCAAGGGTCAGAAATGGGAACTGTTCGGTGAGATCATTTCCGGCGACGTCCCCTCCGAGTGAGGTTGCACTGCGGGAATAAAACAACAGCCTCCGCGATATCCGTCGCGGGGGCTTTTTGTTGACGCCCCGCGCCGATGGTATTGAATACTCCAAACAAAGAACCCGAGGTGGGGAAACCATGACTGCCGCACGTCCGTCCCTGACGGCGCTGTTGTCCGCATTCGCTCTGATCCTGACGAGCTGCAATGTCGCGCAGGCTCAGAAGAGATACGACACCGGGGCCAGCGACACCGAGATCAAGATCGGCAACACCATGCCCTACAGCGGTCCCGCGTCGGCCTATGGGGTGATCGGCAAGACCGAGGCGGCCTACTTCAGGATGATCAACGATGCCGGCGGCATCCACGGCCGCAAGATCAAGTTCATCTCCTACGATGATGGCTACTCGCCGCCCAAGACGGTGGAGCAGGCACGCAAGCTGGTCGAGAACGACGAGGTGCTGCTGCTGTTCGGATCGGTCGGCACCGCGAGCAACGCGGCGATCAGGAAATACATGAACGAGAAGCAGGTGCCGCAGCTGTTCATCGCTTCCGGCGCCTCGAAGTGGAACGACCCGAAAGATTATCCGTGGACCATGGGCTGGCAGCCGTCCTACCAGGACGAAGCGCGGGTCTACGCAAAATACATCATGAAGCACAAGCCCGACGCCAAGGTCGCCGTGCTCTACCAGAACGACGATTTCGGCAAGGACTACCTCAAGGGCCTGAAGGACGCCTTCGGCGACAAGGCATCGATGATCGTCGCCGAGGAGGCCTATGAGACGTCCGAGCCCACGATCGACAGTCACATCGTCAAGCTGAAGGCCGCCGGTGCCGACACCTTCGTCAGCATCACGACGCCGAAATTCGCGGCACAGGCGATCAAGAAGGCCGCCGAGATCGCGTGGACGCCGTTGCAGATCGTCGCCAATGTCTCGGCCTCCGTCGGCGGGGTGATGCAGCCGGCGGGCTTCGAGAATTCGCAGGGTATCCTGTCGGCGTCCTATCTCAAGGACGGCGCCGATCCGCAGTGGGCCAAGGATCCCGGCATGGAGAAATTCCTCGCCTTCCTCAAGAAGAATTATCCGGACGCCAACAAGCTCGACGGCGCCACCGCCTTCGGTTACGCCGCCGCGCAGACCATGGTGAAGGTGCTGGAGATGTGCGGCGACGACCTCACCCGCGCCAATGTCATGAAGCAGGCCGCAAGCCTGAAGGATTATGTCCCCGATACGCTGCTGCCGGGTATCAGCATCAACACGTCGGCCACCGATTTCGCACCGATCAAGCAACTGCGCTTGATGCGGTTCAAGGGCGAAAAGTGGGAGCTGTTCGGCGACATCATCTCAAGCAATCTGAGCAACTGATCGGCACGCCGGTCTGTTCGATCCGCGCTCAACTCAACGGCGCCGCTCTACCCGACCGCAATCTCTGCGGTTGGCGCGGCGCACAAGCGAACGCGTTGGCGGATTTTTGAGCAGCGGCCCGCCTTGAGGGTGATCGACTAAAGACGCAGCCCCTGCGGCAATGCCGCAGGGGCTTTTCATTGAGACACCCCAGGTAAGATGATAGTTTTTACGATCAATAATGAGCCCTCGAAACAGGGGGCCGCGACACATCATCTGCAATCAGGGAGAGAAACGGCATGTCTGGAATACGACAATTGACGGCATTTGCTGCTGCGCTTGCGCTCGTCGCCGCATCCGGCAGCGCTGCGTTTGCCCAGAAGAAATACGACACCGGCGCCAGCGACACCGAGATCAGGATCGGCAACATCATGCCCTATAGCGGAGCTGCGTCCGCCTATGGCGTGATCGGCAAGACCGAGGAGGCTTATTTCCGCAAGATCAACGCCGAGGGCGGCATCAACGGCCGCAAGATCACCTTCATCAGCTACGACGACGCCTATACGCCGCCGAAAACCGTCGAGCAGGCGCGCAAGCTGGTCGAGAGCGACGAGGTGCTGCTGATCTTCAATTCGCTCGGCACACCGCCGAATTCGGCGATCCAGAAATACATGAATCAGAAGAAGGTGCCGCAACTGTTCGTTGCCACCGGCGCCACCAAGTGGAACGACCCGAAGGACTTTCCCTGGACCATGGGCTGGCAGCCCAACTACCAGAGCGAGTCCATCATCTATGCGAAGTACATCCTGAAGAACAAGCCGGACGCCAAGATCGCCGTGCTCTACCAGAACGACGATTACGGCAAGGACTATCTGAAGGGATTCAAGGACGGGCTCGGCAGCAAGACAGCGTCGATGATCGTCGCCGAGGACAGCTACGAGGTAACGGAGCCGACCATCGACTCCCACATCGTCAGGCTGAAGGCCTCCGGCGCCGACGTGTTCTTCAACATCACCACGCCGAAATTCGCTGCACAAGCGATCAAGAAGAACGCCGAGCTCGGCTGGAAGCCGCTGCACTTCCTCAACAACGTGTCCGGATCGATCGGCAGCGTGATCAAGCCCGCAGGCTTCGAGAACGCCCAGGACATCATTTCGTCGCAATATTTCAAGGATCCGACCGACGCGCAGTGGAAGACCGACAAGGCGATGATCGCCTGGAACGAATTCCTCGATAAGTACTATCCGGAAGCGAACCGGGCCGATGCCTCCGTGATGTACGCCTATATCGTCTCGCAGGGCCTGGTCCATGTGCTCAAGGCCTGCGGCGACAATCTGACCCGCGAGAACATCATGAAGCAGGCGGCCAGCATTCGCGATTACGAGCCCGGCGGCCTGCTGCCCGGCGTCAAGGTCAACACCTCGCCGACCGATTTCGCGCCGCTCTCGCAACTGCAATTGATCCGCTTCAAGGGCGAGACCTGGGAGCGCTTCGGCGAGGTCCTGAGCGCCGACGTCGGCGGTTAGGCCGGAAAGACCGACCAAAGATACGGCCCCTGCGGCGTTTGCCGCAGGGGCTTCTCATTGAGGCGAACCGCCTAAGATGATAATCACTGCAGCCAAACAAAAGAGCTCTCCGAGCAAGAGGGCCGAGACACATGCGTCTGACAAACAGGGAGAGAGACATAGATGTCCGCTACAAGAAAACTTGCGGTCCTCGGGGCCGCGCTCGCGCTCGTCGCGACATCCGGCAGCGCTGCGCTTGCCCAGAAGAAGTACGACAGCGGCGCCAGCGACACCGAGATCAAGATCGGCAACATCATGCCCTACAGCGGCCCCGCGTCCGCCTATGGCATCATCGGCCGCACCGAGGCCGCCTATTTCAAGAAGATCAACGACGCCGGCGGCATCAATGGCCGCAAGATCAACTTCATCTCCTACGATGACGCCTACTCGCCGCCGAAGGCCGTCGAACAGGCCCGCAAGCTGGTCGAGAGCGACGAAGTGCTGCTGATCTTCAACTCGCTCGGCACGCCGTCGAACTCGGCGATCCAGAAATACATGAACTCCAAGAAGGTGCCGCAGCTGTTCGTCGCCACCGGCGCCACCAAGTGGAACGACCCGAAGGACTTTCCCTGGACCATGGGCTGGCAGCCCAACTACCAGAGCGAGACTCAGATCTACGCCAAGTACATCCTGAAGAACATGCCGAACGCCAAGATCGCCGTGCTCTACCAGAATGACGATTACGGCAAGGACTATCTGAAGGGCCTGAAAGACGGGCTCGGCCAGAAGGCCGCCGGCATGATCGTCGCCGAAGAAAGCTTCGAGACTTCGCAGCCGACCATCGACAGCAACATCGTCAAGCTGAAGGCGAGCAACGCCGACGTCTTCATCGACATCGCGACGCCGAAATTCGCGGCCCAGGCGATCAAGAAGGTCGCCGAGATCGGCTGGAAGCCGACCCACTTCCTCAACAACGTGTCGGCCTCGGTCGGCAGCGTGATCAAGCCGGCCGGCTTCGAGAACGCGCAGGACATCATCTCCGCCGCCTACCTGAAGGACGCTTCCGACAAGCAATGGGACAATGACCCCGGCATGAAGGAGTTCTACGCCTTCATGGCCAAGGACTTCCCTGAAGGCGATAGGCTCGACGGCGGCACCGTGGTCGGCTTCGGCGTGGCGCAGACGCTGGTCCAGGTGCTGAAGCAGTGCGGCGACAACCTGACCCGCGAGAACATCATGAAGCAGGCCGCAAGTCTGAAGGACTTCCGCACCGAGGTGCTGCTGCCTGGCGTCAAGATCAACACCGCGGCAAACGATTTCGCGCCGATCAGCCAGCTGCAGCTGATGAAGTTCAAGGGCGAAAAATGGGAACTGTTCGGCGACGTCATCAGCGCCGACGTCGGCGGCTGATTTCCCGCCGCCCCTCGACCGGGAATGGCCCCCTGCGATACCGTCGCAGGGGGCTTTTTGTTGGCGCGTTTTCGGGCGAAGCGGGTATCGGTTCGTGCGAAGAAAACGCGTCAGAAACCGGAATTTAAAGCCACGGCCCTGCTCGCAGGCCGGCCCGGGCAATGCCTGCTTACACTTTGCCCGGCAATACGCTAGGTAAACCGACATGACCCCGACAAGAAACCGGCGCCCTTGCGCGGCGGCAACAACAAGGAGATTTCGGGAAATGCCGATGCCGATCCGACGCCGTGTCGCAACCGCCCTGCTCGGCCTCGCCGTCGCCGCCGCGACCGGCAATGCCGCATGGGCGCAGAAGAAGTACGACACCGGTGCGAGCGACACCGAGATCAAGATCGGCAACATCGTGCCCTATAGCGGCCCGGCGTCGGCCTATGGCGTGGTCGGCAAGGCGATGGCCGCGGTGTTCAGGAAGGTCAACGACGACGGCGGCATCAACGGGCGCAAGATCGCTTTCGTCTCCTATGACGACGCCTACTCGCCGCCGAAGGCCGTCGAGCAGGCTCGCAAGCTGGTCGAGAGCGACGAGGTGCTGTTCCTGTTCGGCACGCTCGGCACCGCCTCCAACACCGCGATCCAGAAATATCTCAACGCCAAGAAGGTGCCGCAGCTGTTCGTCGCCACCGGCGCGACCAAGTGGAACGATCCGAAGGCCTTCCCGTGGACCATGGGCTGGCTGCCCAGCTACCAGAGCGAGTCGCGGATCTACGCGAAATATCTGCTCAAGGAAAAACCCGCCGCCAAGGTCGCGGTGCTCTACCAGAACGACGACATGGGCAAGGACTACCTCAAGGGCCTGGAAGACGGCTTCGCCAGCGATCCGGCGCGCGTCGTCGCCAAGGAGAGCTATGAGGTCGCCGAGCCGACGATCGATTCCCATGTGGTGCGGCTGAAATCCTCCAATCCCGACGTCATCGTCTTCTTCACCACGCCGAAATTCGGCGCGCAGGCGATCAAGAAACTCGGCGAGATGAACTGGAAACCGGTGACCATCGTCTCCAACGTCTCGGCCTCCACCGCGACCGTGATGCGTCCGGCCGGCCTCGACAATGCGCAGGGCGTGATCTCGGCCGCCTACGCCAAGGACGCCAGCGATCCGCAATGGAAGGATGACGCCGGTATGAAGGCGTTCGACGAACTGCTCGCCAAATACATGCCCGACACCAACCGCGTCGATGCCTCGGCGATGACCGGCTACAACATGGCGACCACGATGGTCGAGGTGCTGCGCCGCTGCGGCGACGACCTCACCCGCGCCAATGTGATGAAGCAGGCGGCGAGCCTGAAGCAATTCGCGCAGGGCGGCCTGCTGCCCGGCGTGACGCTGTCGACCGGGCCTGCCGACTTCCAGCCGATCGAGCAATTGCAGCTGATGCAGTTCAAGGGCGAGCGCTGGCAATTGTTCGGCGACGTCATCAGCGGCGAAGTCGGCGGACACTAACCGTCTTACAAAGGCACAGCCATGACCGACCGTCGTCCCTTCCTGCGTTCGATCTTCGATGCCGCGGTGGCGGCTGCGCATCCCGACGTCGTGCTGGCGTCGCGGCTGCGGCCGGTGCCGAAGGGCCGCGTGATCTGCCTCTGCGCAGGCAAGGGCGCCGCGGCGATGGCCGCGGCGGCCGAGCGGCATTATCTCGACGCGTTGGAGCTTGATCCGGCGCGGCTGGTCGGCATCGCCACCACCCGCCACGGCCACGGCGTGCCGACCCGCCGCATCAAGGTCGTCGAGGCCGGTCATCCCGTGCCCGACGAGGCCGGGCTCAGGGCGGCGGACGACACGCTGCAGCTCGCCGCGACAGCGACCCCGGACGATCTCCTGCTGGTGCTGCTGACCGGCGGCGGTTCGGCGAACTGGATCGCGCCGGTCGAGGGCGTGACCTTCGCGCAGAAGCAGCAGGTCAACCGCGCGCTGCTGCGCTCCGGCGCGCCGATCGGCGAAATGAATACCGTGCGCAAGCATCTCTCGCGCATCAAGGGCGGACGGCTGGCGCGCGCGGGCCAGCACGCCGCCGAGATCGTGACGCTGGCGATATCGGACGTGCCGCATGACGATCCATCCGCGATCGCCTCGGGGCCGACGGTGCCGGATCCGACCACGCTGGCGGATGCCCGCGCGCTGGTCGCCAGATACAATCTCTCGATCGACGACGCGGTCCGTCGCGCGCTCGACGACCCCGCGAACGAAAGCTGCAAGCCCGGCGATGCCGCCTTCGCGCGGGCGACATTCGAACTGCTGGCAAAGCCGAAGGCCTCGATCGACGCCGCCGTGAAGGTCGCGCAGGACGCCGGCTACGAGACCATCGCGCTCGGCGCCGATCTCGAAGGCGAGGCCCGCGAGATCGCGGCCGAGCATGCGCGGCTTGCGCTGAAGGCGCGCAGCGAAGGCAAGCGGGTTGCGATCATCTCCGGCGGCGAGCTCACGGTGACGGTGCGCGGCAATGGTCGCGGCGGCCCCAACCAGGAATACGCGCTGGCGCTGGCCGGCCTGCTGAAGGATACGCCCGACGTCTCGGCGCTGGCCGCCGATACCGACGGTGCCGACGGCGGCGCCGGCAGCGCCACCGACCCGGCCGGCGCCGTGATCGACCAGGCGACATTCGCGAAGATGAAATCGATCGGCCTCGATCCGAAGGCCTATCTCGAGAACAACGATGCGACAGGGTTCTTCGCGCAGACCGGGGACTTGCTGCTGACCGGGCCGACACTGACCAACGTCAATGACGTGCGGGTGATTCTGGTGGATTAGGCCGTGTCCTCGACGAACCCAAGGCCAGTCTCGGGCTGCGCCCAAAGCTCCTGATAGTTACGAAACTTCGCAAGCGTCTCGTCATATCGCGTCGGCTCGAGCACCGGCAAAATGCGCTTCAACACTAAGTTGATCGGCGCGGAGGTGTGCCGAACGTATAAGTCGATCGGATCAAGCAAGTGCCTCAGGTGCAGCTTTGGATCATAGTTCAGCCCGCTGCTGCGAAACCATTTGCACCCGTTGGCGATTGCCCAGCTCACCATGTCGCGAAACACATAATGATAGAGGTGCAGGTCTAAGGCGACATCGTAGTCGAGACCTATGTACTCCGCATAAATCGCGTCACCGTATACCATGCATGCGGCAAACGCGACGCTCCGCTCGTTCTGACGCCAGAGGAAGAAGCGGACCTTGTCCCCCATCCGCCGCCCCAAGTCGCAGAAGTATTGTTCCGTCAGCCTCTCGAAGTGCAGTTTCGAACGCTGATAGACTTGGAAATACAATGGATAGATCTGCGCGATCACCGGCGTCGCGTCGTTGACGACGTTCATCTCGACGGATGGGGAGGCCCGCGCCGTCGCCTCAAACTTCTTGCGAAGTTTCTTACGGGTTGCGCTGTTGAGCGCATGATTCGTATAGTCATCGAAATTGGCGTAATCGATGCAAAGCCTGGTCATGGGCAGGCTGGGGATGCGAGTGAAGCCGTGAGCGATCAGGCAGTCGAGGATTGGTCGGTATCGCGCCGGAAACTCCTTGAGCACGATCCACCGCGCCCCGAGCCTGCGAGCATGTATTGCAATCGTAGAGGCTAGCAGTTCCGCGCAGCCCCGATGGCAGGCCTCGTTCCCGTCAAGATGACCTTCCCCGGCGACGCACCCCACCATGAGCGCACGGGCGCGCATCAAACCTGGCCACATCCGGCGAATGGCGTCGATGAGTACGCCAAACCGCGGGCTCGCTCCGGCCAGCAAATCCAGGTCCATCAGGAAGAATGGCTGTACAGCACAAACCTGGTCAACCGCATCCTTGATGAGGAAATACCGGTAATCGAACTCGGGATGCAGGGTATCCTCGACCAACTCATAGTATCGATGATCCTTGCGCTCGCTCGCGAAGGCGAACTGCCAGCGCGGACAATGCTGCAAATCGCTCCGCACAATGACTTGGAGATGCGGCGGACATTGCATCGGCTCGCGTCCCGTGAGGTCGCCGAGTTGGCTCGTCAAGTGCGCTGTTGCAGCTTCCGGCACGATCTCACGCCCGCCACGGATCCCGGCCCTAGGGCAGCATTTATCACGGCGCCCAAACAAAGCAGCTAACATATCCGTCAGAAACTAACTCGCTAGTCATTTGCGATTTGGCGTTGGAGCAGAACACTCCTGATACGACCCGCATGTGCGGACACCCGCCGTCCAGCGCGGCATCCGGGGAGCGGACTCATGGCAGCGGTGATTGGAGCCACGGGGACTTGTATTTGAGGCGCGGATCGCTGCAGACCTGCATACGCAGGCGATCTGCAGTGGCGATGGCAGTACGCTCGCGGAGTCTCTCGCGTCGGCAATTGCTGAGGATTGCTACGGTCTCATCAGCTTTGGCGTCGCGGGCGGCCTTTCGCCCGACCTCCCGGCAGGCGCATGCGTCGTAGCATCGACGATCGTTTCGGAAACGATTCAGCTCTTCACTGATCGGGACTGGTCGCAAGCCTTGCTTCGACTCATCCCCGGTTCGATTTATGGCCCTATTGCTGGTGTGACCACCGTCGCCATGCATCCAGAAGCGAAGCGCTCGCTGCATATGAGTACAGGCGCGCTGGCGGTCGATAACGAATCCCATGTGGCGGCGAGTGTCGCTGCAGCGCGCGGCCTCCCTATGACTGCCGTCCGCGTGATCATGGATCCGGCCGGTCGGCAGCTTCCTGCCGCCGCCCTGGCCGCAGTGCGTGCAAACGGGACGATCGATCTCGCCGCGCTGGTCCGCGCGACAATGAAACAGCCGGGCGAGTTACCGATGCTGCTTCGGACCGGTCTCGACGCACTGTTCGGATTTGCGGCGCTGCTTCGCTGCCGTCAATTGCTTGGCCCTGGGTTAGGGCTGCCTTCCTTGCAAGCAGATGAACCGGAGCCAAGCTCAAGTATCGTAGCGGAAGATCGTATGATCGCCGTCTAGAGCGTTTTCGAGCGAAGTGGGCACCGGTTCGCGTGAAGAAAACGCGTCAAAACAAGAATCTAGAGCTTCGGTTCTGATTCAATCAGAACCGAAAATGCTCTAGTCGCTTCTTTAGCCGAACGGGCTGCTATACCTGCCGACTGCGCGACCTCAACGCGCACTGAAGGTGAGGCCGGCGCGCTCCTTTAGACGGTTGCGCAAGGCCGGCCCCATCAGCGCGCCCGGCGTCCAGATGCCGCCCTCGCCCTGCACGTCGCGCACGACGCAGAGAGCGCTTTCGGCGATCATCTTGCTGGTCGAGCCATAGCCCGGATCACGGTCGCCGGTGACAACGGCTTCGACCCGTCCGCCATCCGGCACCTCGCCCAGAAAGAAGATGTCGTAGAAGCCCCTCTCGCGCGCTTCCCGGGTCGGGCCTGCGCCGCGTTTGAGACCGCCGGTCCCGAACAAGGACACCACCGTGGCGAACGTCTCCGTCGTCACGCTCGCGATGTCCCCAAGTCCCGGCGCCACCATCATCTCGTCATAAACGAAGTCCCTGCCGTAGGGATGGCCCAACAGGAAGTTCGTGCGGTGCACGTTCTTGGTGTTGATCGGCGCCATCGGGAACGGCACGAGCCACGCGTGCATGCTCGTGTCATATTCGGGGACGAGGCCCGACGGCTGAGACGGCCCAGTGAAGCCCGGCGTCAACGCGAAGGGATCGGTCAGCAGCCGGATCAGGGCCGGGTCGCGCGCCGCGGCCGCCAGCGTCGCCTGAGCGCTCGCCGCGGTGCCGCCAGACATGCCACCCCTCACCTTGCGTAGACGGGCCTTCACCCGCCGCGCCGGGCGTCCGAATTTCTCGCGCGCCTTCTCCTGCAACGTGAGCACACCGAGATCGAACGGGATGGAATCGAAGCCACAGGAGAAGACGATGCGCGCGCCGGTCCGTTTTGCCTCTTCGTGATGGGCGTCGATCATACCCCGCATCCAGCCCGGTTCGCCGCAAAGATCAACATAGGCCGTGCCGGTGGCCGCGCATGCCGCCACTAGCTCGGAACCGTGAAGCTGATAGGGCCCGACCGTGGTGACGACCACGGCCGCGCGCTCGCACATCGAACGCAGGCTGGCCGGCTCGGCGGCATCCGCCTTCACCAACGGCAAATCGTCCGGTGCGCCGATGTCGGCACGCACTTTCTGGAGTTTGTCGGTCGAGCGTCCCGCAATTGCCCAGGACGGAGCATCGTCGCCGCGATAGGATGTCGCCAAATATTCGGCGATGAGACCCCCGGTGTAACCCGTCGCGCCATAGACGATGAGGTCGAAGTCCCGCTTCACGGCGTTGATCCTCCTCGAGCCCCCGGAAGCGCTCCCTTCAGATTCGTTAGCAACGCTCGGTACGCTTCGCGGCCTTTTGCGAGGGGCCGTGCAACATACGGGCCATCGCGCTTGACGGAGGATACCACAATTGCCCGCCCTTCGGCGCGCAAGCTCCCGGCGATTTCCGGTCCCCCCTTGAGAGCCGTCGTGAGTACAGACGCTGGGTCTGGTCGGCGTGAGCCGAAGCAGACAGCCGGCACATTTGAGCGCCTGTGGCCGCTTGCAAACGCCCTCCGACGGCCTACCATGGATTGGGGAGTTCGCGTGCAGGAGCGAAGCCATGGAACTCACCGTGGTGCCCATCGTCAAGCCGGATGAGACCAACTTCATCTTCGGCCAGTCGCATTTCATCAAGACCGTGGAAGACCTTCACGAAGCGCTGGTGGGCGCGGTTCCGCGCATCCGCTTCGGGGTGGCTTTCTGCGAGGCCTCCGGCAAGCGGTTGGTGCGCTGCTCCGGTAACGACGACGCCTCGCTCGCCCTGGCACGCGACAACGCATTGGCGATCGGCGCCGGTCACACCTTCCTGATTTTCCTCGGCGACGGGTTCTTCCCCGTCAACGTGCTGCCGGCGGTGCGCGCAGTGCCGGAGGTCTGCCGCATCTATTGCTCGACGGCCAACCCAACACAGGTGATCGTCGCGCAGACGGAGCTCGGGCGCGGCGTGCTCGGCGTGGTGGATGGCGCCTCGCCGCTGGGTGTCGAAACCGACGCCGACATTGCGTGGCGGAAGGATCTGCTGCGGAACATCGGCTACAAGCTTTAGACCGCGATGGTTCGCCGCCTGGCGGCGCCGCATGCCGGACATGTATCAACCCAACGCGTCATTGCGAGCGGAGGGGCCGTCGCGCCGCCTCAAAACTCCTGCGCGAGCTTCGCCAACATCTCCAGCAGCGCGGCGTGGTTGGCGGGGCCGAGCACCTCGATCAGCCGCGCCTCGTGCTTGTTGGCGACCAGCTTCTTGGCGCGCGCCAGCACGGCGCGGCCCTTGTCGGTCAAGACCAGGATGTGGGAACGGCGGTCGTTGGTGGAGCGCATCCGCGCGCAAAGGTCGCGGCTCTCCAGCGCGTCGAGCATCGCGACGAAATTCGGCCTGAGGATGCCGAGCGTGTTGGCGATCTCGGTCTGGTTGCGGCCCGGATTCTTGTCGAGCAGAAGCAGCACCGAGAACTGCGCCGGCGTCAGCTGCAGCGGCGCGACGCAGCGCAGGAAGTCCTCGAATACCCTGAGCTGCGCGCGCTTCAGCGAATAGCCGAGCAATCCGGACAGTTCGCCCAGTTGCAGCATGCCGTCGTCCCCGGCAGGATCGGCCGGTTCCCTGCGCAGGGCCCGCGACGAACGGAGGGCATCGGTGGCGGTCTTGGAAACAGTCATCGCTCCAGGCTCGCAATCCCGGTACAAGAATCCCCGCACGACGCGCGGGGACCTTGAGATTATATCCGATAATTGTTATGGACTATATCAAATATCGGCAGCTTTCAACAGCCGATATCGGCCGACCTGACCGGCACAGCCGGTTGCGACGGTCCGACGCTTGAGGGGGAGCGCTCGGCCTTGAACACAACGATCATGCTGTTCCTGCTGCAGGACGGCATCACCAATGGCGCGATCTACGCACTGCTCGGGCTGGCCCTGGTGCTGGTGTTCGCGGTCACGCGGGTGATCCTGATCCCGCAGGGCGAATTCGTCACCTACGGCGCGCTGAGCTACGCCATGCTGGCGACCGGCCAGGTGCCCGGCACGGCGCGCCTTGCCGTCGCGATGGGCCTCGTCGCCTTCGCCCTCGACCTGTTTTTCGCCCGCAACGCGCTGCATGCGCGGCTGGTGATCCGCTCGGTCGCGCTCAACATCGCCTTTCCCGTCGCGCTGCTCGGTCTGGTTTACGCGCTGGTCGGTCCCGGCACGCCGATCGCCGTCAACATCGCGCTCGCGCTCCTGATCGTGGCGGCGATCGGGTTGTTCCTCTACCGCATCGCGTTCCAGCCGATCGCGCACACCTCCGTGCTGGTGTTGCTGATCGCCTCGGTCGGCTGCCATCTGGCACTGCAGGGCCTCGGCCTGGTGTTCTTCGGCGCCGAAGGCCTGCGCGCGCCTGCGCTATCGAATGCCGCGGTGACCGCCGGCCCGCTGCGCTTCACCGGGCAGAGCCTTGCGGTCTACGGCCTGACGATCGGCTTCATCGTCGCCCTGTGGCTGTTCTTCGGCTACACCAAGACCGGCAAGGCACTGCGCGCCACCGCGGTCAACCGCCTCGGCGCCCGCTTGGTCGGCATCCGCACCACGCTGTCCGGCCAGATCGCGTTCCTGCTCGCCTCCGTCATCGGCGCGATCTCCGGCATCCTGATCGTGCCGATCACCACGCTCTATTACGACACCGGCTTCCTGATCGGCCTGAAGGGTTTCATCGCCGCCATCATCGGCGGCCTGGTCAGCTATCCCCTGACCGCGGTCGCCGCCATCGTGGTTGGCATCGTCGAGGCCTTCTCGTCGTTCTACGCCAGCAATTTCAAGGAAGTCATCGTGTTCACGCTGATCCTCCCCGTGCTCGTGTTGCGCTCGCTCGCGGCGCCAGAGGTCGAAGAAGAGAAGGATTGAGCGCGTGACACAGCGCCTCCCCCTCATCATCTTCGCGCTCGTGATGGCGGTGATTCCGCTTGTCCCGGGCATCCCGCCGTTCTGGATCGTGCTGCTCGACAATATCGGCCTCGCCGCGCTGGTCGCGATGGGCCTCGTGCTGCTCACCGGCGTCGGCGGCCTGACCTCGTTCGGCCAGGCCGCGTTCTGCGGCTTCGGCGCCTACACCACGGCGGTGCTGACCACCGCCTACGACGTTTCGCCCTGGCTGACGCTGCCGGCTTCGCTCCTGGTCAGCGGCATCGCGGCCGTGCTGCTCGGCATCGTCACGGTGCGGTTGTCGGGTCATTATCTGCCGCTCGGCACCATCGCCTGGGGCATCGGGCTGTTCTATCTGTTCAGCAAGCTCGAATTCCTCGGCCGCAACGACGGCATCTCCGGCATTCCGCCGCTGTCGATCGGCTCGTTCAGGATGCTGAGCCCGGATGCGATCTACTACGCGATCTGGGTCGCGGTACTGCTCTCCGCGCTGCTCACCATGAACCTCCTGGACTCCCGCACCGGGCGCGCGATCCGCGCCTTGCGGCGCGGCCATGTCGCGGCCGAAGCGTTCGGCGTGGAGACGCCGCGCGCGAAGCTGTTGGTGTTCATCTATGCCGCGGTGCTGGCCGGCCTGTCCGGCTGGCTCTATGCCCATTTCCAGCGCGCCGCCAACCCGACGCCGTTCGGCGCGCAGGCCGGCATCGAGTATCTGTTCATCGCCGTGGTCGGCGGCGCCGGCTACGTCTGGGGCGGCGTGCTCGGCGCCGGCATCGTCGTGATCCTCAAGGAGGTGCTGCAGAGCTACCTGCCCTACATCTTCGGCGGCCAGAGTCAGCTCGAGACCATCGTGTTCGGCATCATGCTGGTGCTGCTGTTGCAGCTCGCGCCTCAGGGCGTCTGGCCCTGGCTGACGTCGCGGCTGCCGTTCAAGCCCGCCCGCAAGATTCCGGACACGTCCGTGAAGCTGGAGCACCGCGAACGGGCGCCCGGAACGTCGCCGATCCTTCTGCACATCGACAAGGCGCGCAAGCAGTTCGGCGGCGTGCTCGCGGTCAACGACGTCTCGTTCGACGTCAACGCCCGCGAGATCGTCGCGCTGATCGGCCCGAACGGCGCCGGCAAGAGCACCACCTTCAATTTGATCACCGGCGTCCTGACCGCAACCAGCGGCAAGATTTCCGTGCTCGGCAAGGAAGTCGAGAACGCCCCGCCGCAGGAGGTGGTCAAGCTCGGCGTTTCCAGGACTTTCCAGCACGTCAAGCTGGTGCCCGACATGACCGTGCTGGAGAACGTCGCGATCGGCGCGCATCTGCGTGGCAATTCCGGCGCGATCTCCAGCATGCTGCGGCTCGACCGCGCTGACGAGGCGAAGCTGCTGGCGGAAGCCGCGCGTCAGATCGCGCGCGTCGGCCTGTCCGACCAGATCGACCAGCTCGCGGGCTCGCTGTCGCTCGGACAGCAACGCATCGTCGAGATCGCCCGCGCACTGTGCGTCGATCCGATGCTGCTGCTGCTCGACGAGCCGGCCGCCGGCCTGCGCCACATGGAGAAGCAGCGGCTGGCCGCGCTGCTCCGGCAATTGCGCGACGGCGGCATGTCGGTGCTCCTGGTCGAACACGACATGGGGTTCGTGATGGATCTCGCCGACCGCATCGTGGTGCTGGATTTCGGCACCAAGATCGCCGAGGGCACGCCGGCCGCGATCAAGCGCAACCCCGACGTGATCAAGGCCTATCTCGGAGCCGCCGCATGAGTGCGCTGCTATCGGTGAGCGACGTCCACATATCCTACGGCAAGGTCGAGGCGGTGCGCGGCGTCTCGCTCGACGTCGCCCAGAACGAGATCGTCACCATCATCGGTGCCAACGGCGCCGGCAAGACCACGCTGCTCAACGCCATCATGGGCGTGCTGCCGCTGAAGGGCCGCACCACGTTCGCCGGCGTCGACATGGCGCCGCTCGACATCGAGGATCGCGTCGCCAACGGCCTCAGCCTGGTGCCCGAGCATCGCGAACTGTTCGGCACCATGAATGTCGAGGACAATCTCGAGCTCGGCGCGTTCCGGATTGCGAAGGCTGTCGCGGCGGCCTCGCTGGAGCGGGTCTACACGCTGTTCCCGCGGCTCAAGGAGCGGCGCAAGCAGCTTGCCGGCACGCTGTCCGGCGGCGAGCAGCAGATGCTGGCGATGGGCCGCGCGCTGATGGGCGCGCCGAAGCTCTTGATGCTGGACGAGCCGAGCCTCGGCCTCGCCCCGATCATCGTCGCCGACATCTTCCGCATCGTCGGCGAGCTCCGCGCCGCCGGCGTCTCGGTGCTGCTGGTCGAGCAGAATGCGCAGGCCGCTTTGCAGATCGCCGACCGCGCCTATGTCATGGAGCTCGGCGAGTTCGTGCTCGCTGGCCCCGCGACGGAGATCGCCGCCAACAAGGGCGTCGCAGCGAGCTATCTCGGCTTCCAGCACGAAGGCGAGAGCGCGATTTAGAACGCGCAGCTCCTCCGCGGAGAGACCGGCACCCCACCTCGCCGCGCATTACATGCGCGTCGATCCTCCCCCTCCAGGGGAGGATGAAGGCGGGTGCGTCTCGGATGAACTTTCTGCCACGCTTGCATTCGCGCGAAGATTGCGCTCCACTTTACCCTCCCCTGGAGGGGGAGGGTCGATCGCGGGTGCAATCGGGGTGGGGTGAAGCCACACAAATGGTCTCAACACCAATCCGCAGAGCCGCCGCGAAGAAGCTGCGCACCAACACGACACCGCATGAACGAATCCTGTGGCGCGCGCTGAGAGAGCAGCCAACTGACGGAACGCATTTTCGAAGGCCGTCGTCGATTTCTTCTACCCGGCCAAGCGACTCATCGTCGAGCTGGACGGTGGACACCACAACGACGATGAAGCGGCGAAGCGCGATCGTGCGCGACAAGAGTGGCTCGAGCGGGAAGGATATCGCGTCGTCAGGTTCTGGAATTCGGAGGTCAGTGAGGATTTGAATGCCGTGCTCGAACGGATCTATGTCGAACTCTATGGCGCTCGTGAAGCGGAAGCTGTGCCGCTGAAGCACCGCCGGCGACGATAGACCGTCATCCCACCCCGCTTCACATCGCTGACGCGATGCGAAGCGACCTTCCCCCTCCAGGGGAGGGTGAAGAATAGCCGGCCCCCTTTCGAAGGCCGGCTTGTTCTTTTCCAAACCGGAGATTGGCGGCTTACATCGCCGGGACGTATTTCCCGCCCTTGACCGTCAGCAGGATACGCGAGCGGTCGTCGAGGCCGTAGCGGTCCTTCTCGGTCCAGTTGTAGACGCCCTGGCTCGCGACGATCTCCTTCTCGGAGACGAACGCCTGGCGGATCGCCTCGCGGAATTCCGGCGTGCCGGGCTTGGCGGTCTTCAGCGCGGTCGGGATGATGCGCTTCAGCACCTCGAAGGCGTCGTAGGAGTGGCCGGCGAACTGGCTGCGGCTGTTGGCGCCGTACTTGGCTTCATAGGCCGCGTTCAGCGCAAGACCGGGCTTCTTGGTCAGCGCACTGTCGGGCTGGGTTTCCGGCGACATGATCGGACCGGCCGACATGATGACGCCTTCCGCGGACGCGCCCGCGATGCGGATGAAGTCCATGGTGGCGGCACCGTGGGTCTGGTAGATCAGGCCCTTGTAGCCGCGCTCGCGCAGCGAGGTCTGCGGCAGCGCCGCCGCGGTGCCGGAGGCGCCGACCAGGATGGCGTCGGGATTGGCGGCGACGAGCTTCAGCACCTGTCCCGCGACCGACGTATCCGGACGCGCGAAGCGCTCCTCGTCGGTCATGGTCAAGCCCATCGGCACGGCCTGCGCCTTGAAGTCATTGACCCAGAGGTCGCCGTAGGAATCCGAATAGCCGATATAGCCGACGGTCTTGATGTTGTGCGCCTTCATGTGCTCGTAGAGCACCTTGCCCATGATCGGAATCGACTGCGGCAGGTCGACCGACCACTTCGCGCGGGCGTCGTTGATCGGGAACGGCGCGAGGCCGAGATGCGGGATGCCGGCCTCGTTGGCGACCGTCGACACCGCGATCGTCGTCGGCGTGATGCAGGAGCCCATGATGATGTCGGCCTTGGACTCCGTGACGAAGCGCCGGGTATTGGTGGTCGCAGCCGTCGGGTCGCCGCCGTCGTCGAGCACGATCAGCTTCAGCGGCACCCCGCCGATCTCCTTCGGCACGAAATCGAGCGCGTTGCGCTCGGGAATGCCGAGCGCCGCGGCGGGCCCCGTGGTCGAGATCGTGATGCCGATGGTGATCTCATTGGTCTGCGCCAGTGCGGACGCGCCCGGCAGCGCGATGGCTGCTGCGAGCGCCGCGGCGGCGAGAGTGGCCTTCCTCATTCATTCCTCCCTGCAGTTAAGTTTTTTGGGTTTAAACCGGTTTTGCGGGCCAATTCAGCCCCTTCTTTAGAGCATGATCCGGAAAAGTGGAAACCGGTTTTCCGAAAGGATCATGCTCCGAAAGTCGTGTCATGGGGGGCGAGTCAGCCTTTCATGAAGCGGTCAATGATCTCCTGCGGAAACGGCGCCGATTTCAGCCTGGCGGGATCGTCCGGGTGGCGGCCGACCAGCACCCTTGTCTCGAACGCCTCGATCGCCAACGCCTCGCCCTTGAACACGCGATGCACCACCTCGAAGCTCGAGCGCTTGATGCTCTCGACCCGGCTCTCGATGGTAATCCAGTCGCCATGGGTCGACGGGATGTGGAATTTCGCCCGCGTGTCGACCATGGGAATGCCGACCAGGCCGTATTTGTGGACGAGATCCTGCTTCGAATAGCCGGCGGCTTCGAACATGATCGAGGTCGAGTCGTCGAACATCGCGAAGTAGCGCGGGTAGTAGACGATGTTGGCGGGGTCGCAATCGCCCCACTGGATCTGCACGTCACGCCGATTGACGAACATGGCTTACCCTCGATCGAGCATGAGCGATCCGGAAGGGCGGTTCATGCTCTTCCGGATCATGCTTCAGCGCGGCGCCATCCGGAGCGCGGCATCGAGCCGCACCACTTCGCCATTCAGATAGGGGTTGTCGATCATGTGCAGCGCCAGCGAGGCGAACTCGTCGGCCTGGCCGAGCCGGCGCGGGAACGGGATCGCGGCGGCGAGCGAATCCTGCGCTTCCTGCGGCAGGCCGGCCAGCAAGGGCGTCATGAACAGGCCGGGCGCGATGGTCAGTACGCGGATGCCGAATTGCGCGAGCTCACGCGCGATCGGTAGCGTCATCGCGACGATGCCGCCCTTCGATGCCGAATAGGCCGCCTGCCCGATCTGACCGTCATAGGCCGCGACCGACGCAGTCGAGATCACGACGCCGCGCTCGCCGGTTGCGAGCGGCTCGAGCTTGGCCATGTCAGCGGTGGCAAGCCGCAGCATGTTGAACGAGCCGATCAGATTGACCTTGATCACCTTGTCGAAGTCGGCCAGGGCCATCGGCCCTTCGCGGCCGATCACGCGTTTTGCCACCCCGATGCCGGCGCAGTTCACCAGCACGCGCGCCGGGCCGTGCGCCTTGGCGGCGGCCGCGACGGCAGCTTCGGCCGCCGCAGCATCGGCGACGTCGCAGACCACCGGAATGCCGCCGATCTCGGCCGCGACGCTCTCGGCGAGGTTGGCGTTGAGGTCGCAGATCGCGACCTTGGCGCCCTGCGCGGCGAGACGGCGCGCGGTCGCAGCGCCCAATCCCGATGCGCCTCCCGTGACGATGGCGGCCTGGTCCTTCAACTGCATGGCTTTCTCCTGTTCGAGAACTAGACGAGTGTGATCACCGATGCCGGCGGCACCGGCGCATAGAGCGCTTCGATGATGTCCGTGCGATGCTCCAGCACCGCGCGCTGGTTGATCGAGCCCTTGTCGGTCACCTCGCCGCGATCGATCGACAGCGGCGTGTCGAGCAGGATCGCGCGCGCGATCCGGTTCGACGAGCCGGTGGCGTCGGCAAGGACGCGCGCGAAGCGCTCGCGGAAGGCCGCCCGCACCAGCGGATCATTGGCCGCGGCCGCAATATCATTGCCGGCGAGCGCCGGATTGATCAGGCGGCAGCCATCGAGATCGAGGATCACGATTGCCGCAAGCTCGTCGCGGTTGAGCCCCGCGATCACGACATCGCGCACCAGCGGCGCGCAGGTGCCGACGAAGCGCGCCCGCAACGGGCCGACGCTGACCCAGGTGCCGCTCGCCAGCTTGAAATCCTCGGCGATGCGGCCGTCGAAATCGAACCCGGCATCAAGATCGCCAGCGTCGGCGGGCTTCAGCGCGTCGCCGAACTTGTAAAACCCTTCCTCGTCGAATGCCTTGGCGGTCAGTTCGGGCTGCCGCCAGTAGCCCGGCGTCACGTTCGGGCCCTTGGCGCGGACCTCGAGCTTGCCGTTGTTCGGAACGAGCTTCGCATCATTGCCCGACACCGGAAGCCCGACATGGCCGGAGCGGCTGGTATCGGGGCGCACCGACATGAAGAACGGCGAGGTCTCGGTGGCGCCGAGGCCGGTCAGGACAGGCACGCGATAGCCCTTCTCCTGCACGGCGAGCGCATCGAGGCTGTTCCAGATGAACGGCGACAGCGCGGCGCCGGAGAAGAACATCGCATGCAGCCGGTCGAAGAATTTTGCCCGCAGACCGGCGTCGTCGCGCAGATAGGGCAGCAGCGATTCATAGCCCTTGGGCACGTTGAAATAGACCGTCGGCGAGATCTCGCGCAGGTTTCGCACGGTCTCCTCGATGCCGCCCGGCATCGGCTTGCCGTCGTCGAGATACATCGAGCCGCCGTTATAGAGCGTCAGCCCGACATTGTGGTTGCCGCCAAAGGTGTGATTCCACGGCAGCCAGTCGACGATGACCGGCGGCTCGTCCTTCAGGAACGCCAGCGTCTCGCGCAGCATCACCTGGTTGGCGCAGATCATGCGCTGGGTGTTGATGACCGCCTTGGGATTGCCGGTCGACCCCGACGTCAGCAGGAATTTCGCGATCGTGTCCGGACCGATTGCCGCATGGGTGGCATCGAGACGCGGGTCTTCCGGCGTCGCCATGAGGCCGGCGAGGCGCGCCACTTCACGGCCGGACACGGTGCCGCGGCTCGCGGCGATCTCGACATCGGGTCCGACATTGGCACGCAGCGCGTCGGCGAATTTGTCGGCATCGTCGACGAAGATGAGGCCCGGCGTCAGAAGCTTGATGACGAAGCTGAGCTTGCCGTAGTCGCGCGACACCAGCGAATAGGCCGGCGACACCGGGCAGAACGGAACGCCGGCATAGAGCGCGCCGAGTGCCATCAGGGCATGATCGATCGAATTGCCCGACAGGATCACGATCGGCCGCTCGGCCGACAATCCGCGCGCGATCAAGGCGGAGGCAATGCGCCGCACAGCCTCGAGCAATTGCACGTAGGTGATCTGCCGCCAGCCGCCACCGGCCGCACGCTCGGCCATGAACACGCGGTCCGGCTCGGTCTCCGCCCAGTGGTGCAGGCGATCGGTGAGGCGAACCGGAAAGTCGGCGAGCTTCAGCTTGGGGCGGAGGTAGATCGTGCCGTCGTCGCGGCGCTCGACGCTGACGTCGGGATTGCCGAACGAGATCGGGCGCAGCGGATGCGCAGTACTGGCGGTTGCAGACGGCGCGGCGCTCATGTCGGCTTCACCTTGGCGGTCTTGCGATCAAGAAACGCACGGATGCGCTTCTTGGCTTCCTTGTCGCTCTGCGCCACCGTCGCCATCAGCGATTCCATCAAAAGGCCGGTCTGCGGATTGGCCTCGGCGATCATCGGCAACGCCTGCAACACGGCGAAGTTGGTCAGCGGCGCGTTGGCCGCGACGCGCTCGGCAAGCTCCAGCGCTTTCGGCAGCGCGCCGTCTGCCTCGGTGAGGTATTGCGAGAAGCCGTAGGCGGCGCCCTCGGTCGCCGAATAGACCCGGCCGGTCAGCATCATGTCCGCCATCCTCGGCACGCCGATCAGGCGCGGCAGCCGCACCGATCCGCCGCCGCCGACGAAGATGCCGCGCTGGCCCTCGGGCAGCGCGAAATAGGCCGACGGCTCGGCAACCCGGATATGCGCGGCGCAGGCCAGCTCCAGCCCGCCGCCGATCACCGCGCCCTTCAGCGCGGCGATGACCGGCACGCGGCAATACTGGATGCGGTCGAACACGCGGTGCCACATCTGGGAATGCAGCAGGCCCTCGGTGGCGTCGCGCTCGGTCAGTTCGGAGAGGTCGAGGCCGGATGAGAAGTGATCGCCGATACCATGGATCACGACGGCGCCGACCGCATCCGGTATCGCGGAGAAGCAATCCCGCAGCGCCAGGATGATGCCGTCGTTCAGCGCATTGCGCTTGGCGGGACGATTCAGCCCGACCGTCAGCACCGCCCCTCGTGTCTCGATCCTGAGCAGCGAGGCGTCTCCCCCGCCGGCAGCGTTTCCCATGGCGTTATTGCTTCCTGTTCAGAATAGTTATGTTTTATAACTATCATCGCAGGAGTCAATACACGCGTGACGGCTTCTCCCTCCCGTGGAGGGGGAGGGGCAGGCTCACATGGAGCCTAGTGGAGTGTGAGACGGGGTGGGGTGATCTCTCAACACGGGCAGCGCTTGAATGCAAAGACCCTCACCCCACCTCGGTTCGCATTGCGCTCCGCTTCATGCGAACCGATCCCCCCCTCCAGAGGAGGATGGGAGCCCCTACAGCACCTGATGCACGTCGATCACGACGCGGTCGGCGTGGCGGGTGGCGGAGCCGACGAAGATGTGCTGCATCAGCCAGCGGTAGTTTTCGGCGCCGGTTTCGAATTTCGGCACGGTGCGGAAATAGATCAGCTTCGGATCGACCGGCTCGCCGCGCTTCAGCTTCTGCAACAACTCGACCGGCCCGAAGCGGATGCCTTTGTTCTCGACATAGACGACGGCGCCGTCGTCGGTCTCGAACGCATATTTCGCCTCCAGCTCGATCAGCTCATTGGGCCGGATGATCTGGAAGTCGGCGCCGAACGACAGCACCTTGCCGTTGACCGTCTCACCCCTCACCTCGCCGCCGATGATCGGAATGATGCGGCGGACGCCGCTGCCGATGTCGCCGGCGGAGGTCACCTCGGCGATCCGGGCAGTGATGGTGAAGACGTATCGGGTCTCGAGCTCGGGATTCATAGGCCTAACCAATCATGCGCTGCGGCAGCCAGGTCGCAAGCAGCGGGAACAGGATCAGGATCACCAGCCGGATCAGATCGGTGATGACGAACGGCAGCACGCCGACAAAGATCGTCGACATGTTGACGTCCTTGATGACGCTCTTGATCACGAACACGTTCATGCCGACCGGCGGGTGGATCAGGCCGAGCTCGACCGTCATGACGATGATGATGCCGAACCAGATCGGATCGAAGCCGAGCGCGGTCACCACCGGAAACACGATCGGCACGGTGAGGATCACCATCGCCATCGCGTCCATCAGGCAGCCGAGCACCAGATACATCAGGAGGATCAGCGCCAGCACGCCATAGGGGCCGATGCCGAGCCCGGTGAGGAACTCGGTGACGTGCTGCGGCGTCTGGGTGATGGTGAGGAAATAGCCGAAGCAGAGCGCGCCGATCAGCACCGTGAACACGGCGGCCGCGGTGCGCGTCGCCTGCAGCAGCGATTGCAGGATGCCTTCCCTGGTCAGCTTGCCGCGGAGGATACCGATGATGAAGGCGCCCACCGCGCCGACCGCGCCGGCTTCGGTCGGGACGAAGAAACCGCCATAGAGCCCGCCGATCACGAACAGGAACAGCAGCAGCGGCGACCAGACGTCACGCAGCGCGACGAAGCGCTCGTGCCACGACGCCTTCTTTCCCGCCGGCAGGAAGCCGGGCCGCGTCACACCGATGATGCCGATCGTGATCATGTGCATCACGATCGCGAGCAGGCCCGGCACCACGCCCGCGATGAACAGTTTGCCGATGTCCTGCTGGGTGATGATGCCGTAGACCGCGAGCACGGTGGACGGCGGCAGCATCGCCCCGAGCGTGCCGCCGACCGCGATCACGCCGGCGGCGAATGATTGCGGATAGCCGAAGCGGCGCATCTCGGGATAGGCGACGGCGGAGAAGGTCGCGGCGGTCGCGACCGACGAACCCGAGATCGCGGCAAAGCCGCCGCAGGCGGCGATCGTCGCAATGCCGAGCCCGCCCTTCCAGTGGCCGACGAAGGTGTTGGCGGCGCGGAACAGCTCGCGGCTGATGCCCGAGACGGACACGAAGGCGCCCATCAACAGGAACATCGGGATCACGCCGAAGGAATAATCCGTCACCGTGCGCATCGTGGTCTGGCCGACCAGCTTCAGCGCCGGCGCGAAGCCGGTGAGATAGCCAAAGCCGGTGATGCCGACGAGGCCCATCGCCATGCCGACGGGGACACGGAGCAACATCAGCACGAACAGGCTGACAAAGCCGATGACGGCGACGGTCTCGGGACTGAGGTCGAGACTCATGGCCGTCTACTCCGCGGTCTTGATCTTGGCATCATGGATATCTTCCGGATGGAAGATCAGGCGGTAGGTGCGGATCGCGATCAGCAGCACCGCGGAGACATCGCCGATCCACGACACCAGGAAGAACGGCCAGACCGGAACGCCGAGATCCATGGTGACGATATGGCTGTTCCTGGTGTCGATCACCTTGTCGACCAGCGTGTAGGTCTGCACGCTCACCACGAACAGCAGCACCAGCGTCGCGAAGATGTCGATCCAGCGCTGGTAGCGCGGCGAGGCATTGGCCCAGACCAGATCCACGGTGATGTGGGTGCCGCGATAGCTGGTCGCCGCGATGCCCCAGAAGATCAGGATGCCGAGCAGGAACTGGCCGAAATTGTAATAGTCGGGGATCGTCACCGCGAAGAATTTTCGCATGAACACCGCGGTGAAGGTGTTGAGCGCGACGACGCCGACGAAGAAGGCCGCGACCCATTCGATCGAATCGATGAAGCGGTCCATGAAATTCTTGCGGGCCGGCTCGGGTGGGCCGGTGATCGCGCCGTCTGGGGAAACTTCGGCAGATTGCGTCATGCATTGCTTCGATGAGCTCCCTCTCCCCGCTTGGGGGGTCGAGACGAGCATAGCTCGCTCTTAGAGGGTTGGGGTGAGGGGCTGCTTCCACGAATCGTGAATGCGGTGAGACCTGTACCCCCTCACCCGGATCGCATCTGACGATGCGATCCGACCTCTCCCCGCAAGCGGGGAGAGGTGAAGGGGAGCGGGATCAGATCCCCGCCTCGTACTTCTTCAGCGTGGCCTGCAGATCGGCGTCGATCTTGGCCGCATCGCCGCCGGCCTTCTTCACCGCCTCGGCCCAGCTGTCGCGCAGCGGCTTGACCGCCTTCTTCCACTCGGCGAGCTGATCCGATGTCAGCGGATAGACCTCGTGGCCTTCCAGCGCCTTCATCTTGGTGCGGCCGTTGGCCTCGAAATCGGTCCAGGGATCGGTGACCTTGGAGGCCCATTCCGCCGTGCAGTGATCGTCAATCACCTTCTTCTGGGCAGCCGACATCGAATTGTATTTGGCGAGGTTCATGTTGTAGGTGAACACCGTCGAATAGAGCGGCACGTCCATGTGGTACTTCACCACCTTGTCGATGCCGAACAGGAAGATCGAGCCCCAGGGGAAGGTGATCTCGTCGGCCACGCCGCGCTCGATCGCATCGCGCGACTCCGGCGCGGAGGCCTGCACATTGGTGCCGCCGAACATCTTGACCATCTCGCCGATGGTGCTCTGCGCGGGTCGCACCTTGACGCCGGAGAAGTCGCTCGGCAGCACGATCTTCTTCTTGCCATGCAGCGCGCCCGGATCGTGGATGAAGGCGAAGCACAGCTTGGTGTCCTTCATCTCGGTCGGCGCATATTTGTGGTACCATTCGTTCAGCGCCAGCGTGCCCTTCTTGCCGTCGGAAAAGGTGAACGGAAGCTGGCCGGCGGCCGCGATCGGGAAACGGCCGGGCTGATAGCCGGGATTGACATAGGTGACGTCGGCGATGCCGTCGCGCGCCATGTCGTAATGGTCGAACGCCTTGCCGAGCTGCTCGGACGGAAACACGGTGACCTTGATGGTGCCGCCCGATGCCTTCTCGATGTCGGCGGCCCATGCCTGGGTCGCCGGCACCAGCGGATGCGCCGGCGGCACCCATAGCGACACTTTGAGATTGACGGTCTTGTCCTGCGCCATCGCGGGTCCCGCGGCCGGCACGATGGCGGCGGCCATCAATACCGCCAACACTGTTTTCCTCATCACATCTCCTCCTCTCCAGGACCGGCTTGGTGCTCGATCTTATTACTTAACATGTTATCTAATTCGCACAGATATTCAAGACGAAATCCGCCGGGCGGACGCCTCGTCGCACCCTCCGCCGGTCCCGCCCCGCCGCATCTTGCGCTGCGGTGAACGGGCGTCCCGCGCAAATCCGCCTTGCCAAAACCGTTATATGATATAGTTGCCTTGGCAAGTTGACGGCGCTCGCGCCGGCGCGGGCACCGGCCAAAAGCCTATCCGATCGGGAGGAAAAGGTATTGCGGACAAAAGTAGCAATCATTGGCGCAGGTCCGGCCGGACTGTTGCTTGGGCAACTACTTCATACTTTCGGCGTAGACAACATCATTCTTGAGCGACAGGCCCCGGACTATGTCCTGGGACGGATTCGCGCCGGGCTGCTCGAGGAAGGCACCGTGTCGCTGCTCGAGAGCGTCGGCGCCGCGGCCCGGCTGCACCAGGAGGGCCTCGTCCATCACGGTCTTGAGCTGGCGTTCGGCGGCGCGCGGCACCGCATCGACCTGCATGGCTCGACCGGCAAGACCGTGACCATCTACGGCCAGACCGAGGTCACGCTCGACCTGATGAATGCGCGCAAGGCTGCCGGCCTGACCTCGATCTACTCGGCCGCCGACGTCAAGCCGCTTGATTTCGACACCGATCAGCCGCGCGTCAGCTACGTCAAGGACGGCGTCACCCACGAGATCGCCTGCGATTTCATCGCCGGTTGCGACGGCTTCCACGGCATCAGCCGCGCCAGCGTGCCGGCTTCGGCGATCACCAGCTACGAGCGGGTGTATCCGTTCGGCTGGCTCGGCATCCTCTCGGAGACGCCGCCGGTCTCGCCGGAGCTGATCTACAACAACCATGAGCGCGGCTTTGCGCTGTGCACGATGCGCTCGTCGCACCGCAGCCGCTACTACGTGCAGTGCCTGCTCGACGATCATGTCGACCAATGGTCGGACGAGCGGTTCTGGGACGAATTGAAGCGGCGGCTCGACCAGAAGGCCGCCGACGAGATCGTCACCGGCCCCTCGATCGAAAAGAGCATCGCGCCGCTGCGCAGCTTCGTCGCCGAGCCGATGCGGTTCGGCCGCATGTTCCTGGCCGGCGACGCCTCGCACATCGTGCCGCCGACCGGCGCCAAGGGCCTCAACCTTGCCGCCAGCGACGTGCATTATCTGTCGCAGGCGCTGCGCGAATATTACAACGAGAAATCCTCCGCCGGCCTCGATGGCTATTCGGCGAAAGCACTGGCGCGGGTCTGGAAGGCGGTGCGCTTCTCCTGGTGGATGACCTCGATGCTGCACAAATTCCCCGACGAGGGCGAATTCGCCGCGCGCATCCAGATCGCCGAGCTCGACTACCTCGTCAGCTCGAAGGCGGCCTCGACCTCGCTGTCGGAGAATTATGTGGGGCTGCCGTTCTAGGCGAGCTCGCCGATATTTTTGTCGCGCAACCTCTCCGTTACACACCCAGCCGTCATACCCCGCGCATGCGGGGTATCCAGCACGCCGCGGCTTCTCGATTCATGCCGTGCGGTCTCTGGAATTGGATCACCCGGTCCCGTCTACGCCAAGGCTTCGACGAGGCTCCGGATCCTTGGCGCGCCGAAGCTTTAGCGAAGGCGGCAAGCCGTGCGATGACAGCAGTAGATGTGGCGACAGGCCCGCGCTACATTCAAACATTCACGCAAATCCCGTTTAAAACTTTGTAGGCGGTGAAACCGTCATCGACATCGCGTTCAATGGTGTCAACCCAACGCCATATGCGAGCTTTCAGATGAGCACCGATACGCAAGTCGTGCCCGATACTCCCCAGGACGTCCCTCAAGGCTTCGAGCCGCTGTTCCGCAAGAGCCCGCTCACCGAGCCCTGGGAGCCGCTTTACCAAAAGAAGACCGAGCGGGCCGTCATCATCGGCCTGCGGCTGGCGAGGCCGCACACCAATGGCCGCGGCCTGATCCATGGCGGCCTGATCGCAGCGCTTGCCGACAACGCGATGGGCTATAGCTGCGGCCAGGCGACCGGCTGGACCACCTCGTTCGTCACGATCTCGCTCGCGGTCGACTTCGTCGGCTCCGCCAATGTCGGACAGTGGCTCGCGATCGAGAGCGACGTGATCAAGACCGGCAGCACGATCTGCTTCGCGCAGAGCCTGATCAAGGCTGACGAGGTGACGATCGCGCGCGCCAACGGCACCTTCCGCGTGGTGCCGAAGAAGCCGCCGGTGAGCTAGTCGAAATACCAGTCCGTGATCTCGGTCACGAGATCGATGAAGGTCCGCACCTTGGCCGACAATAGCCGCGTCGTCGGATAGACGACGTGGATCGGCACCGCCGGCTGCTCGAACTCGGCGAGCACGATTTGGAGCCGCCGCGCCTTCAGCGATTCGGCGGCCTGATAGGCCATCACCCGCGTCAGTCCGCCGTCCTGCTCGGCATACTGGATGGCGGCATCCGAACTGTTGCTGGTGAAGCGCGGCGTAGGGGTAATGCGGATTTCGCGGCCATCCTCCATGAAGCGCCAATCCGGCGTCGCGGTCATGGCGCCGAACTGGATCGTGTCATGGGCGGTGAGGTCTGCCGGCCGCTTCGGCCGGCCGCGAAGCTTGAGATAGCCGGCCGACGCCACCACGATGCGGCGCATCCGGCCGACATGCCGCGCCACCAGCGTCGAATCCGGCAGGTAACCGATCCGGACCGCGAGGTCGACGCCGTCCTCGACCAGATTGATTCGTCGGTCCGACAGCCGCAGGTCGACGCCGACATCGGGATAGCGCTTCAGGTAGGCGCTCACGACCGGACTGACATGCAGCCGCCCGAAGCCGAACGGCGCCGAGATCACGAGGCGCCCCTCGGGGCGGGTGCGCTCGCTCTCCACCGCGTCCTCGGCCTCCTCGACGTCGGCGAGGATCCGGCGCGCCCGCTCCAGATAGCGCGAGCCGGCGTCGGTCAGCGTCACCTGGCGCGTGGTTCGCTGCAGCAGCCGCGCGCCGAGCCGCTCCTCCAGCGCCGCAATCAGCCGCGTGATGGCGGACGGCGACAGGCCGAGCTTGCGGGCGGCGGGGGCAAAACCCTCAAGGTCCGCCACCGCGACGAAGGCCTGCATGGCGTCGATCCGGTCCATGGACACTATTGCATAATCGGCAACAGTGAAGTGTCAATGCACAAGATTGCTTACGATCTGGGAACGTACATTTTAAGTGGCGAGGATAACCACTTAAGGCGCCCGTTACGGGAGGCTCCGATGTCAGATGGTCACAGCTATGCGAGCGACGTCGCATTCAGTCCGGCGGTGAAGGCGATCCAGACCCGCAAGGGCTCGCGCGCCACCTACGCCGAGGTCGATGCACATGGCGGCTGGCGCAGCGAGATCGACGAGAACCTCGCCGGCTTCCTCGACGAGGTGAACAGCTTCTATCTCGCGACCGCGTCGGCCGACGGCCAGCCCTACATCCAGCATCGCGGCGGGCCGAAGGGCTTTGTCAAGGTGCTCGACAAGCACACCATCGCGTTCGCCGATTACAACGGCAACCGCCAGTTCATCACGCAGGGCAATCTGTCGGAGAATGCCAAGGCGTACATCTTCGTGATGGATTATGCGCACCGCCGCCGCGTCAAGCTGTGGGGCGAGGCGAAGGTGGTCGAGGACGATCCGGCGCTGACGCGCGCGCTGATGCCGCAGGGCTACCGGGCGCGGCCGGAGCAGGCGATCCTGTTCAAGGTCGCGGCGTGGGACACCAACTGCCCGCAGCATATTCCGCAGAAGTTCGACGCGGCCGATGTGGCGGCAGCGCTGGCCTCGCGCGACCAGCGCATCGCCGAGCTCGAGGCGGAACTCGCCGCATTGAAGGGCCAACCCGCACCCGCCGCGCCGGCCTAAAGCGCGATGCGATTAGATTGAATCGTCATCGCGCTTTGGCTTTTTGTTTGAGCACGATCTCCGCGCAAACGCGTCCCGCGTTTGTCGCGAGGGAAAACCGCTTCGCACCTTTCCGGATCATGCTTTAAGCCGCTTGCTGCTGCAGCGGCGCCCAGCTGAATTCCGGATAATATTGCCGCATCATCCGGCCGACATAGGCGGCGAGATTGTCGAACTTCTCGGTGCGCTCGCGCAGCGGCGAATCGAAGAACGGGGTGAGGATTCCCGCCAGCGCGCCGAACGCGGTGGCATCGGTGCCGCACGGCGCATCGCCCATCAGATACGGCTTGTCGCCGAGCTGCACCGACAGTGCGAACAGCGAGCGGATCGCGAGATCGACGTCTTCGTCCGGGCCGTGACGGCCGAGCCCGCTCAGCAGGTAGTTCTCGGCAACGCGGAACTGGGCGTCCTCGCGCAGCTTGTCGCGCATATGGTCGGGCGCGCCGTCGAAGAAATGCGCGGGCCCCTTGGCGAAATTGGTATCGTCGACCCAGCGCGCGCCGACCAGCGCCCAGTAGACGTGATGCTCGATCATGCGCTCGAAGGCCCAGGCCTGGGCACGCGCCTGCAGGCTGAGCGGCGCGTCGAAGTCGAAGCCGTATTTGCCCTCGATATGGGCGCGGATAAAGGTCGAATCGGCGATCGTCTCGCCGTCGTCGACGATGAACGGCAGCTGCCCCTTGGGAGAGGCCGGCGGCATCGCCTTCTCCTTGCGATAGTCGAGCCCGGCCATCTTGAGCTGGACCTCGGTTTTGGTCACGAAGGGGCTGATTTCCGGCAAGCCGAAGCCCGTGCCAAAGCCAAAAAGCGTAATCATATGAAGCTCCCGATCGCCTGTGGTCGTAGATTGACGCTAGCTGTCCCCTGCTGCCAGCATGGTGTCAGCAGTAGTGGCATTCACTGTCGAACGGGCCTGCGGGTGCGAGGCGGCGAACCGCCTCGCGAACGCGCTTGACCAGCCGTGCCCGCCCGTAGGACCAAACCGTGCTGATCGACTGCGCGATCAGCGCGACCAGGGCCCAGCGCAGGTCGCCGGAGGTGGAGTAGACCGTGACCAGCTGCTCCAGCGCAAAGCCTCGCGCCTGCCGGAAACCGAGTTCGTCAAGATTCGTCATGGACAAATTCCCTTCACTTGAGCTGTTGTCCTGATATAGCCCCCACCTGCTGCCAACATGCTGTCAGCAGCAGCCGGACGGGCCCCAGAAAAGTCTGCGCACCGAGAGACCACGAGCCCCGTCAAGACACTCGTCAAGACAGCTGCCGAGAGAGCTGCCAAGAGAGCTGACAAGACACTCGACAAGACACGTGCCAAGAGAGCGATCGAGAGAGTTGCCATGAGACGCGCCGACCGGCTGTTTCAGATCATCCAGGTGCTTCGACGCACCCGTAAGCCTTTGACCGCCGATGCAATCGCCGCCGAGCTCGAGACATCGAAGCGGACGATCTATCGCGACATCGCCAGCCTGATCGAACAGCGGGTGCCGATCCGCGGCGAGGCCGGCATGGGCTACATCCTGGAGAAGGGATTCGACCTGCCGCCCTTGATGCTGACACCCGACGAGATCGAGGCCTGCGTACTCGGCGCGCAATGGGTGGTCGGCCACGCCGATCCGGCGCTGGCGCGCGCGGCCGAGGACCTGATGGCCAAGATCGCCGAGACCGTGCCCGACCGGCTGCGGCCGTTCGTGCTGGAGCCGGCAAGCCGGGCCCGCTCGGCCTGGAACCGGGAGCCCGACCGCATCGACATGGTCAGGACCCGCAGCCAGATCCATGAGGGCAAGAAGATCACGCTGAACTATCGCGACGAGCATGGCCGCGATAGCGAGCGCACGATCTGGCCGATCGCGGTCGGCTATCACGAGGCGGTGCGGCTGCTCGCCGCCTGGTGCGAGCTGCGCAGGGATTTCCGCAGCTTCCGCACCGACCGCGTAGTCACCGCGGTCTATCACGACGAGAAATATCCGGAGCGGCGCGACCTGCTCAGGGCGCGCTGGCGGCGCAGCCTGGTCTGGGAAGCGCCGAGGGACACCTGATGGCCGACAACGCGACTGACGCAGCCGACGCAAGCCCCTGCCAATCCTGCGGCGCCTGCTGCAGCTATTCGGAGAACTGGCCGCGCTTCACCACCGAGGACGACGCGCAGCTCGATCTGATCCCGGCGCAATTCGTCAACGCGCGACAATCAGGCATGCGCTGCGAGGGCGACCGCTGCTTGGCGCTGTCGGGCCGGGTCGGGGAAGCAACGCACTGCGAGGTCTATGCGGTGCGGCCGGAGGTGTGCCGGACCTGCCAGCCGGGCGACGCGGAATGCGCGATGGCGCGGCGCCGGCACGGGCTGCCGCTCATCCCGAGCGTGCAGCCGATCTAACCAGACGTTACGCCGAGACCGTCTCGCTGACGTCCTCGTCGTCAAGCTCGTCATCGACAACAGGCGCGAAGGTCGACAGCGGCTTGGTCGACAGCGTGATCGGCTTGCGGCCGCCATGCGAAACGGTCGCGGCGCGGACCGGCTCGCGCGACAGCGCGTAGAGCGTCGAGCCGACACGACCACCGGAATTCACCAGCTCCCACTCGCTGCAGCTCGACGCGATCGCGACCGCGAGTGCGTGCAGATGGCTGCGGCGATAGCAGAACAGCGCGAGCTGCGCCCTGACGTCGGGCGCGACATTGGCAACCAGCAACGAGAGCCCGTTCGGATTGGCGCGATACATCTGGCCGAGCAGGTCGTCGGCAACCGGGCAGGCATCGTTCTCGAAGGCGTCGCGGCTTGAAAACATTTGCAAATCCCCCTCGATCGGGAAGATGCCGCGTAATCCTCTAACGAAAGGTTAACCACGGCCTCCGGTCGCTTCCGGGGGGTCTTGCCCGTTGCGCGCGAATCACATCCGCCCGCCGAGGCCCGGCTGGATTCCTGGTCCAGGATGTGAGGAAAGGTGCGCGCGAACCGCTCAGTTCGCGGCCATGTAGATCGACAGCGCGAAGCCGGTGAGGTGGTGCAGCGCCTGGTCGACCCCGATCAGGGTCCAGAACCAGGGATGGCCGGACTCCAGCGTTACGCCGAAATGCGAGGCGCAGTATCCCTTGGCGCGATCGACGATGATGTGGATCACGAAGTCAATGAAGGCGACGTACCAGAACCGCGGCGCCACCAGCAGGATCAGCGCCAGCGCAACCGCGAGATGGACCAGGCAGTGCGCCAGCAGCGGCAGTGCCCAGCCGGTCTTCTGGTCCTTGCCGATCGCCATCCAGGCGTTCTGCAGCATGAAGTCGGCGATGATGTGCTTTGCGGTGAGAAGCAACATCCATCCCACCAGGGCACCAACCGACACCGACGATGACATGGAGGGAAACAACAAGCTGACGCCCTTTACTTCGATGAATGTGATTGCAAGAAATCCGGGTCAGGCCGTCAGCGCAATTCCGCAAACCGAAGCGTGTCTCATTTATGACATCTCCGGCGCCGGAATGCACCTGCGCCTCGTCGAAAATCACATCTCGGTCCGGGCGTCGATAGTGGCAATGGTCATGTGGCATCGCGGCACAGGTCGGCCGAGATTAGGTTACGGCCGGCGGCCGGTTTGCATTCCCCCCGGGGAGGTATATCGTCGGCAACATAGGAAATTTTCTTTCTTTTATAGTCATTTACGGATTCACCGGGCAGCGCCGCGCCGATCGGGTTGCGGCAACGGGCCGTCCCGGACGGGTGATGAGCCAGGTGATCAGTCATGAGTGCCGAAGCCCCCTCGCCTGCGCCGATGCCGCCGCGGTCGCGCCCTCCGGTCGCCAAACCGGTCGCCAAGACCAACCGCGCGCAGATCATCGTCTTCACCCTGCTGACGCTGCTCCTGAGCGCGGTCACCGTGATCGGCGGCCGGCTCTGGCTGCGCAATTCCGAAACACTGGTGTTCGCGGTCGGCGATGCCAACGGCCCGGAGGCGAAATTCGCCGCCAAGCTCGCCACCGTGCTGAAGAGCAATTCATCGCGGCTGCGGCTGAAGATCGCGCCGACCCCCGACAACGCCAAGGCGCTGGCGCAATTCGATCGCCGCGACGCCTCGCTTGCCATCCTGCGCACCGACGCAAGGGTGCCGCCGCGTGCCCGCACCATCGCGATCCTCGAGCATGACGTGGTGCTGGTGCTCAGCCCCGGCGGCAAGAAGATCAAATCGCTGAACGAGCTCAAGAAGAAGCGGATCGCGGTCGTCGGCGACGGCGAGAACAGCGTCAATTTCGTCCGCAGCGCGCTCGAGATTGCCGACAGCCCCGATGCGGCGCCGCGGGTACAGCAGGCGCCGCCGAACACACCTTTCGACAAGCTATTCGCCTCCGGCTTTGCCGCCGTGATCGCGATCGAGCATGCCTCGAAGATCGTGAAGGACAAGACCTACGAACAATATGCCAAGCGCGCCGGCGGCTTCACGCTGAATGCGATCGACGCGGCCAAGGCGCTGGCGCGCAAATACCCGGCGATTTCGGAGGAGACGGTCTCGACCGGCATGCTGTCGTCCTCGCCGACGATCCCCGATGACGAGGTCGATACCATCGGGCTGGAATGGTTGCTGGTCGCGCAATCCTCGATGTCCACGACGACGGCCGCCGAGCTCGCGCGCATCATCTATGAGAACAAGTCGGAACTTGCGCTCGACGACGGCTTCGCCTCCAAGATCGAGCCGGCGGCGACCGACAAGGACGCCTTCATCGTCGCCCATCAGGGCGCCGCCGAATACATCAACGACGATACCAAGTCGTTCATGGATCGCTACAGCGACCTGATGTATCTCGGTGCCGCCGCGCTCAGCATCATCGGCTCGATCTTCGCGGCGATCTACACCAAGATCACCCGCGTCGCACCGGAGAAGGCCAGCGAGCTGGCGGGCAGGATCCTCGACATCGGCGAGCGCGTCGAGCACGCCACTTGCGCCGAGCATCTCGACGAATTGCAGGACGAGCTCGAGGCGATCCTGCGCGGCGCGGTGATCGGCCTGCGCGACGGCACCGTTTCCGGCGACGGAATGGACACGTTCAAGCTCGGCTACGAATTGGTCCGCGACGAGATCGCACTGCGCCGCGACCACCTCAAGCGTCACCCGGCGACGCCGGACGAGAACCTCGTGGTGGTGAAGGCGGCGAACGGGTGAAACCAAGCCGTTGGTTAGGCCACAGATACAACTGTCGCCCCTGCGGTCGCGCCACATGCACCGGAGCGCATCACCCCGCCTCCGCGTTCGTCGGCGTCGCGGCGGCATCGAGCTGCCGTCCCTCGTGATCCATGTGCAGGTAGTTCGGGTTGAACAGGCCGGCATGCATCAGCGGCTCGAGATTGGGGACGACCAGGGTCTTCCCCTTCAGCACGATCAGGCCGCCGGCGCGCAATTCCTGCAGCGTTCGGTTGACGTGAACCTTGGAGAGCCCGGTGGCATCGGCGAGATCGCCCTGGGTCAGCGGGAAATCACAGCTGTCGCCCTGGGTCAGGCCGGCGGCACGCAGCCGGAGCCAGATCTCGCACAGCAGATGGGCCATCCGCTCCAGCGCCGTTCGCTGGCCGAGGCTCATGGTCCATTCGCGCTGGATCGCCGCGTTGACCAGGGTTTCCCACCAGAACGCGGTCACGATGCGCGGATGTCCGGCTGCGACCTTGTCGAAGAATTCGCGGGAGAGGTCGGCGATCGACACCGCGGTGGCTGTACCGATCGAATGGTCCATCTCGCGCAGGATGAAGACGTTCACATCGCAAATGTCGCCGGGCAGGAAGAAAGCCACGATCTGACGTCGGCCGTCCTCGAGCTGCTTGTAGCGATAGGCCCAGCCGGACAGGATCAGATGGACGTCCTTCGGCTTCTCGCCTTCGCGGACGATGTCGACCCGCGGACCGAAATGCCGGACGCGCTCGGTGGACGCGCGATTGAGAAGGACGTGGTCTACCGGCGAAAGCCGTACAAACTGCTCCAATTTCCGGACTAGCGACGCCAATGACATTGGTCTCCCGCATGTTCAATCGGGCAACTGCAGGACCGACTTCAATTACGTATGTTACATTGCACAGCTATTGACGTATGTTCACTTGTGCACACACGCCCGAAGGATGCGACGGTGACGTCGTCAACGCCATACAGGTCAACTCCGGTGGGGCGCCACCGGTGAAGCGCGGACCGGCGCCGCTCAGACGAACGGCACGCCGTAATATTCATTCACCGCGCGCGTAGCGCCGATATCCGACCAATTCCAATCCCGCTCGCTGCCATATTTCGGCGCGCCGCGCAGCTGGCTCTCGGTCACGCCCGTGACATAGCCGCCCAGCCTCGTGTCGTATTTGAGCGACTGCCAAGGCAGCGGATAATGGTCGTTGCCGAGTCCGAGAATGCCGCCGAAGCCGAGCACGGCGTAAGACACTCGCCCGCTCTTCTTGTCGATCATCACCCGTTCGATCGAGCCGATCTTGCGTTCGTCGGAACCATAGACCGCGGTGCCCTCGACCTTGTCGCTGCCGATCAGGTTTCCGACCTCCTTCTCGTCCATCGCCATGTCAGTTCTCCATTGATCCCTTGACGCCAACGGTCGACCAAAGTCATCGTTCCTGCCGCATTGCCGCGATCGCTGCAGAGCGGAACGCCATTCAGCCTGTTGGAGGATCGCCGCGGTCGTCTGATGTCATGCCGGATCCCGGCGTCTTGTCGGCATCGTTCAATTTCGGATCACGCGTCGCTTCACGCGCATTGGACTTTCGCGAGTCGGTCTTGTGCGCGGTTTGCGCGCGCTGCTTGTCGGCCGGCTGTTCCTGCCCCTTGTTGTCCTTCACGATACCCTGATTGGAATGTGCCATTGATCATGTCCTTCTTGGCCTATGTCGTTCTTGTTTCCCTGGCTGCTTTGCTTGAAGACATGCGGGCCCCGGCGATCAATTTCGCCGAGGCCCGTCACCGGAGTGGTCCACCGCCTTTCGGGGAGCAAAGCAGCGAACGCACGGGTGTTACGCAGAGCGCCGAAGATCGTTCCTGCGGTCTTGCGCCATCCTTGGTCGCGATTTTTGGTCGCGATTTTGGGCGCGTGTTTTTTTCAGTTCGCCCGATGTCATGGGTTAACGACGCCATCCGGAGAACAAGCCTAGTATTGCTGGTTCCAGCTCGGAGACGGCATGATCAAGAAGAAGCGCAACAGGTCGCGGCCTCCCGGATCGTTCGAAAATCGCTTGCAAAAATTCGCCGAGGATTCGCGTATTGCGGCACGCAAGCTGCCGCCGGGACGGGAACGCGAAACGCTGATGAGGAAGGCCAGACAGACCGAGACCGTGATGGAAGTCAGCGAGTGGCTGACGTTCCGCAAGTAGCCGCGAGCCGCGAAGGAGAGCTGCGATGATCGAGGAACGGTTTGACTCACACACGCTCTTCGCCATGAACGCTGCGCTCGACCGCGTTTGCGCAGACGCACTTCACGGCGAGGAACACGACACTCGCCGGCGCGTTGCCAGATACATCATCAAATGCGCCAAGAGCGGCAGGACGACGCTCTCCGAGCTGACCGAAGCCGGACAGCAGGCGCTGGCCAAGGCTACCGCCGCGGCGGGATAACCGGCGCAAGTGCCCCGTTGCTCTCGGCCCTCAGCAGAGGTAGCTACGCATGCGCATTGCAATCAGCATCGGCCTGCTGGCCTTTTTGGCCGCCGTCGGCGCCTACGCCTATGAAGGCCTGACTGTGGACGCTCCGGTGCCGACCTACGGCATCGTGGTGTTCACGATCGGCATTACGCTTCTGGCTGCGGTTTGCATCGGCCTGATGGGCCTGCTGTTCTATTCCAGCCGCCGCGGCTACGAGGAGCCGCCGCACATCAAGCGGTAGTTGATGGCGAAGCAGCGCAAAGGCTTCGCCTTTGTCGCCGCGGTGACGGTGATGGATTTGCTCGCATTCAGATTTCAAGCCGCCGCCGGCGCCCGGGCGCGAATTTCCGCGATCTTGCGCTTCAGCGATGCCTGCCGCGGATCGGGCATGATGGCGGTGCGCGCTTCCGCAATGGCGCCGGCAAGGTCGGGGAGGATGAGCACGCCGTCGAAGGTCGGCTTGGCGAGCCCGTCGATGATCACGTGCCAGTCCGCGATGCCCTGGCGGTAGGGATCGCCGTAACCCTGGATCATGGTCGCGGTCTGCACGACCGCCGGGGCGGCACTCGGCTGCTTGGTCAGGCTGCGGTCGATCATGTGCAGCCAGCGCTCGACCCAGACGCGCTCCCTGGCATAGCGTCCCGAGAACAGCCGCCAGCGCTTCAGGCCCGCCTCGATCCTGAGCCGGCGAACGCTGAAGCGGTTGTTGGCGCTGAAGCGAATCGAAACCCGGCGACGCCGCCAGCCGAACTGATCCAGTACGGCGAGCACCGGATCGGCGACCACTGCAGGTAGGGCGTCGATCAACTCGTCAAGGCGAAACTTCTTGACGTCGTCGGCCGAGCGCGCCGCAAGGCCGCCCACCGCACTGACTTCGCCAAGCTTGAGCTGCGCGATGCGGATCGCGTCCTCATAGGCCATGCGCTCCGCCATCAGGCGGGCGATCTCGGCAAGCAGGGCGTCGTCGACGCCGCGGCGGCCGACGAAGCGCTTGAGCCGGTCGATATAGAGCTGGGCGTAGCTCGTGCTCTGGTAGGCGATCAACAGATCGATGGCCCTGGTGACGGCCGGCCCGAGGTGGTCCGGGCAGGCGTCGGGCAGCACCGGCGGCCCCTCGTCCTCATCGCCGATGATATCGGCAAAGAGATAGCGAAGCGAAGCCAGCAGACTGTCGTCATCCGGCACTGCGGCGCCTCCAGAACTCGTCGCGGGGCTCATGCAGATTTGGGCTCCGCGACCTGTGGGGTGGCGTGCTGCGCAAGCCGCTGCTCGAGCGTCGCGATATTCTCGAACAGGCGGGCGCTGAACAGACGCAGGAGATAGAAGCCGAACGCCGGGTTCTGGACGTAGAGCTGCTCGACCTGGTCATAGGTCACCGACAGCACCATGCCGGTCTCGACGCATTCCAGCGTCTGGGTGCGCGTGTTCGAGGGCGACAGCATGCCGAATTCGCCGACGAGGGCGCCGACCGGCAGCTCGATGCCGGACTCGACCAGGCGGAAGCGGCCACTGACGATGTAGAACATGCTGTCGGCCTTCTCGTCCTTGTAGAATAGGACTTCGCCCGCCGCGCATTTGCGCTCGGTCGTGAACGGCCTCAGCCAATCCATCGACAGATCGCTGTTGACCGATTTCTTCACGTTGCGGACCAGCTGCAGCATCTGGTGCAGACGATAGGTGTTCACTGGCAGCAACACGGCATGCAGAATCAGCGTCGCGTAATTGTGGGTCGGAATCGCGGTCGCGATCAGGATGATGTTGGTCAGGATGGCGAAGACGCGCAACGGGATCATGGTCCGCATCGACAGCGTGGCGACCACGAAGATCGAGGCGAAGAAACTGCCGGCGGCGCCGGCGTGCTCCGCGAGATGTGAGGTATCCATCGGAAACCAACCAATTTCTCAAGAAGTGAATAAGATCGCCTTATTAGTCGCTTCATTCCGGTCAAGGTCGCATCGGTGACCAGCATCCCTGATATACGGTGAAAAAGCGACGTTTTGTCCGATTTCTCACATTCGCGGGCGCAAAATCGGGCCAACATGGTTAGGCCTTTCGTCCAACAGATGCGGTCGTCTTCCCCAGCGATCATGCCGCCACGGCCTGCGCGTTGACGGCCTCTACCGGGAGAGGCACGTTGTGCCATCGGCTCCGCCGTTCGCAGGGCCTCAATTTCCAGCAGTTCACCGACAGGCAAGCTCCGTTCCGATGTCCAAGCGGCTCGTCCTTCCGGCTTTGACGCGCTTCGTTTCCGCCACCGCCGGCCGCAACATGACCACGGCGGCCTATGTCGCGGTCGCGGTCGGTGTCGCCATGATGACGCTGCTGACGGTCGCGCCGGCCCATGACGCGGCGCCGGGCTGGGTCGATGCGCTGCTGTGGGCCTGCCTTGCCTATTTCGTGTTCGAATGGCTGGTGCGGCTGCGCCACATGGGCCGGCAGGGCAAGTTCTGGTTCTATGCGCTGTCGAGCGCCGGCGTGGTCGACGCGATCGGCGCGTTGGCCGTACCGCTGGCCTTGCTGTCCGGCGTCGAGCCGAAAACCGCCTGGCTCCTCGGCGTGCTCTGGGTGCTCAAGGTGGTGCCGGGCATTCCCGGCCTGCGCCAGCTCCGGCGCGTGCTGGTGGTGGAGTCCGGGCCGCTGCTCAGCGTGCTCGTGATCTTCCTGATGGTGGTGTTCCTGGCCTCCGTCGCGGAATATTTCCTGGAGCGGGACGTCCAGCCGCAGACCTTCGGCAGCGTGCCGGCAGCGCTGTGGTGGGCGGTGGTGACGCTGACCACGACCGGCTATGGCGACGTGGTGCCGATCACCCCGCTCGGCCGCGTGGTCGCCGCCATGGTGATGATCTCGGGCCTCGGCGTGTTCGGGCTGTGGACCGGTATCCTGGCGACCGGCTTTGCCGCCGAAACCCGCCGCGACAATTTCTTGCGAACCTGGGAGACCGTCAGCAAGGTGCCGTTCTTCGCGCATCTCGGCCCGGCCGCGATCGCCGACGTCACCCAGGTGCTGCGGACCATGGATCTGCCGCCGCGCACCATGATCATCCGCAAGGACACCAATGGCGACTGCATGTATTTCGTCGCCGCCGGCGAGGTCGAGGTCGACCTGCCCGGACGCAAGGTGAAGCTTGGCGAAGGCGAGTTCTTCGGCGAGATGGCACTGCTTGGCAACGCCAAGCGCGGCGCCAGCGTAGCGACCAGCAAGGTGACCAGGCTATTGGTGCTTGACCTGGTCGATTTCCGCCTGTTGATGGCAAGGCATCCCGATCTCGCCGAAACCATCGATGCCGAGGCGAAGCGGCGCGAACGTGAGAATCAATGATGGAGACCAAGATGGCTGACGCGGCCGACACCGCCAGCGGACCCGTGCTCGAAGTCGCGGGCGCGCGCGCAACGATCCGCCTCAACCGGCCGAAGCATCTCAACCGCCTGCAGGCCGAGGACCTCGGCGAGCTGCTGAAATTGTTCGACCGGATCGAGGCTGATCCTGCGATCCGCGTGCTGGTGCTGACCGGAACCGGCCGCGCGTTTTCCGCCGGCTACGACCTCAACTCTGTGGCCGAGCGCGCGGTGAGCGCGAGCGAGCAGCAGAGCGCGGGCTCGGCGTTCGAGGTCGTGGTCAACCGCCTCGAGGATTTGAGCGTGCCGACGATCTGCCGGCTCAATGGCGGCGTCTATGGCGGCTCGACCGACCTCGCGCTCGCCTGCGACTTTCGCATCGGCGTCGATAGCGCCGAGATGTTCATGCCGGCGGCGCGGCTCGGGCTGCACTATTACAAGAGCGGCATCCAGCGCTACGTCACGCGGCTCGGCGTCGACAACGCCAAGATGCTGTTCCTGACCGCGCAAAGGATCACGGCGCCGGAGATGCTGCGGATCGGCTACCTCACCGCGATGGTGCCGCTCGACCTGCTCGACGAGGAGGTCGACAAGCTCGCGACGATCCTGGCCGGCAACGCGCCCAAGGCGATGGCCGGCATGAAGCGCGCTATCAACGAATTCGCCCGCGGCGAGCTGGATGAGGCCGCCGCCGACGCCCGTCACCGCGAGAGCATGCGCGGCGACGAGATCAAGGAAGGCATCAAGGCCTTCGCCGAGAAGCGGGCGCCGCGGTTTTAGGTCGGCGCTCCACACCACCAATTCCGTTGCCCTTGAGGAGGCCGCGATGCTCCACCCTCCCCTGGAGGGGGAGGGTCGGCTCACATGGAGCGGAGCGGAATGTGAGACGGGGTGGGGTGATCTCTCAGCACGAACGGTGCCCGAGTGGAGAGATCACCCCACCTCGGTTCGCATTGCATGCGAACCGATCCTCCCTTTCCAGGGGAGGATGAGAGCAGCCCTTCTTCACGCCCGCTTGCTCCGCATCGCGCGGACCTGCACGACCTCCGGGTCTGCGGCGAGCGCCTGGTAGCGCTTGCTGTCGACGGCGTAGAGCGCGATGCGCCCTTCGGCATCGGCATGGACGCCCCAGCCGAAACGCTTGCCGAGCGGCGAGGCGCGCATGCAAGCCTGGCCGCGCGAGAAGAACGTCTCGCGGGCGAGGCTGCACGCCTTCTTCGCCGCTTTCGCATCGAGCGCGCGGCCGGCCGCCGACGTCGCGAACACCACGTCGTCGGAGGTGTACTTGTATGGCGCGCCCGCGATCATCTGGTATTGCAGCACGGCAACCGTCGGCTGGCCATCGCGCGGCTGCGGCTCCTCGCCGCGCTGCGCCGGGCAGTCCTCCGCGACGCGGATCAGGGTGTTGAAGCAGTTGGTACTGTGCAGGACTTTCGCCATCGGCAGGATCCGTATCACACTCCGGCGGCCGCCGCATGCTGCGCCGCCATCTCGTCGTCGGCCTTCGATATCCGCTGGAAGGCCGGGCGCGCGGCGATGCGGTCGGCATGGCGGACGAACACATCCCTTTTCGGCACGATGCCGAACATCATGGTCCAAGAGAGCGCGATGCCCCAGAGGATGTCGGCCGCCGTGATCTGTTCGCCGAGCAGATAGGGCCCCTTGGCCAGCTGCGATTCCAGCGCGCCCAGCATGGTGTCGTAATCGGCATAGGGCGACTGCGTGATCGGGGCGGGCTCGCGCTGCATGAAATGGTCGATCACCGCCGGCTCGAACGAGGAGCCGTAATAGGCGATCCAGCGCAGATACGGGCCGCGGCGCGGGTCGTTCAGCGCCGGCGTCAGGCCAGCCTGCGGAAACAGATCGGCGAGATAGATGAAGATCGCGACCTGTTCGGTGACCAGCGCGTCGCCGTAGCGGATCGCCGGCACCTTGCCGAGCGGATTGATGGCGAGATAGGCGTCCTTGCGCTGCTCGCCCGCCTTCATGTTGAGAACGTGCAGATCGTAGGGCGCGCCGAGTTCCTCCAGCAGCACGCGGGTGCCGGTGGCGCGGCTCTGCGGCGAGTAATACAGCGTGACGCGGTCGGTGGTGGTGGTCATGGCGGGTCTCCTTGAGCCGTCAGGGGGCATGGCTCCTTATGACCGCCTATACCTGACATCTTGTGTCAGGTATGATTTGGCCCATGCGCGCGAGCCGGTTGTTTTCCATCCTCACCACCCTGCAGGCGCGGGGGCAGGTCACCGCGCCTGAGCTGGCGGAAGCCTGCGAGGTATCGGTGCGCACGATCTATCGCGACATCGACGCGCTCGCCGCCGCCGGCGTTCCTGTCTATGCCGACCGCGGCGCCGAGGGCGGCTATCGCCTGCTCGACGGCTATCGCGTGCGGCTCAACGGCCTGTCGCAGGGCGAGGCCGAGGCGCTGTTCATGGCCGGACTGCCGGGGCCCGCCGCCGCGCTCGGCCTCGATGCCGCGATGGCGGCGGCGCAGGCCAAGCTGATGGCGGCGCTGCCGGAGAACCTGCGGCCCAACGCGAGAGGGATGCAGCAGCGCTTTCATCTCGACGCGCCCGGCTGGTTCGGCGAGACCGAGGAGCCGAAGCATCTGCGCGCCATCGCCGGCGCCGTGCTGCGCGAGACCATGCTCGAGATCCGCTACCAGAGCTGGAAGGCCGAGAAGCGGCGCAGCGTGGCGCCGCTCGGCCTCGTGCTGAAGGGCGGCAGCTGGTATCTCGCCGGCCTTGTCGACGGCAATGTGCGCACCTATCGCGTCGCACGCGTGCTGGACTGCGCGACGCTGGAGACGCCGTTCGCGCGGCCCGCGGAGTTCGACCTCGCTGCCTATTGGCGCGCCTCGATTGAGCGGCTGGAGGCCGAGCTGCATCCGAACGAAGCCACGGTGCGGCTGTCGCCGCTCGGGCTGCAACTGTTCGATGCGCTGGCGCATCCTTACGTGAAGGCGCGTATGCGGCTCACCGATGGCGCCGACGCCGACGGCTGGCGGATCGCCGTCATGCCGGTCGGCAAGACAGTGTGGCATGCGGCAACCGAATTGCTGCGGCTCGGCGCCGAGGCCGAGGTGATCGCGCCTGCGGAGCTGCGCGAGAAGATGGCCGAGCTGGCAGGCGCGATGGCTGCGCGCTATGTCGAGGCGCCGCCGCGTCGCGCGGTCCGCCGCTAGACTAATACCGGCTGTCGGAGCTGATGACGAAGCGGTCGAAAAAATTGACCGGCAGGATCTCGAACCGGTCCAGCGTCAGCGTAATCCCGGTCACGAAGTCGACGCCCTTGATCGTGCCCTCAAGATCGATCCGGCGGCCGCGACGCAGGCCGCGGGTTTCCGGATGTTGCTCGATGTCGATATAGGCATAGATCGGATTGTCGAGCCGCGAATGGCGATGCCAGCCGCGCTGCAGGAAGCTGAATTGCAGCACCGACCCCGCACCCCAGTCGATCGCGTCGAAGAAGCGGGTCTTCCAGGCGACGGGCTGGCCCAGATAATGCGCGGCGATGAACGCGTCGCGCTCGAGCGCAGGCAGACGGTGCAGCTGCCAGCTGATCTCAGCAGGCGTCAGGGAGGCGTTATTCGCCATTTTTGTTCTTGTCGTTTCTTTGTAGCTTTTCTTGTCCTCGACGGGGGGTGAACCTTCCCGCCTTGAGGAAATTATACATCGACGAATGTGACAGTGTCTTCCACGGTCGCGCGCGACGTGCGGTAGCTATTCACCTTTTGCGCATGATCGGCATAGCCGAACGAGATACCGCAGACAACCCGGCGATCGTCGGCCAGGTTGAAATGGCGGCGGATCAGCCCGGAATGGCGCGCGATCGCCGCCTGCGGGATGGTTCCGAGCCCGAGCGCCTGCGCCGCCAGCATGAAATTCGAGACATAGCCGCCGCAGTCGATCGCACCATAGATGCCGAGCGGCTCGTTGGTGTGGATCACGGCAATGTGCGGCGCACCGAAGAAATTGTAGTTCTCCAGCGCCTGTTTTGCGTAGGCCGCCTTGTCGCCGCGCGCGATGCCGAGCGTGTTGTAGAGCTGGAAGCCGCTTTCGCGGCGGCGCTCCAGATAGACCCCGACATATTCGCGCGGCGGCGTGAAGTCGTAATCCTCGCCGAGGCCGCGCGAGGCCTCGGCATAGATCGCCTTGCGAAACCGCTCCTTGGCCTCGCCGGAGACGACCAGCACCTGCCAGGGCTGGCTGTTGCACCAGGACGCTGTGCGCTGCGCGGTCGACAGGATGTGCTCGATGACCTCGCGCGGCACTTCGCGCGGCTGGAACGCGCGCACCGAGTAGCGCTCGTTGAGCAGTTCCTCGAGCGCGCCGATGCGATCCTCGGTCGCGTAACGCGGGTCAGGTGTATTGGCGTCCATGATACCTTCCTTTTTCGTCATTCCGGGGCGATGCGAAGCATCGAACCCGGAATCTCGATCCGCAATCTCGAGATTCCGGGTTCACGCTTCGCGTGCCCCGGAATGACGATCAGTTTCTGCCCTTGGTCGGGATCTTGTTGTAGGGCACGTCCTTGTCGACGCGGATGTCCCCGGGCAGGCCCAGCACGCGCTCGGCGATGATGTTGCGCAGGATCTCGTCGGTACCGCCGGCGATGCGCATCGAGGGCGACGACAGCAGCATCTGCTGGAACTGGCCGTTGGCCTGCTCCTCATCTGTGCCGGTGAGGCTGCCCGCGGCACCTTCGAGGTCCATCGCATAGGTCGCGATATCCTGCAGCATCAGGCCGGAGACGAGCTTGCCGATGGAGTTTTCCGGCCCCGGCCGCTCGCCCTTCGACAACGCCGAGATGGCGCGGTAGCTGGTGTATTTCAGCCCGCTCGCCTTCACCGCCCAGCTCGCAAGCTTGGAGCGCACCGCCGGATCGTCGATCGCAAGACCGTCCTCCAGCATCAAATTGGAGCAGAACTCGAACATCTCGGGCACGCCGGTTGCGAGCCGCGCGCCGATCGACATGCGCTCGTTCATCAGCGTGGTGAGCGACACGCTCCAGCCCTCACCGACCGCCCCTAAGCGCTGGCTGTCCGGGATCACCACGTCGGTGAAATAGACCTCGTTGAACTCCTGCATGCCGTTGGCCTGCTTGATCGGCTTGACCTCGACGCCGGGGCTCTTCATGTCGAGGAAGAACATCGTGAGGCCCTTGTGCTTGGGCACATTCGGATCGGTGCGCGCGATCAACAGGCCGTAGTCGGAGTAATGCGCGCCTGACGTCCAGATCTTCTGGCCGTTGACGACCCAATTGTCGCCCTTCTTCTCGGCGCGGGTGCGCAGCCCGGCGACGTCGGAGCCGGCCGACGGCTCCGAGAACAGCTGGCACCAGATCTCCTCGCCGGAGGCGAGTTTGGGCAGATAGCGGCGTTTAGCCTCTTCGCTGCCCCAGGCCATCACGGTCGGGCCGCACATGCCCTCGCCGATCTGGAACGGCTGGGTCAATTTGCCGTAGACGCCCTCTTCCTGCTGCCAGATCACGCGCTCGATCGGGGTGGCGCCGCGGCCGCCATATTCCTTCGGCCAGTGCAGGCAGGCCCAGCCGCCCTCCGCCTTCTTCTTCTGCCAGGCCTTGCCGACCTCGACCATGTCGTGCCTGGCGAGCCTGATGCGGCCGAGCGAGGACTTCGAGAGCTCCTCCTCGAACTCCTTCGGCGCGTTGGCGGCGATCCAGTTGCGGGCGATGGCGCGGAACTCGGCTTCCTGCGGCGTGTCATCGAAATTCATGGCGGCTCCTTTGTTCTGTCATTCCGGGGCGATGCGCAGCATCGAACCCGGAATCTGGAGATTTGTTATGCGGCTCGAGGTTCCGGGTTCGCCGCTTCGCGCCGCCCCGGAACGACGGTTAAGCTCTTCCCCTGGTCGGGATCTTGTTGAAGGGAACGTCCTTGTCGACCCTGATGTCGCCAGGCAGGCCCAGCACGCGCTCGGCGATGATGTTGCGCATGATCTCGTCGGTGCCGCCCTCGACGCGGGTGCCCGGCGCGCGCAGCAGCATCGCCTGGAATTTGCCGGCGACCTCAGCATCCTCAATCCCGTTCAGCGCGCCGGCGGCGCCCTGCAGATCGAGCGCATAGGTCGCGACGTCCTGGATCATCGAGCCGGCGACCAGCTTGCCGATCGAATTCTCCGGTCCCGGACGCTCGCCCTTCGACAGCGCCGAGATCGCGCGCAAGCTGGTGTATTTCAGCCCGCTCGCCTTCACCGCCCAGTTCGCAAGTTTGGAGCGCACCGCGCGGTTCTCGATCGCCGGGCCATCCTCCAGCATCAGGCTGTTGCAGAAGTCGAACAGTTCGGGGAAGCCGGTGGCGACGCCGGCGCCGATCGACATGCGCTCGTTCATCAGCGTGGTCAGCGACACGTTCCAGCCGTCGTTGACATTGCCGAGCCGCTGCGAGTCCGGAATGCGCACGTCGGTGAAATAGACCTCATTGAAGTCGGAGGCGCCACTCGCCTGCTTGATCGGCCTGACCTCGACGCCCGGGCTCTTCATGTCCAGGAAGAACATGGTGAGGCCCTTGTGCTTGGGCACGGTCGGATCGGTGCGGGTGAGCAGGATGCCGTAGTCGGAATAATGCGCGCCTGAGGTCCAGATCTTCTGGCCGTTGATCACCCACTCGTCGCCGTGCCTCTCGGCGCGGGTGCGCAGGCCGGCGACGTCGGAGCCGCCGGCCGGCTCGGAGAACAGCTGGCACCAGATCTTCTCGCCGGAGGCGAGCGGCGGCAGATATGTGCGCTTCTGCTCCTCGCCGGCGAACGCCATCATGGTCGGGCCGCACATGCCGTGGCCGATGATGAACATCGAACTGAGGCGGCCGAACGGCCCCTCCTCCTGTTGCCAGATCACGCGCTCGATCGGCGAGGCGCCGCGGCCGCCATACTCCTTCGGCCAGTGCAGGCAGGCCCAGCCGGCATCGGCCTTCTTCTTCTGCCAGGCCTTTGCGACCTCGAGGATGTTGGCGCGCTTGAGCGCGACGCGGCCGAGCGAGGCCTTGCGCAGTTCGTCCTCATATTGCTTCGGCGCATTGGCCGCGATCCAGGCTTTCGCCTCGGCGCGGAATGCGGCCTCCTGCGGGGTGTCGTCGAAATTCATGGTGGCTTTCTTTCCGTCATTCCGGGGCGATGCGGAGCATCGAACCCGGAATCTCGATTCCCAACCTCTGGATTCCGGGTTCGCGCTACGCGCGCCCCGGAATGACGAATCGTAGCTTTACGCCGCGTTCTTCTTGCGCATGCGATCGATCAGCGCGTCTTCCCAATAGGACAGGCTGCCGAGACCGAGCGCCACCGCATTGGCGCGGCGATAGTACATGTGGCAGTCGAACTCCCAGGTGAAGCCCATGCCGCCATGGACCTGGATGTTGTTCTTGGCGCAGTGCTGGAACGCCTGCGTCGCGCTGATGCGCGCGGCGGCGGCGGCTTCCGGCAATTCCCCGGCATTGGTCGAGAGTGCCCAGGCCCCGTAATAGCAGTTCGAGCGCGCCAAGGTCGCCGACACGTACATGTCGGCCAGCATGTGCTTGACCGCCTGGAACGAGCCGATCGGACGGCCGAACGCGATACGGTCGAGCGCATAGTCGCGGCCCATCTCCAGCGCGCGGTCGGCGCCGCCGACCTGCTCGAACGCCGTCAACACGGCCGCGCGATCGAGCACCTGGGAGATCACGCTCCAGCCCTCGCCGGCCGCGCCGAGCGGCTCGGCCTTCGCGTCCTTGAAGGTGAATTCGGCCTGACCGCGGGTCAGGTCGATGTTGGTGAGCGACTTGACCTCGACGCCGCCGGCCTTGAGATCGACGATGAACAGGGAAATATCGGACTCGCGTCCGCTCGAGCCGGTGCGCGCGGCGACAACGGCGAAATCGGCAATCGCGCCATCCGGCACCGGCTTCTTGACGCCGTTGAGCACGCCGCCATTGGCCGTCACCTTGATCGCCTTCGGCGACGGGTTGCCCTTGCCTTCGAACAGCGCCAGCGTGCCGATGGCTTCGCCCGCGGCGATCTTCGGCAGCCACTTCTGCTTCTGCGCGTCACTGCCTGCGAGCAGGATCGCTTCGGCGGCGAGATAGACGGTGGAGGAGAACGGCACCGGCGCCAGCGCGCGGCCCATTTCCTCCGCGATCACGCAGAGCTCGAGATGGCCGGCGCCCGCGCCGCCGAACTGTTCCGGGATCGCGACGCCGAGGAAGCCCATCTCGGCGAGGCCCTTCCACAACGCCTTGTCGTAAGGCGCCTTGCCGTCGAGCACCTCGCGCACGGCCTTCGGCGGGCACTGTTCGCTGAGGAATTTCCGCGCCTCGTCGCGCATCTGCTTCTGTTCGTCGGAGAAATCGAAATTCATGGCGCTTACCTTTTTCTTGCTGTCATTCCGGGGCGATGCGCAGCACCGAGCCCGGAATTTCGACGTAAGGAACCTCTGGATTCCGGGTTCACGCTTCGCGTGCCCCGGAATGACGTGTTTGCTTTCGTAGGATCAATTCAAGATGATCACGTCGTCGTCGGGCTTGCCGGCATACAGCTTCTCGACCAGTGCGGCGCGGCGTTCGAGGCCGGCGCGCTGGTTGATGTAGCCCTTGTCGGTGAGTTCGTTGCCGTCGATCGACGGCGGCTCGACCATCAGCATCGCACGCGCGATGCGCATGCTGCTGCCGGTGGTGGACGCGTTGTGCACCTGCAAGCCCTTCTTCAGGCACGCGACCACCTCGGGATGCCGGATCACGTCCTCATAGCTTGCATCGGCATTGCCGACGAGCTGGCGGCAGGCGTGCAGGTTCGGCCAGCACAGCAGGCCGATGAACTCACGGTCCTGCCCCGCGACCAGCGCGTCATGCACGACCGGCGTCGCGGCTGATATCGCGTCGGTGCGCAGCGAGCCGACATGGACGAAGGTGCCGGTGGTCAGCTTGAAATCCTCGACCACGCGGCCGGCGAAGATGATGCCCTGCAACGGATCCGCCGGATCGACGAACACGCCGGCATCGCCGATGCAGTAGAAACCCTCCTCGTCGAACATCTTCGCCGTGAGGTCCGGCTGGCCGAAATAGCCGGGCGTGACGTTGACGCCGCGCAGCCGCAATTCGTATTTCGAGCCGCACGGCACCATCTTCAGCTCGACGCCGGGGAACGGCAGGCCGATCAGGCCGACGCGCTCGGTGTCCCAATAGGTGCCGGTCGAGGTCGGCGCGGTCTCGGTCGAGCCCCAGCCGGTGTAGAACACGATGCGCTCGCCCGTGGTCTTCACCGCCAGCGCCTGCATGCGGTCATAGAGATCGTCGGGCAGCCGCGCGCCGCCATAGGCCATGATCGAGAGGTTCTTGAAGAAGCTCCGGCACAGCGCCTCGTCCTTCTCCATCGCGGCGGCGAGCGCGGCGTAGCCGGCCGGCACGTTGGCGTAATAGGTCGGCGACACCTCGCGCAGATTCCTGATGGTCTCCTCGAACTGGCCCGGCATCGGCCGGCCGTCGTCGATATAGAGCGTGCCGCCGTCGACCAGCACCGGATTGAACGCGGCGTTGCCGCCCATCGTGTGATTCCACGGCATCCAGTCGAGCACCGTCGGGATCGGTCCCTCCGTTTCACGCGGGCGCACCTGCATCATCATCGCCGCGTTGGCGCACATCATCTCCTGGGTGTTGATGACGGCCTTGGGCATGCCGGTCGAGCCCGAGGTGAACAGCAGCTTGCCGACGGTCTTGGGCGTGATCTTCGCGATGGACTCGCCGACCGCAGCCGTCACCGGCGTTGCCGCGAGCGCCGCGAAGGCGACGCTCTTCACGCCTTCGCAGGGACGCAGGACGTGGACGACCGTGATGCCGGTGAGATCGATTGCCTTCAACGCCTTCTCGAAGGTCGGGCCGTCCTGCACCATCACGACGGCGGGCTTGATCAGGTTGAACAGGTATTTGAGCTTGAGATGATCCTGGCTCATCAGCGAATAGGCCGGCGACACCGGCGCGGCCGGCAGCCTCGCCTGCATCGCGGCCTGCGTCATCAGCGCGTGCTCGATCGAATTGCCGGAGAGGATCGCGACCGGCCGGCCGTCGCCAACGCCGAGATCGAGCAGGCCTTGCGTCAGCGCATCGACGGTGCGCCTGGCTTCCCCATAGGAGACCTTGCGCCACTGCCGGTCGGGACCGCCGCGTTGCGCGAGCCAGATCCGCTCCGGCGCCTGCGCCGCCCATTTGGCGAGATAGGCCGGAATGTGCGTCTCGTAGGCCTGGAGCGGAATCCGCGACTTCAGGACGACGGCGCCGTCACCGCGCCGCTCGACCGCGATGTCACGTGCGAGCCAATCCACCTTGCGAAAGGCAGGTTTCGTCAGCATCGCCGCGTCTCCATCCATTTTGCGTCTCCCGGAATTCTTGTCCTTTAGAGGATCTGTTCTCAGCGCCTGATATAGACAGGCTTTCGTTTCTCGAGAAAGGCCCTGATGCCTTCCTGGAAATCCTCCGAGCGGCTGCACAGCACCTGATTGCGATCTTCCATCGCGATCACGGCCTCGATCGAGCCGGCATCGACGCTCATGTTGATGCATTCCTTCGAGAGGCGGAGACCGACCGGCGAGGCCGTCATCATCGCCTCGACATAAGGATTGGCCGCGGCATCGAGATCGGCGGCCTCCACCACCTCGGACACCAGGCCGACCGCAAGCGCGCGGTCGGCATGGATGAAGCGCCCGGTGAGGATCAATTCGGAGGCAACCGACACGCCGACGAGGCGCGGCAGGAAATAGCTGGTGCCGATGTCGCAGCCGCCCAGACCGAGCTTGATGAAAGCGCAATTCATCCGCGCGTTCTTCGCCGCGATGCGGATGTCGGCGGCAAGCGCCAGCGCGAAGCCGCCGCCGGCGGCCGCGCCCTGCACCAGCGCGATGATCGGCTGCGGCGCGCGCCGCATCAGGATCACGATGTCGGCAATGCGGCGCTGCGAGTCCAGCGACTCCGTGACACCGGGCGGCTCGGCCTGCCCGCCGCGGCGCGCCATCGCGTGCTTGAGGTCGAGCCCGGCGCAGAAATTCGCACCGGCGCCCTTCAGCACCACGACGCGGATGTCGCGATTGCGCTGCAGGCCCTGGAAATAGACGTTGAGCGCGTCGATCAGCGCCGGATCGAGCGCGTTGAGGCTCTCGGGGCGATTGAGCGTGACCCAATCGACCCCGTCGTGATGTTCGATCAGCAGCGGCTGAGACACGCGTTACTCCTGCGTCTGCGGATGCGGTGCCTGTTATTGCGCCCTCTCCCCTTGCGGGAGAGGGCAAGCGCGGCGGTGCCACGTGCTCGTTTCGGAGAGGGGTGCCCGCGGAGAGACCCCCTCTCCCGGCAGCCTTCGCTGCCGCCCTCCCCCGCAAGGGGGAGGGTAAGCAGGCGGAATTCACCGTTAGCGGGGCGCCATACGGATGGCGCCGTCGAGGCGGATGGTTTCGCCGTTGAGCATCGGGTTCTCGACGATGTGGACGGCGAGGTTGCCGTATTCCGAGGCATCGCCGAGGCGGGCCGGATGCGGCACCTGGGCGCCGAGGCTCTTGCGGGCTTCCTCGTTGAGACCCATCAGCAGCGGTGTCAGGAACAGGCCGGGCGCGATGGTGTTGACGCGGATCTTCAGGCTGGCGAGGTCGCGCGCCGCCGGCAGCGTGAGGCCGACGACGCCGCCCTTCGAGGCGGAATAGGCGATCTGGCCGATCTGGCCTTCATAGGCCGCGACCGATGCGGTGTTGATCGCGACGCCGCGCTCCTCGCCGATCGGGGCTTCGGTCGCCAGCCGCTCGGCAAACAGCCGCAGCACGTTGAAGGTGCCGATCAAATTGACGTTGATGATACGGACAAACTTGGCCAGCGGATAGACGCCGTCCTTGCCGACGATGCGCTGCGAGCCGCCGATGCCGGCGCAGTTCATCAGAACGCGCGCGATGCCGTGCGCGGCCTCGGCCTTGGAGATAACAGCCTTGATCGCGTCCTCGTCGGTGACGTCGGCATGCAGGGCGACGCCCTTCACCTCGGCGGCGACCTTCTCGGCGTTTTCCTTGTTCTGGTCGATCACGCCGATCTTGGCGCCCTTGGCCGCCATGGCGCGCGCGGTTGCGGCACCAAGGCCGGAGCCACCGCCGGTGATGAGAACGGCAACGTCTTTCAACTGCATGGATACAACCTTTCCTTGGGCGTTTCTTCTCTAGACTTCGAACTTGTTATCCGGCGGCGACCGCTGCCGTTTCCTTGTCGGGATTGAGCACGCCGCCGAAGATCAAGGCTTCCATGTGCTTGATGTACTCGCGGCAGACCTCGTCGGTGACCGGACCGACGCCGACCGCGCGCGACATCGCGTGGCGGCCGAAGAACAGATGATCGCAGGCGCCGATCAGGCTGGTGTAGAACAGCACCGGATCGATCTTGCGGAATTCGCCGGCCTTGATGCCTTCGGCGAGCAGCCGGCGGTGAAAATCCAACAGCGGCGCGACGAAGAATTTCGACACCTCGTTCGCGGCGGCCGGCGAGCTCTCGTGCAGCAGATAATGGATCAGCCGGTTCATATAGGGAAACTGGTGATAGGCGCGGATGATGCCGCCGATATGCAGCCGCAATTTCGCGGACGGCGTGATCGGCTGGCCGATGAGATATTCGAGCTGCGATATCTCGGTAGCGGCGTCGCGCGCCAGCAGCGCCAGTAGCAGCCCGTCCTTGTTGCCGAAATGATATTTCACCAGCGCGGCGTTGACGCCCGACTTCTGCGCGATGTCGGACAGCGAGACCTCGATGGAGGCGCGCTCGATCATCAGCTCGCTGGCTGCGACCAATAGCTTGTCGGCGGTGGCATTTTTGCCGGCCGGAAGTTTCGTCGGTACGCTGGTATTCAACTGCGCTCTGGTCCCGCTCAGTGTCAGGGTTCGACGGTAAATCGAGGCCGCACATAAGCCCATGGCGGGGCCGCACTCAAGAGTTAATTGATTGATTGACTAAATGCTGAGCCGCCCCTTAAATCCGGCCCAACTTTCAGACCGCCCAATCCGGAAACATCAGGGAGATCAGACATGGCCGAGGCATATATCGTCGCCGCCGCTCGCACCGCGGGCGGCCGCAAGGGAGGGCGTCTCGCCGGCTGGCATCCGGCCGATCTGGCCGCGACGGTGCTCGATGCGCTGGTCGAGCGCGCCGGTGCCGACCCCGCGCAGGTCGAGGACGTGATCATGGGCTGCGTGATGCAGACCGGCGAGCAGTCCACCAACATCGCGCGCAACGCGGTGATGGCCTCCAAGCTGCCGGAGAGCGTGCCGGCCACCTCGATCGACCGCCAGTGTGGCTCCTCGCAGCAGGCGCTGCACTTCGCGGCGCAGGCCGTGATGTCCGGCACGATGGACTGCGTGATCGCCGCCGGCGTGGAATCGATGACCCGCGTGCCGATGGGCCTCGCCTCCTCGCTGCCCGCCAAGAACGGCTTCGGCCACTACAAGAGCCCGGGCATCGAGGCGAAGTATCCCAACATCGTCTTCAGCCAGTTCACCGGCGCGGAGATGATGGCCGAGAAGTACGGCCTGTCGAAGGACGAGCTCGACGAATACTCCTATAACAGCCATCAGCGCGCGATCGCGGCCACGCAGGCCGGCCATTTCAAGGACGAGATCGTGCCGGTGACAATCACCCGCGCCGACGGCTCGACCGACACCCACCACATCGACGAAGGCATCCGCTTCGACGCCAGCCTCGACGGCATCAAGGGCGTCAAGCTGATCGCCGAGAACGGCAAGCTCACCGCGGCGAGCGCCAGCCAGATCTGCGACGGCGCCTCCGGCGTCATGGTCGTCAACGAGAAGGGCTTGAAGGCGCTCGGGGTCAAGCCGATGGCGCGCATCCATCACCTCACCATGATGGGCGGCGACCCCGTGATCATGCTGGAAGCGCCGCTGCCGGCAACCCAGCGCGCGCTGCAGAAGGCCGGCATGAAGATCGACGACATCGATCTCTTCGAGGTCAACGAGGCCTTCGCCTCGGTGCCGACCGCGTGGCTGAAGACCACCGGCGCCGATCCGGCCCGGCTCAACGTCAATGGCGGCGCAATCGCGCTCGGCCATCCGCTCGGCGGCAGCGGCACCAAGCTGATGACGACGCTGCTGCATGCCCTCAAGCAGCGCAACAAGCGCTACGGCCTGCAGACCATGTGCGAAGGCGGCGGCATGGCCAATGTGACGATCGTCGAACGGCTGTGAGAACGCCTGACCTTTAAGAAGCGTTTGAGAGGCCGCAAGAGCCTCCATACAAAGGGTGTCGTCCCGGCGTTGAGCCGGGACTCATAACCACAGGTCGATGTGGTTATGGCGAGCTGAGGCCTCAGCTCATTTCAATAGATAAGATCGGTGGTCATGGGTCCTTGCTCCCGTGCGCAATTGCGCACTAGGCAGGGACGACCACCTTGTTTGAGGAAACGTCTGTGACCCATCCGTCGATCCACGCGCGTACCCATCCGAACAAGATCGCCTACCAGATGGCAGGCAGCGGCAAAGCCATCACCTATCGCGAGCTCGACGAGCTTTCGAACCAGGGCGCGCATCTGTTCCGCTCGCTCGGCCTGAAGGCCGGCGACCACATCGCGCTGCTGATGGAAAATCGCCTCGCCTTCATGGAGATCTGCTGGGCCGCGCAGCGCTCGGGTCTCTATTACACGGCGATCAGCCGCTATCTGACGGAAGAAGAGATCGCCTACATCATCAAGGACTGCGGCGCGAAGGTTTTCATCACCACCCCGCAATGCGCCGACAAGGTGAAGGGTCTGATCAAGGGCGAACCCGGCGAGCCGCTGTTCTACATGATGGACGAGCCCGCACCAGGCTTCCGCTCCTATGACAAGGAGGCCGGCGCGCAGCCGACCACGCCGGTTGCCGACGAGGTCGCGGGCTACGACATGCTGTACTCCTCCGGCACCACCGGCCGGCCCAAGGGCATCAAGAAGGAGTTCGAAGGCAACCGGATCGACGTGCCGAACCCGTTCCTGCGGATTCTCACCGCCGACATGTGCGGCATGAACGCCGACAGCATCTATCTCTCGCCGGCGCCGCTCTATCACGCGGCCCCGCTGCGCTTCAACATGATGGCGACCGTGCTCGGGGGCACTTCCGTCATCATGGAGCATTTCGATGCCGAGGAATTTCTGAAGCAGGTCGAGAAGCACAACGTGACGCAGTCGCAGCTGGTGCCGACTATGTTCGTGCGCATGCTGAAGCTGCCCGACGAGGTGCGTGCCCGCTACAAGGTCTCCTCGCTGAAGGGCGCGATCCACGCCGCGGCGCCCTGCCCGGTCGACGTCAAGGCCAAGATGATCGAGTGGTGGGGACCGATCCTGATCGAGTATTACGCCGGCTCCGAAGGCAACGGCGTCACCGTCTCGACCTCGCAGCAATGGCTGACCCACCGCGGCACGGTCGGCCGCGCGGTGGTCGGCAAGGTCAAGATCCTCGACGAGAACGACGAGGAGGCGCCGACCGGCCAGATCGGCCAGGTCTATTTCGCCGACGCCCCGGCGTTCTCCTATCACAACGATCCGGAGAAGACGAAGAAAGCCTACAACGCCAAGGGCTGGTCGACGCTCGGCGACGTCGGTTACCTCGACGAGGAGGGCTTCCTCTATCTGACCGACCGCAAGAGCTACATGATCATCTCCGGCGGCGTGAACATCTACCCGCAGGAGACCGAGGACGTGCTGATCACGCATCCCGCGGTGTCCGACGTCGCGGTGTTCGGGGTGCCGAACGAGGAGATGGGCGAAGAGGTCAAGGCCGTGGTGCAGCCGCACGACATCACCAGGGCTGGCAAGGAGCTTGAGGCCGAGCTGATCGCGTTCTGCCGCCAGCATCTGTCGCCGATCAAATGCCCCAGGAGCATCCACTTCGAAGCCGAACTGCCGCGCACGCCGACGGGGAAACTGGTGAAGCGGCATCTGCGCGACAGGTACTGGCCGAAAGTGGCGGGCAAGGCGTAGATCGGCAGTGCGGGCGCGGGGCCAGAGCGCCCTCGCCTGTCCTTCAAATATCCCCCTTAAGGGGGATCACCGCTTGACGGAAAGCCGGTTCAAAGGCGGCAACATTTAAGCCATAATGAAGGCGTGCGGATAACCGGATGCGGGGGTCCCATGGCCTTCTGGAATTTGTTCGGGAAAGTTTCTGACGAGGAAACCTGGAAGCAGATCGATCAGGCACCGATACCTGTCGGTGCCGGTCGTATCTGGCTCGCAGACAAGGACGGCAACGTCGTCCGGGCGATGGCCTGGACGTGGCGGATCATCAAGCGCCGTGAACCCGGCAAATATCTGCGCTGGATGAAACGTGCCCCCCACGCCAAGCAACCTCCGGCGGCGGCGATGCAAGAACTTGCGGCCGGTAACTGACGACACCCAGGTCTCAGAGGCACTTTGCCGATGCCCGGACCTGTCCCGCGCATGACGCGTTTGGCAAGACCGCGCAAATCGCACGCTCGAAAGCCCTGCATGATCGTCCGCTACAGATCTTCCGCCGGTTCGCAGGCGGCGGAGGCCGCGGCGCGCAAATGCAACTGACCGTGCTTACCTGATGCCGCGGTGGTCCACTGCGCATCGATCTGCTGAAAATCCTCCGACAGCTTGCCGCGGTGGCTGCCGCCGGTCTCGAACACGACGTTGCCGTCGGGCGACCGTTCGAAGATCTCGACCTCGAGATCGGACAGCCGGATGAACATCTGCACGCCGATCTTGGTCACGCGACGGCCGACCTCGTATGAACCGCAGCCGAGCGCCTCCGCGTTCTGCTCGTTCAAGGCCTTCACCTTGTCGAAGGTGATGACGATGTTCTGCACCGTGTTGTCGCCGTCCCACAGGAATTCGCCGATATAAGCGTGCGGCAGTTTTTCGGTCAGCTGCTTGATATCGGCGGCACGCACCGCCGAGATCACCAGCAGGCTTGCGGCCACGATCATGAGACCCGGAAGCGACGTCCAGCCGGGCTGCTCTGCAATCCTCGCGTGGCGCATGCGGTATGCATCCCCTGGGTAAAATTGCTATCGTTCAATAATGACCGTCAGCATACAGTGAAATGCGCTGGTTCTGCGGCGATGCCCACAGGTGATCTGCACAATGGAAGCCCTCCCCGACGTCCCCGTCCCGCTCCCCTCCACCATCCGCTCGCGTTATGTCGACGGGATCAACGGCCTGCGCATGCATGTGCTGGAAGCGGGCTTTGAAACAGCCGGCCGGCCTTGCCTGTTGCTGCTGCACGGCTTTCCGGAGCTGGCGTTTTCCTGGCGCAAGGTGATGCCGAAGCTCGCCGCTGCCGGGTATCACGTCATCGCGCCGGACCAGCGTGGCTATGGCCGCACCACCGGCTGGAGTGCGAAGTATGACGGCGATCTCGCATCATTCCGCCTGCCCAATCTGGTGCGCGATGCGCTCGGGCTGGTCGCAGCGTTCGGCTACAAGCACGTCGATGCAGTGATCGGGCACGATTTCGGCTCGTCGGTCGCGGCGTGGTGCGCGCTGATCCGGCCCGACGTGTTCCGCGCGGTCGTGATGATGAGCGCGCCGTTTTCGGGTCCGCCGTCGCTGCCGTTCAACACCGCGAGCGCGCCGGCAAAGCCCGCGAGCGAAGACCCCGTGCATCGCGCGCTCGCGGCGCTGCCGCGGCCGCGCAAGCATTACCAATGGTACTATTCGACGCGCCCGGCCAATGACGACATGCATCGCGCGCCGCAGGGCGTGCACGACTTCCTGCGCGCCTATTACCACCACAAAAGCGCGGACTGGAAAGACAACAAGCCGTATCCGCTGCAATCCTGGTCGGCGGGCGAATTGGCAAAACTGCCGACCTATTACGTGATGGATCTCGCCAAGGACATGGCTGCTACCGTCGCTGAGGAGATGCCGCCACGCGAGGCGATCGCCGCCAACACATGGCTGCCGGATAGTGAGCTCGCTTATTACAGCGCGGAGTATCAGCGCACGGGATTCCAGGGCGGGCTGCAATGGTATCGCTGCGGCACCTCGGGCGCGTTCACCCCGGAACTGCAGACCTGGAGCGGCCGCACGATCGACCAGCCGTCCGCCTTCATCTCGGGCAAGCAGGATTGGGGCACCTATCAGCGGCCCGGCGTGTTCGAGGCGATGCAGACGAAGGCCTGCACCAACATGGTCGGCTGCCATCTGGTCGACGGCGCCGGCCATTGGGTGCAACAGGAACAGCCGGATGAAGTGAGCCGGTTGCTCCTCACATTCCTGCGAGAGGCCGGCGCGCAGCGTTAGATGCCCGTTCGGCCGTCGCGTCGCATCCCGTTGATCTCACGCGTCTTCTTCGCTCAACCCGCGCGGCTTGCCGGTGCTGCGGCAGCGAATCCCGGCCGATCCGGATTTGACCCGGGGCCGGTGCGCTCATATAGTTTAGAACTATTCTAATTCTAAACTCAGTGAACAAGGCGTGGCCGTGAAGAACTTTGCCGATCTGACCGAGCGCGAGGTGCTGGCGGTCGCGATCGCCTCCGAGGAGGAGGACAGCCGCATCTACATGACGTTCGCGGAAGATCTCGCCGAGCGCTATCCCGACACCGCCAAGATTTTCGAGGAGATGGCGGAGGAGGAGCGCGGCCATCGCCATCGACTGCTGGAAACCTACGAGCAACGCTTCGGAGCGCATCTGCCGCCGATCCGGCGCGAGGATGTCAAAGGCTTCCTGCGCCGGCGCCCGATCTGGCTCACCAAGAACCTGCCACTCGACACCATCCGCAAGGAAGTCGAGACCATGGAGCTGGAGGCCGAGCGCTTCTATGCCAAAGCCGCCGAGAAGGCCGAGGATGTCGGCGTGCGCCGGCTGCTCGGCGATCTCGCCGAGGAGGAGAGGGGTCACGAGAAGCTCGCGGTCAAGCTGACCGGCGAGATCCTCAAGCCCGACGTGCGCGCGGAGGAAGACCGCACGCGGCGGCGGATGTTCGTGCTGCAATATGTGCAGCCTGGCCTCGCCGGATTGATGGACGGCTCGGTCTCGACCCTGGCGCCGCTGTTCGCCGCCGCCTTCGCCACGCATCACAACTGGCAAACCTTCCTGGTCGGGCTTGCCGCCTCGATCGGCGCCGGCATCAGCATGGGCTTTGCCGAGGCGCTGTCCGACGACGGCTCGCTGACCGGCCGCGGCTCACCCTGGCTGCGCGGCCTGACCTGCGGCTTGATGACGACGCTCGGCGGGCTCGGCCACACCATTCCCTATCTGGTGCCCGACGCCTGGCCGAACGCATTCTGGATCGCGACCGCGATCGCCGGGATCGTGGTGTTCTTCGAATTGTGGGCGATCGCCTTCATCCGCGCGCGCTACATGGACACGCCGTTCCTGCAGGCGGTGTTCCAGATCGTGCTCGGCGGCGCGATCGTGCTCGCGGTCGGCATCCTGATCGGCGCGGCGTAGCCGCTTGAGGCAAAGATGCGACCGCACCGGCACCTCGCCAGCATAGTGCTTCTTGCAGCGCCGCCGCTGCTCGGCTGGAGCGGACGCGCGCATGCGACCGACGAGATCCAGGTCTACAATGCCGGCATCGCGGAGGTCGGCCAGTTCACCATCCAGCAGCATCTCAACTATGTCGGGATCGGCCAGAAGGATCCGCCCTTCCCCGGTGGCTTCGCCTCCAACCACAGCCTCAACGGCACGCCGGAGTTTGCCTATGGCATGACGGACTGGTGGGAACTCGGACTCTATCTGCCGTTTGCCGTGCAGGACCGGCAGTTCCTGTCCGACGGCTTCAAGCTGCGCACGCTGTTCGTGTCGCCCAACGCAGACAAGCGCAACCTGTTCTACGGCATCAATTTCGAGTTCAGCTACGAAACGCCGAAATTTGCGCAGACCCGGTTCGGCATGGAGATCCGCCCGATCATCGGCATGCGCAACGCGGATTACGAGTTCATCGTCAATCCGATCGTCGACATCGGCTTCGGCAAACATGGCGAGGCGGATTTCGCGCCGGCCGCGCGCGTCGCTCGCAAGCTGAAGGACGATCTGTTCGTGGGATTGGAGTACTACGCCGACTTTGGCAAGATCGGCGCCTTCAGTCCGCTCGCCGAGCAGCAACACACGCTGTTCGCGGTGACCGACTTCAAGCTCGGCGAGTTCGACGTCAATTTCGGCGTCGGTTACGGCCTCACGCCGGCGTCGGACCGTCTCGTCGTCAAGACGATCATCGGATATGCCTTCCCGGTACCGGGCGCCAAGGGAACGGAGCGGGCAAGCGCGAACGGCGCCATCAATCCGCTGGCGCATCTGTCCGCACGCAGCACGCCGTTCTAGATTGAGCCGACGACCTCAATGCGGATTGAAAGTCCATGACCGACCGTCTGCACTACGGCGCCACCGCCAAGCTGCTGCATTGGGTGATCGTCGTCCTGCTCGCCGTGCAATACCCGATCGGCTGGCTGATGCCGGACATTCATCACGGTCAGTCTCCGGGTGCCGCGATGACGTTCCATATCTCGTTCGGCATCGTCATCCTTGGTCTCATTGTGCTGCGGTTTGTCTGGCGATTGACGCACCCGGTTGCGCCGGAAAGCTCGCTCCCGCCGTGGCAGCGGCTGAGCTCGGAAGCCGTGCACTGGATGCTCTATGTCCTCGTGCTGGCGACGACAGTCAGCGGCTGGCTGTTTGCATCGTTTCGCGGCTGGAGCGTCTCGTTCTTCTACATGATGCCGCTGCCCATGCTGGCCTCCGACAATGCCGCGGCAGGCAAGGCGATCGATGGCCTGCATCAGGCCGCGGAATGGTCGCTGCTGGTTCTGATCGGCCTCCACGTCACGACAGCGCTGGTCCATCTGCTGATCTACCGTGATCGCATCATGCAGCGCATGCTTCCGAGCTAGGCGTCAGCGCAATTGCGATCAAGCCGGTCTTGCCCGCCTGCCCCATTCTGCGCATGATCGCCGCCAAAATCAGGGAGCACGCCGTGGCCAAATCGCAATACAGTTTCAAGACCGCCGTCGAACTGTCGAAGGCGCTGCGCAACAAGCAGGTCTCGGCGGTCGAACTCGCGGAAGACGCGATCGGCCGCATCGAGCGCCATGACGGCAAGGTCAACGCGGTCTGCGTGCGCGATTTCGAGCGCGGCCTCGCCGCCACCCGCGCCGCCGATGCCGCGATCGCGCATGGCGAGCACAGGCCGCTGCTCGGCATCCCCATGACGGTGAAGGAATCCTACAACGTCGCCGGCTTGCCGACGACCTGGGGCTTCCTGCCGCACAAGGACTTCGTCGCGACCGAGGACGCACTGTCGATTCAGCGGGTGAAGGACGCCGGTGGCGTCATCCTCGGCAAGACCAACGTGCCGGTCGGACTCGCCGACTGGCAGAGCTACAACGAGATCTACGGCACCACCAACAATCCCTACGACCTCGGCCGCACGCCGGGCGGCTCGTCCGGCGGATCGTCGGCGGCGCTCGCCGCGGGCTACGGCGCGCTGTCGCTCGGCTCCGACATTGGCGGCTCGCTCCGCGTGCCGGCGTTTCATTGCGGCGTCTATGCGCACAAGCCGACCTTCGCGCTGCTCCCGTCGCGCGGCCACACCGCGCCGCCGGCACCCCCCATCATCTATGAGCGCGATCTTGCGGTAACCGGCCCGATGGCGCGCGGCGCGGCCGACCTGTCGCTGCTGTTCGACGTGATGGCGGTTCCCGATCCGCTCGATGCCGGCAAGGCCTATCGCCTCGACCTCCCGGCCGCGCGCCACGCCGGCCTGAAGGATTTCCGCATCCTCGTCATCGATACCGATCCGGTGTTGCCGACCGACAAGGCAGTTCGCGGCAGCATCGACAAGCTCGCGAGCCATCTCGACAAGGCCGGCGCGAAGATATCGCGTTCGAGCCCGCTGCTGCCGGATTTCGCGGCGTCCTCGCGGCTCTATATGCGGATGCTGCTGTCGTTCCTCGCCGCGACCTTCCCGCCGGAGGTCTATGCCGGCGCCTGCGCGGCGGCGGCCGCGCTGCCCGCCGGCGACACCAGCCTGCAGGCCGAGCGGCTGCGCGGCATCGCGCTCAGCCATCGCGACTGGGTGCAGGCGACGGTCGCCCGCTCGCGGCTGCGCGCAATGGCGCGAGCTGTTCAAATCGTTCGACGCGGTGATCTGCCCGATCATGCCAACGCCGGCCTATCCGCACGATCATGCGCCCGACCAGGAGCAGCGGCGGATTTTGATCGACGGTGTGCCGCACGTCTACACCGACCAGCTCGCCTGGCCCGGCATCGCGACCCTGCCCGGCCTGCCTTCGACCGCGATTCCGACCGGCTTTGCGCCCGACGGATTGCCGGTCGGCGTGCAGATCGTCGGCCCCTGGCTCGAGGACCGCACCCCGCTCAAGCTCGCCGAGCTGATCGAGCGCGAGTTCGGCGGCTTCGTGCCGCCGAAGATGTTTGATGATTGATGAGCGGTCATTGCAGAACGACGAAGGGCACCTAACTCTATCGCCGTTACCCCCGCGCAACGGCTTCGCCGTTGTCGCTGGAGGTGCGCGGGCTTGCACGCGTCTCGAAGGGTCGACGGCCCGACTGTGGGCCGTGCATCCTTCGAGGCTCGCGAGAGTTCGCACCTCAGGATGACGGGGCAAGGAGCGCCGCTACTGCGCTCGCGCAGCAATGACGACAACAACAACCGGAAGGAACAATGAGCAAGGACCTCGAGGAGCTGACAAAACTCAACAAGGACTACGTCGACTCCGTTCAGAACTGCGACGTCAAGCGCTTCGACGAGATCCTGGCGCAGGACTTCTACTGCACCAATCCCGACAAGAGCCTGGTCGACCGCGCCGCCTTCCTGCAGCAGACGGCAATCCCGGTGAAGATCAAGGGCCTGAAGGCCGAGGACGTCAAAATCCGCATCCTCGGCGATTTCGCCATCATCCACGCCCAGACCAGCTACACCAACGCGGACGGCGAGCCGGCACACGGCCGCTACACCGATTGCTGGGCGCGGCAGAACGGCAAATGGCTCGCCGTATCCGCGCACGTCGCGCGGTAGCTTGAAGCGTCATTGCCGGGCTTGACCCGGCAATCCATCGCCTTCGAAAGATTCATTTACGGAGGGATGCCCGGGTCAAGCCCGGGCATGACGCGTGGCGCGGAATCAGCTGTCGAACATGATCACGCTACGCAGCGTCTTGCCGGCTTTCATGTTGGCAAAGCCCTCGTTGATCTCGGAGAGCTTCAGCTTGGCCGAGATCCAGTCCTCCAGATGCAGCTTGCCGCGCATGTAGAAGTCGACGAGGCGCGGCATGTCGACACGGAAGTGGTTGGAGCCCATCGACGAGCCCTGGATGCGGCGCTCGCGCAGGAAGTCGAAGCCGTGCAGCTCGATCTTCTGGCCGAACGGGATCATACCAACGATGGTCGCGGTGCCGCCCGCCGCCAGCATGGCGAAAGCCTGCTCGGCGGTGTCCTTGCGGCCGAGCACCTCGAAGGAATGCTGTACGCCGCCGCCGGTGAGCTCGCGCACCTGCTGGACCACGTCGCCGCGGGCCGGATCGACGATATCGGTGGCCCCGAGCTTGGTCGCAAGCTGCAGCTTGGCCGGATTGGTGTCGATCGCGATGATGCGGCCGGCGCCGGCGATCTGCGCACCGTTGATCGCGGCCATGCCGACGCCGCCGCAGCCGATCACAGCCACCGTCTCGCCGGCGGTCACCTTCGCGGTGTTCACCACCGCGCCATAACCGGTGATGACGCCGCAGCCGATCAGCGCGGCGAGATCGAGCGGCATCTCCTTCTTGATCTTCACGATGGCGTTCTCGTGCACCAGCATCTGCTCGGCGAACGACGACAGATTGAGGAACTGGTTGAGCTTCTCCTTCCTGCCCCACGACAGGCGGTTGGAGGCGCCGGGCAGCATCTTCACCGTGGTGTCGGTGCACAGCACGGTGCGGCCGGTGGTGCAATTGTCGCAGGTCCCGCAGAACACCGAGAGGCAGGTGACGACGTGATCGCCGGGCTTCACGTAATTGACGTCGGAGCCGACCTTCTCGACCACGCCGGCCGATTCATGCCCAAGCACCGCCGGCAGCGGATGCGGATACAGGCCTTCCATGAAGTGCAAGTCGGAATGACACAGGCCCGCGACCGCGGTGCGGATCAGGACCTCGCGCGGCCCCGGATTGGGCACGCTGACATCCTCGATCACCAGCGGCTGATTGACTTCATGCAGAACGGCGGCCTTCATCGGGGTCTCCCTTGACGTTCTTGTTTGTTTGAAAAGTTCGCTCGCGCGCAGCCTACGCTGCGTCAAGCAATTCGCCAACCTCGGCCATGCCGACGGCGCGATCGTCGAGCAGGTGCTCGGTCATCCTGCGCTGAACGGTATTTTCCGCAAGCCGGAACGGATCGCCCGGCATCACACGGTGATCGACCACCATCCGCGACAGCAACAGCCGGCGCGCATCGCCGCGCATCTCGTGGATGCGTCCGCCCTCCCGTGCCAGCGCGACGGCACTTGCGACATGGTAGAGCAAGCTGGTGGCGCGTCGCGCGTCGCCCTCATTGTCGACGCGGCTCGCCACCTCGCGCGCAAACGCGACCGCACGATCGCTGAGGTCGCGCAGCCGGTTGCGCCAGGCCTGCGGCACATTCGGGCTATCATCGAGCCGCGCATGCAGATCGGCGGCGAGCGCATTGTCGGCGCCATGGCGGCCGACCGCGCGCTTCAGCGCATCGATCGCGACGATGTTGCCGGTGCCCTCCCAGATCGAGCCGAGATGCGCGTCGCGCAGCAGCCGCGGCGTGACGAATTCCTCAATGTAGCCGATGCCGCCGCGCATCTCCATCGCATCGCCGCAGACTTTTCGGGCGTCGCGGGTGGCACGGAATTTCAGCGTCGGCGTCAGGATGCGCAGCAGCGCCGCGGCGTCCTGGCTGCCGGCCTCGGCGCGGTCGAGCGCGTCAGCTGTCAAAAAGCTCATCGACAGCGCCTGCTCGGTCGGCAGCATGATCTTCATCAGTTGGCGCCGCGCCAGCGGCAGGTCGATGATGCGCTGGCCGAACACCACGCGGCCCTTCGCCACGGTGATCGCGTCGTGCCAGGCGCGCCGCATCAGCGCAGTCGATTTCACGCCGTTGGAGAGCCGCGACGAGTTCACCATCTCGGCCATCTGCACGAAGCCGCGGTCGAGCTTGCCGACGGCGTACGCGATCGCGCCGTCGAGCTTGATCTCGCCCGAAGCCATCGAGCGGGTGCCGAGCTTGTCCTTCAAGCGCACGATCCGGTAATGGTTCTGCGAGCCGTCGTCGAGGAAGCGCGGCATCAGGAACAGGCCGACGCCGCGGGTGCCCGGCCCGGCGCCTTCCGGCCGCGCCAGCAGCATCACTACCTTGGCATCGGCGTTGGAGCAGAACCACTTCTCGCCATAGAGCCGCCAGTGATCGCCCTCCTGCACGGCGCGCGTGGTCAGCGTGCCGACATCGGAGCCGCCCTCCTTCTCGGTCATGAACTGGCCGCCCTGCGTCAGTCTGCTCATGTCGGTCTGGGTCAGGCCGTCGAGATATTTCGCCTTCAACGCCTCGCTGCCAAAATTCGCCAGCAGCTTTGCACACCCGTCGGTGACGTTGATCGGGCAGCCCATGCCGAATTCGGTCTGGTTGAACAGGAAGGTGAAGGCGTGCTTGGCCACCACAGGATATTTGTCGGGCCAGCCCATGATGCCCTTGCGGAGCGACAGCGCATGAATGCCGAACTCGCCGAACGCAGCCTTCTCGATCTCGCGATAGGCCGGATGATATTCGATGTGCTGCACGTCGCGGCCGAACTTGTCGCGCTGATGCAGCACCGGCGTATGCCGGTCGGCAAGCCGCGCGCATTCGTCGAGATAACCTCCGGCCAACCCGCCGAGGCGATCGAGATGCGGCTCGATATGGCGGAACAATGCGTCGGGCAGATGCAGCTTCAGAAGGTCGGTCAGCGCCGGATCGGCCCGGTAGAAATTCATTCCCGTCGTGTCTGGCGCCAGCAGCCCCGGCTGGTTGGTGGCGGCAGACGTTTTCGGATCCTGCTTGTGCGGCTGCATTGAATTCCCGGCATCTAGGCTCATTTGTTTGGGCACGACTATCCTCCTCCGGCCGAGCAAAGGAAAGCCCAATGGATATTCCAAAATACAAGATCGCCCTGATCGTCGGTGCCGGCGCGGGCCTCAGCGCCTCGTTGACGCGGCTATTTTCGCGAGAGGGAATTCGCGTGGCGCTGGGCGCCCGCAGCATCGAGAAACTCGGCGCGCTCTGCACCGAAACCGGCGCGCGCGCCTATGCCTGCGATACCACCAAGGCCGAGGATGTCGAACGGCTTTTTGGTCTGGTCGAGCGCGAGATCGGAACACCTGATCTCGTGGTCTATAACGCCTCCGGCCGCTCGCGCGGCCCCTTCGTTGAACTCGTCCCCTCAGAGGTCGAGCAGGCGATCGCGGTCTCGGCATTCGGCGGCTTCCTGGTGGCACAGGAGGCGGCGAAGCGCATGCTGCCCAACAAGAAGGGCGCGATCCTGTTCACCGGCGCCTCCGCCAGCGTGAAGGGCTATGCGCAGTCGGCGCCGTTCGCGATGGGCAAGTTCGCGCTGCGCGGCCTCGCGCAGAGCATGGCACGCGAATTGTCGCCGCAGGGCATCCACGTCGCGCATTTCGTGATCGACGGCGGCATCCGCAGCGCCGCCCGCACCGAGCCCGCCGACCGGCCAGACTCGATGCTCGATCCCGACGCGATCGCACTGAGCTACTGGAACGTGCTGCAACAGCCGCGCAGCGCCTGGACCTGGGAGCTGGAATTGCGGCCCTGGGTTGAGAAGTTTTGAGATGACGTAGATCATGTAAGCGGCGTAGGCTGGACGCAGACCGCCGCTACATTCATCATTGCGAGAAGCGAAGCGACGAAGCAATCCATTCGTCCACTTGTAGCGGCATGGATTGCTTCGCGGAGTCTGTCATCCGGCGGAGCTGCGCGCCGACCGGGTGGCTCGCAATGACGGATGGAACTGGGGAAGGAAAACATGTCGAACGAAATCAAGATCGAGACCGGCACCGACGAACTGCTCTGCGTGATCCGCGATCGCGTCGCCGTCATCACGCTGAACCGCCCGGACGCCCGCAACTCGCTGTCGGACACGCTGACGCCGGCGCTGCGCACGATGATCCGGACCTGCGGCGAGAACCCCGAGGTCGGCGTGCTGCTCGTCACCGGCGCCGGCAAGGCGTTCTGCGCCGGCGGCAACGTCAAGGGCATGGGCGCGCATCGCGACAAGAAGAAGCTCGAAATGTCCTACGAGGACAAGGTCGCGGATTTGCAGGAGCGTCAGCGCCTGCTCACCGGCGCGCTCGCCTCGGTGCGCAAGCCGACCATTGCCGCCCTTCCCGGCCCCGCGGTCGGCGCCGGCCTTGCGATCGCGATGGCCTGCGACATCCGGATCGCCGCACAATCCGCTTTCATCTCGACCGGTTACTTGCGCGTGGCGCTGAGCGGCGATTACGGCATGGCCTGGCTGTTGACGCGGCTGGTCGGCACCTCGCGCGCCCGCGAATTAATGTTCACCTCGGAGAAGGTCGACGCCGCAAGATGCGAGCAGATCGGCCTCGTCAACCGCGTGGTACCGGACGAGACGCTGCAGGACGAAGCGTTCGCGCTGGCGAAGTCGATCGCCGAGGGCCCGACGCTGGCGCTGCGCTACATGAAGGACAATCTCGACGAGGCGCTGCAGTTCGACTTCGCCACCGCGCGCGACCACGAGGCCGAGCGGCTGATCCGCCTCACCACGACGGCCGATCACAAGGAGGCGGTGCAGGCCTTCATCGAGAAGCGCAAGCCGGTGTTTCGGGGGAGCTGATCCCAGTTCGGTGTCCCGTCATTGCCGGGCTTGACCCGGCAATCCATCGCAAAGGAAGGAATGCCCTTGTCTGATCGATGCGCGGGTCAAGCCCACGCATGACGAGCGGAAATCGCGGCAAAGGCAGGGGCTGAAGAAAAGGGCCCGGTTCTGGAGGGGCCAGAACCGGGCCAGTCAGTCAAACCGCAAGCGAGGACATCGCGGCCAAGCGGGAAGTGGCGGCAAGCCGCCAGCTGGCACAGGGAATGTCTTGCGGCTCGACGTGGATCTCTTTCACGAAGCGCACCAGCTTCCAGTCGCCGGGGCTCTGGGTGAAGGCGTAGCCCGACTTGCGGGCGAGGCCGATCATCGTCGCATTGGAACGCAGCGTGTCGCCGAAGATGCGCTCGGCTCCGAACGACGCCGCGCGGCATTCGAGATTCTTGAGCAGCGCCTTGCCGATCCCGTGGCCCTGCCACCGGTCATCGATCGACAGGCCGAACTCGACGCTCGAATGATCGGCATGGAAGGCGTAGCGGGCTTCGCCGACGATGGTCTCAAAGCCATCGACCAGCATCGTCGCGACCACCGTGAACCGGTCAGCCTCGCCGACATGGATGAAACGCTCGAGCTCCGTCTTCGGCAGCTCGCTCAACGCGCCCAGGAAGCGATTGTAGCGGGATCCCGCGGAGAGCGAGCGGATGTAGCTCTGCAGCTCCTCGCGGTCGCGCGGCTCGACGAAGCGCACCTTGACCTCGCTGCCGTTCTTGGCGCGCAGCACATCAGAGTATTGCTTGAGATCGTCGAGATGCAGCGCAAGCATGACACCCTCCTCGGGTGAAGAAATTGGCCGGCGCCCCTCATCGAGGCGGCGCCAGCGATGGCGTCCTTCTCAGGCCCGCCAGAACGGCTTCTCGGTTTCGAAAACGATGTCGCTGCGGGACATGCCGATGTCGTGCAGGTCGCGCTCGGTCCACTGTGACAGCTCACGGCGGCGCTCGTAACGCTCCCACCAGACGTGAAGGGTCTCGCCGACCTGGTTCAGCAGCCCCGATGCGTGATGATTTGGCGTATGATGATTTATCATCGATTCGTGGGTGAAAATGGACATCTGCGGCTCCTATCGGTAACCCATTCACGGTAATATCGGGCCAATTCGGTCCACTCACAAACGACACTTTGTACCGTTTCGCATGAATTAAAGTCATGCATTTGGAGACACGCCGGAGATGACTAGCCGCCTGCCTTCGCTGAATGGCCTGAGGGCGTTCGAGGCCGCCGCGCGGCACATGAGCTTCACGCTGGCGGCGTCCGAACTGAACGTGACGCAGACCGCGATCAGCCATCAGATCCGGCGGCTCGAGGAGGAGCTCGGCGTCCGCCTGTTCGTCCGCCAGAACCGCTCCCTGAGCCTGACGCCGGAGGCTACAGAATACCTTCCCGGCGTCCGCGCCGCCTTCAACGACCTCAGGCTCGCCACCGACCGCCTGCTGCGCCGGGACGATGATCACGTGCTGACCGTCTCGACGCTGGCATCGCTTGCCGCCAAATGGCTGCTGCCCAGGCTGTCGGCTTTCCAGGAGGCGCATTCCGGCATCGACGTTCGCATCACCACCTCGACCAGCCTGGTCGACTTCCAGCGCGACAAGGTCGACGCGGCGATCCGCTATGGCCGCGGCCAATGGGCCGGCCTGCGCGCCGACTGGTTGATGGCGGATGAGCTGTTTCCGGTGTGCAGCCCGTCGCTGCTGCAGGGAACCAAGCCGCTGAAATGCCCTGAGGACCTCAGGGATCACACGCTCCTGCACACCAGCAACGCCAACAGCGATGACTGGCGGCTGTGGCTGACCGCGGCGGGATTGCCGACGGATATTTCCAAGCAGCCCGGCGTCACCTTCGACCTGCTGTTCGTGACGATCCAGGCCGCGATCGACGGCATCGGCATCGCGATGGGCCGCACCTCCTATGTGCAGGACGACATCGCCAAGGGCCGCCTCGTGGTTCCCTTCAAGATTGCGCTGCCGGCAGACGCCGGCTTCTACCTGGTTTCGCCGCAGGGACGCGCCGATACGCCGAAGCTCTCCGCGTTCCGGAGCTGGCTCGGCACTACGGCGCACGCCGCGCCTTGATGCGGCGCACGCGACGGCCGGAGCTTCGGTCCTGATTGAACCAGGGCTGAGGTCCTAGATCGTTGTTTTGACGCGCTTTCTTCCCACGATCCGGCATCCCGTTCGCTCGAGACGCTCCCTGCGATTTCCACCTACGGCTTTTTTCCCATAGCCCCCGCGAGATTTCGGGTTGGTCGCGCCGGACAGGTGTGCCAAATTGCCGCACATGGCAGCTAACTGCTTCGGCCGGCGAGACAATTTGCGTCGGCCGTTTCGTCACGGGGAGGAAAGGGCGTTATGTCGCAGTCGAGTTCATCGCAAGTCCCGCAGATCAAATCGCGTCTTGGCGCCATCCTGCGCGCGACCAGCGGCAATTTCCTCGAGCAGTTCGACTTCTTCCTGTTCGGCTTCTATGCCCAGGCGATTGCGAAGGCCTTCTTCCCCTCCGAGAACGAGACCGCGGCGCTGCTCAACGCGTTCGGCGTGTTCTGGCTCGGCGCCTTGATGCGCCCGGTCGGCGCCGTCGTGCTCGGGGCCTATATCGACCGCATCGGCCGCCGCAAGGGCCTGATCGTGACGTTGTCGATCATGGCTATCGGCACCGTGGTGATCGCGCTCTGCCCGAGCTATGCGACCATCGGCATTGCTGCGCCGATCATCGTGCTGATCGCGCGCCTGCTGCAGGGCTTCTCCGCCGGCGTCGAGCTCGGCGGCGTCTCGGTCTATCTCGCGGAGATCGCCACGCCCGGCAATCGGGGCTTCTACACCTCGTTCCAGTCGGCGAGCCAGCAGGTCGCGATCTTCGTCGCCTCGATCCTCGGCTTCGTCCTCAGCGAGAGCATGCCGGCCGCGACCGTTGCCTCCTGGGGCTGGCGCATCCCGTTCTTCGTCGGCTGCCTGATCATCCCGGTGATCTTCTTCCTGCGCCGGACGCTGGAGGAGACCCCGGCGTTCCTCGCGATGAAGAAGCATCCGACCGCGAGCGAGGTGTTCGCCTCGGCGATCGCGAACTGGCGCATCGTCGTCCTCGGCATGATGATCGCGGTGCTGACCACCACCACCTTCTACTTCGTCACCGTCTACACGCCGACCTTCGGCAAGACCGTGCTGAAGCTCTCGACCCAGGATGCGCTGCTGGTGACGCTGCTGGTTGCGGTGACCAACTTCATCTGGAATCCGGTCGGCGGCGCGGTGTCCGACCGGCTCGGCCGCAAGCCGGTGCTGCTGGCGATCGCCGGCCTGTCCCTCATCACGGCCTATCCGGCGCTGCACTGGCTGGTGACCAATCCGTCGTTCGGCAAGATGCTGGCGGTCGAGATGATGTTCTCGTTCTATTTCGGCGTCTACAGCGGCACCATGCTGGGCTGCCTGGTCGAGATCGTGCCGGCGCATGTCCGCACCACCTGCTTCTCGCTGGCCTTTGCACTGGCGGCCGGGCTGTTCGGCACCTTCACGCCGTTCGCCTCGACTTGGCTGATCCAGCAGACCGGCGACAAGGCTTCGCCCGGCTACTGGCTGATGTGCGCCGCAGCGCTCGGCATCGTCGCCGCGCTGATCGTCTATCGCGGCGGCCAGACCATCGAGCAGCGCGAGACGGTTGCGGCCTGATATTCCACTTCGCGGCCGGGCGGGCTCGCTGGGCATGACTTCTTACGGAAAATCGCGACACGCTTTTCCGGATCATGCTCATGCGCCCGGCCGTGTTGCTTTCCATGCCAACAACGATAACAAGAACGCATGGTTGATCTGACGCGCAGGTTCGACGTCCTGGTGATCGGCGGCGGCAACGCCGCGCTGTGCGCTGCGATCAGCGCACGGCGCGCCGGCGCCTCCGTGCTGGTGCTGGAAGGCGCCCCGAAATTCTATCGCGGCGGCAACACCCGCCACACCCGCAACATGCGCTGCGCCCATGACGCGGCGACCGAGATCCTCACCGGCCCCTACACCGAGGAGGAATTCTGGAACGATTTGCTGCTGGTGACCGGCGGCCAGACCGATGAGGAACTGGCCCGCTTCATGATCCACGAGTCCAAGGACATCCTGAACTGGATCGTCGAACAGGGCGTGCGCTGGCAGCCCTCGCTCGGCGGCACGCTGAGCCTTGGCCGCACCAACTCGTTCTTCCTCGGCGGCGGCCGCGCGATGCTCAACGCGCTCTATCGTACCGCCGAGGAGCTCGGCGTCGACATCCTATACGATGCCGAGGTCATCGACCTCACGATCGAGGACGGCATGTTCCTTTCGGCGCAGCTGAAGCAGCCGGTCGGCGGCAAGACCGAAGTCCGTGCCTCGACCCTGGTCGCGGCCGCCGGCGGCTTCGAGGCCAACATCGAATGGCTGAAGGAGTCCTGGGGCGATGCGGCCGACAATTTCCTGATCCGCGGCACGCCCTATAATCGCGGCGCGATTCTCAAGATGCTGCTCGCCAAGGGCGTGCAGGAGATCGGCGATCCGACGCAATGCCATGCGGTGGCGATCGACGCGCGCGCGCCGAAATTCGACGGCGGCATCATCACGCGCCACGACTCGGTCGTGTTCGGTATTGTCGTCAACAAGCACGCCGAACGCTTCTACGACGAGGGCGAGGACATCTGGCCGAAGCGCTATGCGATCTGGGGCCGCCTGGTCGCGGCGCAGCCGGACCAGATCGCCTACATCATCTTCGACTCGGCCGTGGTGACGAGCTTCATGCCGACGCTGTTTCCGCCGATTGCGGGCGCGACGATTGCCGAGCTCGCCGGCAAGCTCGAGCTCGACGCGGCCGCGCTGAAAAAGACCATCACCGAGTTCAACGCCGCAGTGCAGCCCGGCACCTTCGACCACACCATCCTCGATGACTGCGCTACCCAAGGCATCACGCCGCCGAAGACGCATTGGGCGCGCCGGATCGAGACGCCGCCTTATCTCGCCTATCCGGTGCGGCCTGGCATCACCTTCACCTATCTCGGCACCCGCGTGAACCGCGAGGCGCGGATGCTGATGAAGGACGGCAAGCCGTCCGCCAACATGTTCGCCGCCGGCGAGATCATGGCCGGCAACGTGCTCGGCAAGGGCTATGCCGCCGGCATCGGCATGACCATCGGCAGCGTGTTCGGCCGCGTCGCCGGCCGGGAAGCAGCCAAGAATGCGCGGAACTGAAGGCGGGACTGACACGATGCACGGGACGAGGATCTTGCAGGAAGCCGACCGCCTGATGACGGTGTGCAATTCCTGCCGCTATTGCGAGGGCCTGTGCGCGGTGTTTCCCGCGATGGAGATGCGCCGCGCCTTCTCCGACGGCGATCTCAACTACCTCGCCAACCTCTGCCATAGCTGTGGCGCCTGCTACACCGACTGCCAGTTCTCGCCGCCGCACGAATTCAACGTCAATGTACCGAAGACGCTCGCGGTCGCGCGCGCCGAATCCTATGCGGTCTATGCCTGGCCGCGCGCCTTTGCCGGCGCGTTCGCGCGCAACGGCCTCGTCATCAGCCTGATCGCAGCGCTCAGCGTCGCTGCCTTCATCTTCGGCTTCGCCGCGGTCAATGATCGCGGCGTGCTCACCGGCATCCACACCGGTCCCGGCGCGTTCTATAAATTGATGCCGCACAATGCGATGGCGCTGCTGTTCGGCGCCGCCCTGCTCTACGCGATCCTGGCGCTGGCGATGGGCGTGCGCGCGTTCTGGCGCGACATCGGCGAGCCGGTCGGCATGACGACGGATGCGAAAGCGCTGTTGCAGGCGGTCCGCGACGCCGGCGAGCTGCGCTATCTCGACGGCGGCGGCGTCGGCTGCTTCAACGAGGACGACCAGCCGACCGATCGCCGCAAGCTGTATCATCACTTCACCTTCTATGGCTTCGCGCTGTGCTTCGCCGCGACCTGCGTCGGCACGCTGTATCATTACCTCCTGGCGCGCGAGGCGCCCTATGCGTGGTGGGACCTGCCCGTCGTGCTCGGCACGCTCGGCGGCATCGGGCTCGTGGTCGGCCCGCTCGGGCTCCTGTCGGAGAAATGGAAGCGCGACCGCGTGCTGGTCGACGAGCAGCGTATGGGCATGGACATCGCGTTCATCCTGATGCTGTTCCTGACCAGCATCACCGGCCTCGCCTTGCTGCTGTGGCGCGAGACCGCCGCAATGGGCCCGCTGCTGGCGCTGCATCTCGGCGTGGTGTTCGCGCTGTTCATCACCATGCCCTACGGAAAATTCGTGCACGGCATCTACCGCTTCGTCGCGCTGGTGCGCTATGCGCGGGAACGGCAGATGATGACGGAATGAATGGCGGTGGGTTAGCGCAGCGTAGCCCGGCTTGCGAACTCATCCTGCATCGGGCTTTGTCGCCAGAGCGCAGAACCACTCATTTGTCTCGACCAGCCGAGCCTGCGAGAAGCCGGCTGCTGCCAGCTTTTCCGCCACCCCTTCCTGGGGCTGTCCGGAGTAGCGCGTAAAGCCGAGCGCGATCCTGCCGCTCGGCTTCATCACGCGCCGGACCTCCCGTAGCCCGGCGTCGGCGTCCGGCCAGACTTGCATCGAGTTGATCGCCAGCACCTCGTCGAAGCTATCCGCATCGAATGGCATCCGCTCCACGGAGCCAAGCCGAAGCTCGACACGACTATCCTCGATCGCGGCCGCGTTCCGGGCGCGAGCTTGCCCGAGCATCTCCTGCGACGGATCGATGCCCGCGACGCGTCCCGCCGGCACCAATGTCGACAGCCGTTGAATGACGACGCCGGGACCAAACCCGATCTCGAGCACGCTGTCATCAGGTCGGACGTCGAGGCGATCTGCGACCCACGCGCCGCAATCGGCATTGGTGCGCGCCATGATCACGCCGCCGAGCCTACCCAGGAGACCCCGAGGACGGCCAAACGCCCGCAAGAGGATGCTTCGCACGACGCTCACCGATTGCCATCTCCGGTGAACAGGATTTCGGGATGGTCGCGGCTACAAATCCACCACCACGTAGTCGCTCTCCACCGCGACCTTGATGGTCTCGGCGACATACGGCCCTTTCACCACATTGGTGCCCGGCTCGACGCTGACCGGATAGGCGCGCACGCGGAAGCGGCGCGGGTCGCAATAGGACTGGCCGGTGCGGATGTCGAACTCCCAGCCGTGCCAGGGGCAGCGCAGGATCTCGCCGAGCTTGGTGTATTCGATCTCGCCGGGGTCGGACGATGAGGCGAGCCCGATCAGCGGCCCCTCGCACAGCGCCGCGCCCTGATGCGGGCAGCGGTTCAGCAGGCCGAAGAACTCGCCCTCGACGTTGAAGACGGCGATCGGCCGTCCGTCGATCTCGAGGAATTTTCGCGAACCCGGCGGCAGCTCGTCCACCGAGGCGATCACATGCCGCGCCATCAGTTGTTCTCACGCATGATCTGATTCGAAAAACCGGTTCCCACTTTTTCGGATCATGCGATACCGTACAGCTGCTTGGCGTTGCCGAGATAGAACGCCTGGCGATTGGCATCGCTGACGCCGGCCGGCAGCACGCGCGACGGCTCGTCGTAATCCCAATGCGGGTAATCGGTCGCGAACAACAGTCTGTCCCAGCCGATCCACTCGATGGTCTGGAACAGATGGTCGCGGCTCTCCGGATCCTCCATCGGCTGCGTCGTCCACCAGATGTGGTCGCGGATGTATTCCGACGGCTTGCGCTTCAGATGCGGCACCTCGGCATGCAGCCGCGAAAACACCTTGTCGAGCCGCCAGGCCAGCGACGGCGCCCAGCCGAACCCGGCCTCGACCATCACCATCTTCAATTTCGGGAAGCGCTCGAACACGCCCTCGAGCACGAGGCTGGCCAGCGCGGTCTGCTGGCACTGCGAATGCCCGACCATCTCCTCGATATAGTAGCTCGGCCAGCCCGATGCGGTGATCGGGTTGCCGCCGAAGCCGAAAGCGTGCACGCCGATCGGAAGACCGGCGTCCTGCGCCGCCTGATAGATCGGCCAGTAGCGGCGCTGGCCGAGCGGCTCGACATTGCGGCTGAGCAGCAGCACCTGGACGAAATTCTTGTCGCCTGCGCGCTTGCGGATTTCGGCGGCGGCCGACACGCCGTCCTCGTTGGCGACGACAACGGAACCCTTCAGCCGCGAGTCCTTGCTGGTCCACTTCTCGATCTGCCAGTCGTTGATGGCCGAGCAGATCGCGCCGGCGAGATCCTGGTTGCGGATGCCCTGCCCGGTGTTGAGTGGGTTGAGCACGCCGAGCGCGACATTGTTGGGATCGAGGTGCTGCTTCTGCATGAAGGATAGCGACGAGCCCTGCGGGCCGCCTTCCGGCGGATAGGCATCGCGGCGCGACGCATTCGGCTGCGCCTTCGGATAGGGCGGGCCTTCCATCATGCCCTGATAGGCATGGACGCCGAAGGTCTCGAGATGCGCATGCCAGCGCTTTTCGAGATAAGGATACAGTTCGTCCTTGGTGGCGCGGGCCGGATGGATGTCGCAGTCGGCGATCGCGGTCTTGACGCCGGTCGGCGATGCGGTTTCGGGACGCTCGCGAAGCTGGATGTTCATGGCGTCATCTCCTTCACCTTGAGCCGGCCATAGGTCGCATGCGGATTATCGATCATGATCTTGCGCACCAGATCCTGCGACAACCCCTGCGGCAGCACCTCGTCACCATCGAACTGCCAATGCGGATAGTCTGACGAGAATAGGATCAATTCGTCCGACTGCATATGGTCGAACAGGCGGTTCAGCGCGTCTCCGTCCGGCGGCGCATCGACCGGCTGCAGCGAGAAGCGGATGTTGCTGCGCACAATCTCCAGCGGCGCGCGGTCGACCCACGGGGTCTCCATGCGCACACCGCGCCAGAATTTGTGCAGCCGCCACAGGAATGGCGGCAGCCAGGTGAAGCCGGACTCCAGCATCACCATTTTCAGGTTCGGATGGCGCGCGAACACGCCCTCGACGATCAGGCTGGTGAGTTGGGTCTGGAACGCCTGCGCCTGCGCGACATAATCCTCGATGTGATAGGAGCCCCAGCCGACCGAGGTCGGCGGATTGTGATAGGCGCTGCCGGCATGGATGCCGACCGGCAGGCCGAGCCGTTCGGCCGCGGCGTAGATCGGCCAGTAGTGGCGCTTGCCGAGCGGCATGTCGCCCATCACCAGCATCAGCACCTGCACGAAGCGCTTGTCCTGCGCACAGCGCTCGATCTCGGCGACCGCCTTTTCGATGCTCTGCACCGGGATCACGATCGAGCCGCGCAGGCGATCGTCCTTGTCGAGCCATTCCTTGACCAGCCAGTCGTTCAGCGCGCGGCAGAACGCATCGGCCATGTCCTCGGAGAACACCATCTGCACGCCGTAGAGCGGATTGCAGATGCCGCAGGCCGTGCCGAACCTGTCGAGCGCCTGGCGCTGCATGTCCGCAAGGCTCGAGCCCGGCTTGCCTTGCGCGGGACGCCAGTCCGGCCGCGACGAGATCGGCGAATTGGTCGGATAGGATTGCGAGATCAGATCGGTCATGCCGCGCGTGGTCACCTGGTCGCGCCAGTAGTCGTTCATGTACGGCAGCAGGCTGGTGAGATGGGGTACGGCGGGATGCAGATCGCAATCCACGCCGCCCGCGATCGGCGACGTCATGCTGTTTCCTCCGCGCACGCTCTCACGACAAGCTTGTCGGGCGGCGCTTGGTTCTTGGCTCGCATTCAAGCAGGCCATGGCGCGGCCTGCAACTCGGCAAGGGCCTGCGTGCTGTGCTAGGAAGGCAGAACGCCCCACGGGATTTTCATGGCAAGCAACGAGAAAGAAGGCCGATGAACGCGCTCACATCCATCGCCGAACAGGTCGCCGCAAGACTGATTGCGAACAGGCAGACGATCGCGGTCGCGGAATCCTCGACCGGCGGACTGATCTCGGCATCGCTGCTCGCGGTTCCCGGCGCGTCGGCCTATTTCCTCGGCGGCGGCGTGATCTACACGCGCGACGCGCGGCGCGCGCTGATGGACATTCCCGACGACGCCATGCGCGGGCTCCGTTCGTCGTCGGAACCCTACGCGCAATTGCTGGCGCGGCAGATCCGCGAGCGCCTCGCAACCGATTGGGGATTGTCCGAGACCGGTGCCGCCGGTCCGACCGGCAACCGCTACGGCGATGCCGCCGGCCATAGCTGCATGGCGGTCGCAGGCCCCCGGCAGCAGGTGATCACGCTGGAGACCGCGAGCGGCGACCGGCAGGCGAACATGCAGGCTTTTGCGAAGGCAGCACTGGAGTTGCTGTTGAGGAATCTCTCGCAGTAAATTCCGCTGTCGTCCCGGGCAAGCGTAGCGCAGCCGCCAGCGTTAAAGAACACTGGGGCCACAGCGCTGTGCCGCAATGATCAGCGGTGGTTATGGGTCCCTGCTTTCGCAGGGACGAGGTGGGGAAAGAGCTCGCTCTGGGCTAAGCCTGCCCGCCAGACCTCACTTCTCGCGGAACGAGCGCATGAACTGATCGCTCATCGGCTTCATCAGATAGGACAGCATGGTGCGGTCGCCGGTCTGCACGAAGGCCTCCACCGGCATGCCCGGGATGATCTTCACCTCGCTGCCGAGGCGCGCGACTTCTTCCGGCGGCATCGAGACGCGGATGGTGTAATAGCTCTGCCCGGTGCGCTGGTCAGTGGTGACGTCGGCGGAGACGCGGGTGACGACGCCGTTCAGCTCCGGCGTGGTGCGCTGGTTGAATGCGGAGAGCCGCAGCACGGTTTTCTGTCCGACCTGCAGCTTGTCGATGTCCTGCGGATTGACCTTGGCCTCGACCGACAGATCGTCGGCCTTCGGCACGATCATCATGATGGCGTCGCCCGCCGTGATGACGCCGCCGACAGTGTGCACGGTCGACTGCAGCACCACGCCGTCCTGCGGCGCGCGAATATCGATGCGGCGGAGCTGGTCCTCGGCCGTCACCTTGCGCTCGACGAACTCGCCGATCTTGTCGTTGGTCTCGCGCAGGTCCTTCGAGACCTCCGACAACATGTCCTTGTCGACCTGGATGATCTGCAACTCGGTCTCGGTGATCTTGCCCTTGGCCTGCGCGCGCGAGGCGATGTACTGCGCGCGCTCGCCGGAGAGCCGCGCCGCGTCGCGCTCGAGCGTGGTCAGGCGGGTCAGCTGCACCAGATGTTGCTCATAGAGCTGGCGGACGCCGACCAGCTCCTGCTGCACCAGCGCGATCTCCTTGTCCTTGGCGCTCTCCTGCGCCTGCAGGCCGGAGATCTCCTCGTTGAGTTGGGTGACGCGCTCGCGCAGCTGCGCCTTCTGGCCGGTGCGACCGTTGACGCGGACCTCGAACAGCTTGGTTTCGCTCGCCATGATGTCGCGAACGTCCGAATCCTTGGCCTGTTCGAGGAGCTGCGGCGGGAAAGCGATCTTGTCGCGGCCCTGCTGCTCGGCCTCGAGCCGGGCCGCGCGCGCATAAAGACCGTTCAAGGTCTTGACCACGATCGCAAGGCTCGCCTTCACGACGGTCTCGTCGAGGCGCACGACGATGTCGCCCGCCTTGACCACGTCGCCGTCGCGCACCCGCACCTCGCCGACCACGCCGCCGGTCGGATGCTGCACCTTCTTAACGTTGGATTCGACCACCACCGAGCCCGGCGCAATCAGCGCGCCCGAGATCGGCACCGTCGCGGCCCAGCCGCCGACGCCCCCGCCGAGAATCAGAACCACCGCAAGGCCGACGATCAGATGCTTGCGGATCGAGCGATGTGCATTGCGCGGTTGATCGGTCATGACTTGGCGGCTCCCGCATCCGCGACGATCTTGATCGGCGTTGGCACCGGCGGCGCGGCACGCTGCAGCACCTGCGCAAGCACGGCCTCCTTCGGCCCGAAGGTCTGCATGCGGCCGTCCTTCAGCACCAGCAGATGGTCGACGCCCTCGATGCCGATCGGCCGGTGCGCAACCACGATGACGATCGCGCCGCGCTCGCGGGCCCCGCGCACCGCGCGGGTCAGCGCCTCGTCGCCTTCGCTGTCGAGATTGGAGTTCGGCTCATCCAGCACGATCAGGAACGGATTGCCGTACAGCGCACGCGCCAGCGCCACGCGTTGCGCCTGGCCGGCCGAGAGCGCAGTGCCCTGTTCGCCGACTTGGGTATCGTAGCCCTCGCGCATCTTGATGATCATCTCATGCACGCCGGCCTCCTTGGCCGCCGCGATGATGCCGTCCGACTTGGCATCGGGATCGAACCGGCAGATGTTCTGCGCGACCGTACCGGCGAACAGTTCGACGTCCTGCGGCAAATAGCCGACATGACGGCCGAGCTGGTCCGACGACCACTGGTCGAGCGCGGCGCCGTCGAGCCGCACCTTGCCCCGCGCCGGCAGCCAGACGCCGACCAGCGCGCGGATCAGCGATGACTTGCCTGAGCCGCTCGGGCCGATCACGCCGACGCCGCTGCCGGCCTCGACGGCGAAGGTGATGTCCTGCACGATGGCGCGCTGATCGCCCGGCGCGACCATGGTCACGGCCTCGACCGAAAGCTTCTTCTCCGGCGCCTGCAACAGCGTCTGCTCAGGGCGCGCCGGCATCTGCTGCAGCAGGCGGTTGAGCCGCTGCCAGCTCTGCCGCGCGGCGACGAAGCCCTTCCAATGCGCGATCGCGAGATCGACCGGCGCCAGTGCCCGCGCGCTCAGGATCGAGCCGGCGATGATGATGCCGCCGGTGGCCTCCTGATGGATCACGAGATAGGCACCGACCGCGAGCACGGCGGACTGCAGCATCATGCGCAGCACCTTGGCGACCGCACCGAGCCCGCCGGTGACGTCACTCGCACGCTGGTTGCCGGACAGGTATTCCTCGTTGGCCTCGTTCCAGCGCCGGTTCATGCGGCCGGCCATGCCCATCGCCACCAGCACTTCCGCATTGCGGCGGCTGGAGGCGGCAAGATCGTTGCGCCGCGCCGCGAGCGTCATCGCTTCCTTGGCCGGCGTGCGCGACAAGTATTCGGTGATCAGCGTCAGCGTCACCAGGATGATCGCGCCGACCAGCGCCGTGACGCCAAGCAGCCAATGGAACGCAAAGCAGATCACCATGTAGAACGGCAGCCAGGGCAGATCGAAGAAGGCGCCGGGACCCATGCTGCCGAGGAAGGAGCGCACATTGTCGAGGTCGCGCAGCGGCTGCAGGCCCTCGCTGCGATTGCCCGCCATCAGCGGCAGCCGCACGACGGTGTCGAACACCCGCGCGTTGAGCGCTTCGTCGAGCGAGGTGCCGACGCGGCCGAGGATCCGTCCACGCAGCAGGTCGAGCACGCCCTGGGCGATGTAGAGGACCGCGGCGATGACCACGAGGCCGACCAGGGTGGGAACGCTGCGGCTCGGCAGCACCCGGTCGTAGACTTGCAGCATGAACATCGAACCTGTCAGGTAGAGCAGGTTGATCATGCAACTGATAAGGCCGACGCCGATGAAGGCGCTGCGGCAAGCGCGCAGCGCCTCAGCCAGTTCGGAACGCCGGACAGCGGGCGCGGCTGCCATAAAAACTGATCTCTGCAAAACAAAAGAGTTACGTGATCGCCACGTTGTATAGACGTTTGCGACCACCGTCCATTTTAAGTCGCGCGAACCAAAGCATGGTTCGCGGCCCATTTTTGTGATCGCACCGACAGTTGACGGAATAAATTAGGGTTAACCGGCCGCGGAACCCTGGCCGCGCGCGGGCGCGCTTCCCGGAAACGGCACGAGAATGACCGACATCGAGACCCGGCCGATCTCGCCATCCACATCGAGCAAGACCCCGCTGCCGACGCCGAGCCCGGCCTCCGGTCGCCAGCGGGCCTCGGCGCGAACGCCGATCCACGCGCCCCGCGGCGGCCTGAACAGCTGCACCGCGAGGTTCGGATTGGGGTCGGCCACAGCGTTCTGGACCGGGCGCGCGATGCCGTGGGTCCAATCAGCCGGGCCGAGCACTCGCGCCAATGGGCCGACGTCCGCAATTACGGCGTGATGCAAGCGAAACCAGGCGACATCGCCCCCGGCACGGGCTTCCATCGCATCCATGAACCAGCTGCGGCCATGGACGGCACGCAGGTTGCGCAACGGAAATGCCGTAGGATCCACCGGATCGGCTGCGCTCCCGTAAAACCCCGGGACCTCGACGGCACGCTCGCGCGACAGCGTCACGCGCACCGTCGCGCAGGGTTGCTCCTCACCGGCCGGCCAGAGCGTGTTGTCGACGACGCTGACCCGGCCGCCCTCGGTCACCACGGTAACCTGCGTGCGCAGTTCCGCCATTGGCGTCGGCCGCAGGAACCAGGCCGCCGCCGAGATCGCGGTGCCCCAGTTGCGCGCGCCGGCCATGGCCTCGACCTCGCCGGTCAGCAGGCTTGCGACCGCCCCGCCCTGAAGGCCCGTGAACGGCCCGGCCGCCAGCGCCGCGGGCTTCCAGTGATGAGGCGTGGCGAGCGGTTCGAAGATGGCCAAGACGAATGATCCCATGAGATGAGCAGGATTTAGCGTACGGCCAATCTGATCCAAGAATAGCGGCCATGACAAAAGGCCATTCATCACTTCAGGTGAGCAGGATTCACCCATTGGACACCCCCGATCCGCGGGTGATCCCGCCGCTGCCGGCGCTGCTCGCCTTCGAGCGCGCGGCCACCCAACTCAGCTTCCGGCGCGCCGCGCGAGACCTGTCGCTGAGCCCGTCGGCGATCAGCCACCAGATCCGCGGGCTGGAGGAGCAGTTCGGCACCAAGCTGTTCGTCCGCGGCGCGCGCCAGGTGCGGTTGACCGCCGACGGCGAGCGCTACCTTGCAAAAGTGTCGGCCGCGCTGGCGGCGCTGCAGGAGGCGAGCCGGGACATGCTGCGGCAACGCGGCGAGGCAAGTGGTGAGCTCTGGATCAGCTCATTGCCGTTCTTCACCAGCGCCGTGCTGCTGCCGGCGCTGCCGGAGTTCAAGCGGCGCCATCCGCAACTGACGCTGCGGATCGAGGCCACCCACCAATATGCCGACTTCAACGGCTCGCGCGTCGATGTCGCGATCCGCTACGGGCGGGAACATGCCGCCGGGCTGAAGGTCGAGCCGCTGGTGCAGGTCAAAGGAATGCCGGTCTGTACGCCGGCACTGGTCAAGGCAGGTCTTCGGACCCCTGCGGACCTGTCGCGCGAGGTGCTGATCCATGTCACGACGCAGCCGCGGGCGTGGCCGGCCTGGCTGAAGGAGGCCGGGCTGCCCAATCTTGCTCCGCGCGGACATCTGTGGCTCGACAACGTGCCGGCGATGCTGGAGGCCGCCGAACACGGGCTCGGCGTCGCGATTGCGATCGCGCCCCTGATCAAGGCGCGGCCGGGCTTCGGCAAGCGGCTGGTGGCGCCGTTTGCGTTCGAGGCCGCATACAGCGAGACGATCTACCTGGTCTCTCGCACCGAACAGGCGCGGGACCGCCGCATCGCCGCGGTGCGGCGCTGGATCACGGACGCGGTCGCGCGCGCGAGCTAGGCCGTGGCCGGCGCCGGCTCGGCCAGGATGCACCGTGCCAAACGGCCGGGAGCGACCTGCACGACCGGCGGCAAGCGCTCGCTGCAGCGCGGCTCGGCGAACTTGCAACGCGGCGCAAAGGAGCAACTGGCCGGCGCGTGATCGAGCGAAGGCGGCGTGCCCGGAATGGTTTCCAGCCGCTGGCCGCGCATCGCGCCGTGAATGGTCGAGGCCAGCAAACCCTTGGCATAGGGGTGAACCGGCGAGCGCACGATGTCGCGCAAGGCGCCCTGCTCCACGATCTCGCCGGCATACATCACCGCGACGCGATCGCAGATCTCGATCGCGACGCCAATATCGTGGGTGACGAAGATGACCGACATGCCGAACTCGCGCTGCAGCTCGCGCAGCAGCAGCAGGATCTGGATCTGCACGGTGGCATCGAGCGCCGTGGTCGGCTCGTCCGCGAGCAGGATCTTCGGCTTGCAGGCCAGCGCCAGTGCGATCATCGCACGCTGGCGCATGCCGCCCGACATCTCGTGTGGATAGGAGTCCAGCCGCCGCTTCGCGGACGGGATCCGCACCACCTCGAGCATCTCAAGCGCGCGGGCCGTCGCCTCGCGCTCGCTCTTGCCCTCGTGGCGCATCACCGTCTCCGCGATCTGGCGGCCGATGGTGTAGACCGGATCGAGCGCCAGCGCCGGCTCCTGGAAGATCATCGAGACGGTCTGGCCGCGGAATGCGGACAGCGCCTCGTCGTCCATCGCCAGCACCTGCTGTCCCAGCACCTTGACGCTGCCGGATATCTGCGTGCGCTTCTTCGGCAACAGCCGCATCAACGCGCGCAGCGTCACGCTCTTGCCCGAGCCGGACTCGCCGAGCAGCCCCAACACCTCGCCCTCGCCGAGCTTTAGGCTGAGATCGTTCACGGCATGGACCGTGCGATCGCCGGTGAAGCGGATGTTGAGGTTGTCGATCTCGACGAGGTTGGTCATGCGAGCTTGGGCACCCTGGCGTGGAAATCTGTCGCGCGCTGGAAGGCAGCGCCGATCTGAAGCAGTGAGGCTTCCTCGAAGGAGCGGCCGATCAGCTGCATGCCGACCGGCAAGCCCGCCTTGGTGAAGCCGGAGGGAATCGAGAGCGACGGTAGGCCGAGATAGTTGACCGGGCGGGTGAACCGCGTCAGGCGCTGCAGCACCGCGTCGGCACCCGGACCGTTGCCGACATCGCTCTCGGCAATCGTAGGTGCCGGTACCGGCGACGACGGCGCGATCACCGCGTCGACGCCGCTGACGGCTGCGTTGTGCCCGGCGAGCGCGGGGCCGCGCCAGCGCATCGCCTCGAGATAGGTGACCGCCGGAATGGTCAGCCCGTTCTGCAGCCGCATCAGGACCTGCGCGCCGTAATCCTGCGGCCGCTCGATCATCCAGCGCTTGTGGAAGGCGGCGGCCTCGACCGCGAGCACCAGTTGCGATGCCGAAGAGAGCTGGCGCTGATCGGGCAGCTCGACCTTGACGATTTCGGCGCCCTCTTTCTTCAGGGTGGCGATGGTCTCGTCGAGGATACGCGCCACCTCAGGATCGAGGTCGTCGACATAGAACGCCGTCGGCACGCCGATCTTCAGGCCCTTCAGCGACTGTTTGGTCGCGGCCATATAGTCCGGCACCGGCTGCGTCGACGCTGTCAGGTCCTCCGGGTCCGCACCGGCCATCAGGCCGAGCAGCAGCGCGCAGTCTTCCGCGGTCTGCGCCAGCGGACCGACGGTATCGAGCGACTGCGACAGCGGCATCGCACCGGCGCGGCTGACGCGGCCGACCGTCGTCTTCAGGCCGGTGACGCCACAGAAATGCGCGGGCATGCGCACCGAACCGCCGGTGTCGGAGCCGAGCGCCGCGAAGGTCAGCCGCGCAGCAACTGCCGAGCCCGAGCCCGACGACGAGCCGCCGGTGATGTGCTCGGTGTTCCAGGGATTGCGCACGGCGCCGTAATGCACGTTGTGGCCGGTCGGCCCATAGGCGAACTCGACCATTTGCAGCGAGCCGAGGCGGACCTGTCCGGCATCCTTCAGCCGCTGCAAAGCCGTCGCAGTCGTCTTCGGCACGAAGTCGCGGCGAATCAGCGAGCCACAGGTCACGACCTTGCCGGCGTCGTAATACATGTCCTTGTGCGCCAGCGGCACGCCGTGCAGCGCACCGCGACTATTGCCCTTGGCGAGCGCGGCATCGGCCTCGGTGGCCGCGGCCAGCGCCTGCTCGGATTCAACAGCCATATAGGCGTTGAGGCGCGGCTGCCATTCCGCAATGCGATGCAGCACCGCGCGCGTCACCTCATGCGAGGAAACTTTCTTGTCTGCAATCGCCTTGGCGACCGCGGTCAGCGTCATCAGGGCCGGATCAGAACTCATTTCGACACCTTCGCGATCTGCGCCAGCAGGAAGCTCGCGGGTTCGAGATCGAAGGGCAGCGTGCCGGAGATCGGTGCGAAGCCGTCGAATGCCGGCCCGATCGAATTGGCGATCCGGGTGGCGACGTCGTCGTCGGCGGGCACGTCGGCGACGTGCGCGATCACCTTGACATCCTTGGCCGTGGGTCTGGTCATGCCGCGTTTTCTCCTTTTGCTTTTGCCGGCGCGCGGCTGTGCCCCGAGCCAGGAATGGCCATGTAGCACGCCGCCTGATGGCCCATTGTATCGAGATCGCTGAGTTTTGGCGTGTCGTTTGCGCAGAGCGGCTCCGCAAACGGACAACGGGTGTGAAACCGGCAGCCCGATGGCGGATCGATCGGATTGGGCGGATCGCCCGAGATCGGCGGCACCTCGGTGCGCTTGTCGGGATCGGATGACGGCATCGCCGCCAGCAGCGCGCGGGTATAGGGATGCGCCGGCGCGTCCCAGACCGCATCGACCGGGCCGAGTTCGACGACCTCGCCGAGATACATCACCAGCACGCGGTCGGAGATGTAGCGGACGACGTTGAGATCGTGGCTGATGAACAGGTAGGTCAGGCCGAATTCGCGCTTCAGGTCGGCGAGCAGGTTGAGCACCTGCGCCTCGACCGATTTGTCGAGCGCGGAGACCGCTTCATCGAGGATCACGAGCCGCGGCGACAGCGCGAGCGCACGGGCGATATTGACGCGCTGGCGCTGGCCGCCGGATACCTCGTGCGGATAGCGGTTGGCAAAAATCTCCGGCCGCAGGCCGACCTTGCCGAGCAGTTCGCGCGCCAGCTTCCGCGCCGTGTCGTCGGCCATGCCGTGGACCTTTGGCCCGAAGGCGATCGATTCCTCGATGGTGAGGCGCGGGTTGAGCGAGGCGTAGCTGTCCTGGAACACCATCTGCACGCCGCGCCGCAAATCGCGCAGCGAGAGCGACGGGCCGACCTGCCGGCCGTCATAGATGATGTCGCCGGCATCGCGTGCCATCAGGTGCATCAAGAGCCGCGCCGTAGTCGATTTGCCGCAGCCGGATTCGCCGACAATGCCGACGGTCTCGCCCTTCATGACCGCGAAGGTGACGTCGTCGACGGCGCGCACGGTCTTGCGCGGACTGAACAGCCCGCCGCGCACCGGGAAGTGCTTGGTCAGTCCCTTGACCTGCAGCAGCGGCTGCGCGGCGCCGCCGATGTCGGCGACCGGCTCCAGCATATCGACGGAGAGATTGGCGTCGCTCATGCTTCAATTCCTGATGTCCATGGCGCTGCGCATGCCGTCGCTGAGCAGATTGAAGCAGATCGAGACGGCGAAGATCATCACACCCGGCAGCGCCGCAACCCACGGATTGACGTAGATCGCGGTGCGCAGCGTGTTCAGCATTAAGCCCCATTCCGGCTCCGGCGGCTTGGTGCCGAGCCCGAGGAACGACAGACCGGCCGCAAGGATCATCGACACCGAGATCAGGCCGGTGGCATAGACGAAGATCGGGCCGAGCACATTGCCGAGCATGTGCACCCGCATGATGGTGAACGGACCCGCGCCGGACGCGCGCGCCGCCTCGACGAAATCCATGTTGCGGACGCCGGTGGTGACGCTTTCCGCGACGCGGGTGATCTGCGGCACGAACACGATGGTCAGCGACACGATCGAATTGGTGATGCCGGCGCCGAGCGCACCCGAGATCGCGATCGCCAGCAGCACCGACGGGAAGGCGTAGAACACGTCGACGGTGCGCATGATCGCGGTATTGAGCTTGCCGCCGACATAGCCGGCGACGAGGCCGAGCGAAGTGCCGATCACGAAGGCGAAGATCACCGGCAGGATGCCGATGACCAGCGACAGCCGTCCGCCATATATCAACCGCGCCAGCATGTCGCGGCCGAGTTCGTCGGTGCCGAGCGGATAGCCCGGCGTGCCGATATGGCGGAGACGGCGGATCATCGAGCCCTGATAGGGATCGGCGAGATGCAGCCATGGCGCCAGCAGCGCCGACGCAAAGATCAGCACCAGGATGATGGCACAGGCCATGCTGACCTTGTCGCGCCTGATGCGGCGGGCAACCGTCGCCCAATAGCCGCGCGCCTTGGTGGTCGGGGCAGCCTGCAACGCAGTATCGCTCATTGCGCTCATGCTCTAGCTCCGCTTGATGCGCGGATCGATCGCGGCCTGCGCGATGTCGACCAGGAGGTTGAGCAGCACGAAGAACAGCGCCAGCACCAGGATGGTGCCCTGCAGCAGCGGCAGATCGCGCTGGAAGATCGCCGAGTTCAACAGCAGGCCCGATCCCGGCCAGGAGAACACGGTCTCGATCAGGATCGAGCCGCCCAGCATATAGCCGAGCTGCAGGCCCATGACCGCGAGCGCGGTCGGTGCCGCATTCTTGACGACGTGGCGGAACACCTCGGTCTCGCGCAGGCCCTTGGCGCGCAGCGCCTCGACAAAATCCTGGCTCAGGATGTCGCCGGTCAACGCGCGCACCGTGCGGGTGATGATGCCCATCGGGATCACCGAGGTGGTGATCGCTGGCAGCACCAGATAGCGCAGATGCTCCCAGTCCCACGCCCAGGCGCCGGAGCCGCCGGGACCTGCGCCGACCGCAGGTAGCCAGTTGAGCTGCACCGAGAAGATGATGACCAGCACCATGCCGAGCCAATAATGCGGCAGCGACACGCCGGCTATCGCAACCGAGGTCGCGACCTTGTCGACCCAGGTGTCGCGGAAATAGCCGGCGATCAGGCCGAACAGCAGGCCGAGCGTAAAGCCGATCATCGCCGCCGCGATCGCCAGCATCACGGTGTTGCCGACGGCGCGCATCACCTCGGTCAGGACGGGCCGCCCGGTCGCGATCGAATTGCCGAGATCGCCATGGATCGCGCGCCACAGCCACAGACCGAATTGCACCGGCAACGGACGATCGAAGCCGTAGGCCGTGCGCAATTGCGCGGCGAGCTCCTGCGAGGCATCAGCCGGCAGCACCGCGACCAGGGGGTCGCCGGGCGTAATGTGCACCAGGAGGAAGCACACCAGCGCCACGCTGAGCACGATCGGAATGACGTAGACGATCCGTCTGGACGTATAGGCGAACACGTTGCGTTCTTTCTTCCTTCTCCCTTGCGGGAGAAGGTGGCGCGCGGAGCGCGCCGGATGAGGGTTTCCATCCGCGGATGCAATCATTTCATCTCGGGGAGGAGTGTCCGCGGCGACAACCCCTCACCCGGCTTCGCTCTCGCGAAGCCACCCACTCCCACAAGGGGAGAGGGTCCACCTGTTGCGCGACTAGCGCCTCACGGCGCGACCGTGACCGGCGAGAAGTCGACGAACCAGCTCTTCGGCTGCACAAAGCCCTTGATCTTCGGGCTCATCGCGCGCGGTGCGACGTCGTGGGCGACATAGAGGAAAGCCGCGTCGTCGACCGAGGCCGCATGCAGCTCGGCGAGCGCGGCGTCGCGCGCGGCCGGCTCGAAGGTCTGGCGGGCCTTCTTCACCAGCTCGTCGAACTTCGGATTGTTGTTGAAACCCCAATTGTTCGACACCGGCGGCGCCATGCCCGACTGCAGGAAGCGCACCAGCGCGAAGAACGGATCCATCGCCGCATAGGTGACGTTGATGGCGTTCGAGCCGTTGGCGGTCGGATCCTTGGCGCCGCGCCGCCAATTGGTGAACAGCGTGTTCCACTCGATGACGTCGAGCTGCACATCGAAGTAGCACTCGGCCAACGCCTGTTGCAGATACTCGTTCATCGGCAACGGAAGCATCTGGCCCGACCCCGATGCCGAGGTCTGGATCTTGACCGTCAGCTTCTTGTTCGGACCGAAGCCCGCCTCCTGCATCAGCTTCTGCGCGGCCGGCTTGTCGTACTTGATCTGGAAGGTCGGGTTGCCGCGCCAGGGATGGCCCGGCTCGAACGTGCCGGTCGCCGGCACCATCAGGCCGGCAAGCAGGCCGTCACGCAGCCCTTCGCGATCGACGCAGAGATTGGCCGCCTTGCGGACGCGGATATCGTTCCACGGCGAGCCCTCGACGCGCGAGAACTGCCACGGCCAGACATGCGGCTCCTCGTTGGAATAGAGGTTGAAACCTCGCTGCTTGATCTCGGGCAGCGCGTCCGGCGCCGGCGCCTCGATCCAGTTGACCTGCCCCGACAGCAGCGCCGCGGTGCGGGCATTGGCCTCCGGCATCGGCAACAGCACCATCTTGTCGACCTTCGGCACCCGCGCCTTGTCCCAGTAATTTTCGTTCTTCACCAGCTCAAGCCGCTCGCGCGGGGTGAAGCTCGACATCTTCCAGGGCCCGGTGCCCGACGCGTCCTTGGCGAACGCGGCCCACGCGGCCTGCGACTTCGCCTTGGCGTCGGCGCCTTCCGCCTTGTCGTAGAATTGCTGCCACTTGGCCGGGCTCGCCATGAACAAATTGGTGAGATTGATCGGCAGGAAGCTGTCCGGCTCCTTGGTGGTCAGCTCCACCGTCATGTCGTCGATCTTGCGCGCCGAGACCAGCGTCGGCATGCGTGAGGCGGTGACGCCGACCTGGCTCGCATCGTATTGCGGCGCGTCCTGCTTCAGCACCTTGTCCACATTCCAGACCACGGCGTCGGCATTGAACGGCGAGCCGTCATGAAAGGTGACGCCGGGGCGCAGCTTGAAAATCCACTTGGTCTTGTCGACATCGTCGACCTTCCACTCGGTGGCTAGACCCGGAATCATCGCGCTCGCCTTGTCCGACGAGGACAGGTCCCACATCGTCAGCGCGTCATACATCGTCAGCCCGGTGAAGCGATTGCCTTCAAAACCCTGGTCGGGCTGACCGAGCGTGCGCGGAATATCGGCAGCGGTCATGCCAATGCGCAGCACGGTCTCGGCGCTGGCGATCGCCGGCACGCCAGTGGCTATCGCCAGCGCCAGCATGATCGCCGTCGCATTGGTTTTCCTGTTACGCATCTGAGCAGCCCCTTCGAGTCTGGTGACGTTTTGGTGATTATTTCTTGGGCAAGCGTATGCAATGCCTGTGCCAAGGGGAATAGTTCATCAGCAAATAACCGCCGGGCGCGTCATTTCTTCCCACCTCGCGCCCGAACGGAGCGAAGAAGACCCGCCTGCCCTCGGTCGCGAGCTACGCCAAGATCGACGATTTCACCATCGAGATCACCACCAAGACCGTCGACTCCTTCTTCCCCTACCAGATGCTCTGGTTCCTGGTCTCGAGCCCCGCACAATACGAAAAGCTCGGCAAGGACTGGGACAAATTCGCCAGTCAGCCCTCCGGTACCGGTCCGTTCAAGCTGACCAAGCTGGTGCCACGCGAGCTCGCCGAGCTGACGAAAAACCCGGACTATTGGGACAAGAAGCGGCTTGCGAAGGTCGACAAGATGATCCTGATTCCGATGCCGGAAGCGCTGACCCGCACCAACGCGCTGCTGGCCGGCCAGGTCGACCTGATCGAAACTCCGGCGCCCGACGCCGTGCCGCAGCTCAAGGCCGCCGGCATGAGGATCGTCGACAACGTGACACCGCATGTCTGGAACTATCACTTGAGCGTGCTGCCGGGCTCGCCATGGACCGATATCCGCCTGCGCAAGGCGCTCAACCTCGCGATCGACCGCGAGGCGGTGGTTGGCCTGATGAACGGCCTCGCCAAGCCCGCCAAGGGCCAGGTCGATCCGTCGAGCCCATGGTTCGGCAAGCCGACCTTTGAACTGAAATACGACCTCGCAGCCGCCAGGAAGCTGGTGGAGGAAGCCGGCTATTCGAAGGACAAGCCGCTGAAGGCGACCTTCATCATCGCCCAGGGCGGTACCGGGCAGATGCTGTCGCTGCCGATGAACGAGTTCCTGCAGCAGAGCTTCAGGGAGATCGGCATCGACATCGACTTCAAGGTGGTCGAGCTCGAGACATTATATACGCACTGGCGCAAGGGCGCGGCGGACGAGATGAACGCCGGCATCACCGCCAACAACATCGCCTATGTCACGTCGGATCCGCTCTACGCCATCGTGCGGTTCTTCCATTCCGGCCAAATCGCACCGGTCGGCGTCAACTGGGGCGGCTACAAGAACCCGAAGGTCGATGCGCTGATCGACGAGGCCAAGCAGACCTTCGATACCGCGAAGCAGGATGCGCTGCTGGCGCAGGCGCACGCGCTGATCGTCGACGATGCCGCGCTGGTGTGGGTGGTGCACGACACCAATCCGCACGCGTTGTCGCCGAAGGTGAAAACCTTCGTGCAGGCGCAGCACTGGTTCCAGGACCTGACCCAGATCGGGCTGGAGTAGTTGCTGGTCGTCGCCGCGTAAACCCCTCCGCCGTCGTCCCGACGAAAGTGGGGCGTCTATTTCGTCGTCAACGCGAATGCGCCGTTCCAGTCGTCGGGCGGCGGCTCCTTCTTGAAGGCGTGGATGCGCGCCTCGTAGAGGCGGTAGAGATATTGCAGCGTCTGCGCCTCGTCGGTCTTGCGGCCGCGTTCGATCGCGGCGAGCGCGCCGTCCCAATCGCGGCCGCGGTAGCAGGCGAGCATCTCGATGGTCAGGTTGCGCAGCCGCTGGAAGCGGCCGGAGTTCGCGACATCCTCGCGGCCGGCAATCGCGTAGATCACCTCGGGCTCCTTCTTGCCCTTGACCATGATGAAGTCGAGCTCGAGGATCGCGAACTTTTCCTTCACCGCGAGCGCAGTCTTCGATCCCACGATGATCGGGAAGCCGTACTCCTTTGACTGCCCCTCGAGCCGCGAGGCCAGATTGACGCTGTCGCCGAACACCGAATAGTCGAAGCGCACATCGGAGCCCATATTGCCGACTACGCAGAAGCCGGTGTTGAGACCGACTCCGATGTTGAGCGGCACATAGACGTGGCCACCGTCCTTCGCCTCCTGCTCCCGCTCACGGTTGAGGTCGTCGACGCGCTCCAGCATGTCGAGCGCCGCATCGCATGCGTTGAGCTGGTGCTGCTTGTCGTCGAGCGGCGCGTTCCAGAACGCCATGATGGCGTCGCCCATATATTTGTCGATGGTGCCCTTGCGGGCGAGGATCGCGTTGGAAAGCGGAGTAAGGAAGCGGTTCATCAGCGCCGTGAGGCCCTGCGGATTGCTCTTGTAGGTTTCCGAGATCGAGGTGAAACCGCGCATGTCCGAGAACATAATGGTCATCTCGCGTTCCTCGCCGCCGAGCACCAGCCGCTCCGGCGACTGCGCCAGCTGCTCGACCAGCGCGGGCGACATGTACTGCACGAATTGCGACCTGATCTGTCGGCGCTGCTGCTGCTCGCGCACGAAGGCGGAGAAGATCAGCGTGAGATAGATCGCCGTGGTCGACATCAGCGGATAGGTGAAGTCGATCAGCAGCCGGTGCTGGGAATAGAAATACCAGGACGTGCCGATCAGCACGGAGGCGAACATTCCGCCGACGGCGACCAGCGTGATCGGACCGAACTTCGGCGCGAAGGCGATGACAAGGAGCCCCATGATCAACGCGGCGAAGAACTCGATGCCGATGCCGTAATTCGGCTGCGAAACGACGTCGCCGGTCAGCGCGCTCTCCAGCACCTGGGCATGAACCTCGACACCAGGCATCGCCGGCGTCACCGGCGTCGTCTTGATGTCGTTCAGCCCGATCGCCGAGGTGCCGATCACGATCAGCTTGCCGGCAATTCGGTCCGGTGGGACGCGCCCGTCCAGCACATCGACGGCCGAGACATAGATCGAGGGATCGCGGCGGGCGTAGTGGATCCAGAGCTGGCCGTGGAGATCGGTCGGGATCGCAAAGCCCTTGAGACCCAGGCTCTTGATCCCGGCCTTGTCGGCCTTGATCAGGATCGTACCCGAGCCGCTCGCCACCCGCAGCATCTCGAAGCTCAGCGACGGCATGGTGATGCCCTGCGCCACCATGATCATCGGCACGCGCCTGACGATACCGTCGCGCTCCGGCCTGATCGTGAACAGGCCACGCCCGGCAGCCGCCTCCTCAAGCACCGGCACGTTGCGCAGCAACCCCGGGAACATGAACATGAAAGGCTGCGGCTCCTCGCCGAGCATCGCAAGTCCGGTGACCGGAAGCTTTTCGTTGAGGTCGGCGCGCACGTTGGGCCCGCCGGATTCGCCGAGCACCACGCGCGAGTTCTTGATGGCTTCGGCCATGATGCTGTCGTTGCTCGGCAGCTGCCGCAGCCTGGCGCGCATCTCCTCATCGAGGCTGCTGAAGGTATCGGCGGCGATATCGGGGTTGAGACGGTCCGGCTCGGAGAACACCGCGTCGAACGCGATCACCACGGCGCCGAGCCGGGTGAGGTTGGTGACGATGTCGGCGAGCCGCGTCCGTGGCCACGGCCACTGTCCGAGCCGGGGATCGGCGAGGCTCTTCTCGTCGATGTCGACGATGGTGACGGGCCGCGCGGTCTTCTGGCGCGGCTGCAGCGCCTGGAATGTGTCAAACGTCCTGACGCGAAGCTCCTGGACCGGAGCCGGATCCACGATCCGCAGCGCGGCAATGCCGATCAACAGCGCCACGCAGACCAGCCGCGCGTAGCCGAAGCGCCGTGCGAACCACCTGCGTATCGCCTTCAGCCGTTTCATGCCATCTGGATATCACGCGCGCAGAATTGTTCCAATCGAACAAGCATGCGCAGTGCACAATCGGCCGGACCAGACCCGCGGCGACACCGCCGCGCGTCCGTCACGTAAAATGAATAATGAAGTCGTTCTGAGACAGGCTCGCCTTCGCGACATTGTGCAATGTGATCGTGTCTGCGCCGTCGACCGTGATCAGCGTATCCGCCGAGTTCGTCGGCGATGTCGCAACATGCTGATCGAACCAGGTACTGAAGGTGCTTGCCGAGACGACCGTGGACAGGTCGATCTGGTCCTCGCCTGGCGTGAAGTTCAGGATCGTGTCGTGGTTGAAGCTCGGCGCAAACACGAACTTGTCCTGGTACCCCGACCCGAAGAACACGTCCTTGTCGCTGGTCCCCGTCAGTGTCACCGGCTGCGGCGGATCCTGCTGGACGTTGAAGATCAGGTTGACCGTATCGGTTGCGCCATGGCCATCGGTCACGGAGAGCGCGATCTTGTCGGTCGCTGGCGGTGTCTGGCCGGGGTTGTAAACGAGGCCCGACGATCCAAGCGCTGTGTTGATGCTGGAGAGAAGCCCCTCCTGCGACGAAGGCGCAACGCTGCTGCCCGCAGCGGGCGTCGTCGTCGCGGCCATGGTGAAGGTCTCGTCGGCTGTCGCATCGGCGTCCGTCACGGTCAGTCCGGAGATCGTCTCGGTCCCGTTGGGATGTTCGGTGATACTGACGTTGTCGGTATGGATCACGGGGGTGTCGTTGGCGCCGATCACGTCGATCGTCAGCTTCGCAGTCCCGACGGCGCCATGCGCGTCGATCGTCTCCACATCGAACGTGTCGGCATAGGTACCCTTGCCCAAGGCGTTGATCGCGGCGGGATCGGGAACATAGCTGTAGGTGCCGTCCGGGTTGACGGTCAGCGAGCCGTAGAGGCCTGCGATCTGCGTGACCGCGGCGTGGTCCGAATTGAGCGCGGCATAAGTCAGCGTCGCGGTTTCGCCATGGTCGACGTCGTTGCCATGCAGCGTGCCGGTCAGCGTGCCGAACGTGTCGTTATCAGCGGTATCGGTGAGCGTGCCGGCATTGACGTCGGCAAGTGTCGGCGCGTCGTTGGCGCCGTCGATCGTGATCGTCACGGGCTCGTTGACGACGCCGCCATGGTGGTCGTCGATCTGAATCGTGTAGGTCAGCGTCAGCGTCTCGCCGAGGGCGAGATAGTCGAAATTCTGGTCCGCAGCCGAGAAGGTCCAGATCGACGATCCGGTTGAACCGCCGGTCGCGTCCGTCAACGTCCCCAGCGACAGCCAGTTCAGGATCGCGGGCTCGTCGGGCAGGCCCGTGGTCGTCCCGGATTCGGCGACGCCGGTGATGGTCATGGTGTGGGTGTCGCTAAGATCCACATCGGTGAACGTCACGGTGCCCGATGCGCTGTCTAGCGTCGATGAACCGGTCGTATCGGGTTGTTCGGGGATGATGGCAGCCTGAGGCGCCGACGTGACGATCGGTGCGTCATTGCTGCCGGTAATCGTGATCGTCACCGGTTGGCTGATCACGCCGCCATGATGGTCATTGACCTCGACCGTATAGGTCAGCGTCAGCGTCTCACCGTCGGCAAGATAATCGAAATTGCGGTCGGCGGCCGAGAAAGTCCAGGCCCGGGATCCGGCGCCCCCGCCGGTCGAATCGGTCAGCGTCCCCAGCGAGAGCCAGTTCAGGATGGTGGACTCGTCCTCGGGCAGGCCTGTGGTCGTTCCGGATTCCGCGACGGCGGTGATCGACACGATGTGGGTGTCGCTGAGATCGACGTCGGCAAATGTCACCGCGGCCTGGGCCACGTCGAGCTTGATCGATCCGGTCTCGCCGATCATCTCGGGGACCGTGGCGGTCGGCGGCTCCGACGTGAACGTCGGCGCGTCGTTGGTGCCCGTGATGGTGATGGTGACGGGCTGGGTCACGACACCGCCGTGGTGGTCGTCGACCTGGATCAGGTAAGTCAGCGTCAACGTCTCGCCGACGGCGAGATAGTCGAAATTCCTGTCGGCGGCCGAGAAGGTCCAGGCGCGCGATCCGGTTACACCGCCGGTCGAATCCGTCAGCGTACCGAGCGACATCCAGCCCAGTATCGTCGCCTGATCGGGAAGCCCTGTGGTAACGCCCGTTTCGGTGACGCCGGCCACGGTGACGCTGTGGGTGTCGCTGAGGTCGACATCGACGAAGGTCACGGTACCGGATGCGGTCTCCGGCACGACCGAACCGGTCGTCTCCTCGGCTTCAGTGATGGCGGCCGCCTGGGTCGGTGAGGTGATCACCGGCCTGTCGTCGGTGCCGACGATCGTGATGGTGACCGGCAGCGTGACGACGCCACCCTGATGGTCGCCGATCTCGACCGTGTAGGTCAGCGTCAGCGTCTCGCCGGTGGCGAGATAGTCGAAGCTCCTGTCGGCAGCCGAGAACGTCCAGGAGCGCGATCCCGTCACGCCATCGGTCGAATCAGTCAGCGCGCCCAGCGACAGCCAGCTCAGCACGGTGGCATGGCTGGCAAGTCCGGTGGTGACGCCGGCCTCGCTGACGCCGGTGATGGTGACCGTATGCGTGTCGGTCAGATCCGCATCGGTAAACGTCAGCGTGCCGTGCGCCGTATCGGGTTGGGCGGAATTCGTCGTTGCTGCGAGTTCGGTGATCGAACCGGCCTGCGCCGAGGACGTCACCGCCGGCGTGTCGTTGGTGCCGGTGATCGTGATCGTGAAGGTCTTGAATGTGGTCTCGTTGTTCGGCGCGAAATTATTGTCGACGCGCGCGACATAGGTCAGCGTCAGCGTTTCCCCGGCGGCCAGGAAGTCGAACGCGCTGTCGGCAAGGTTGTAGGTCCAGGTCGCCGAACCGGCATTCTTGTTGTTCGGATTGGGCTCGAGCAGCAACGGGATCTCGACCGTCTTGATGGCCGCGAGCTGCGCAGCCGTCAGCGATGAGGTGACGTCGCTGCCGTTGGCGTCCCGGTAGCTGAACGCGGAATAGTCGACCTTCGCACTCGGTATGTCACCGACATTGAGGTCCAGCCATTTGATCTGGCCCGTCGCTGTGTCGAACAGCCCGCTTTGGGTCAGCCCCGGCCGCTCGGTAAACACCGCGTCCTGGGTCACGACTTGCGGCGGCCCCGGGATGTGATCGAGCCTGCTGTTGGGAGCGCCGCCGGCCTGAGGTCCGGTCGTGTTGACGAAGGTCAGCAGAATGACGATCGGCGCGCCACTGTCGCTGCTGGTGAGCTTGAAGCTGGTCGACACCGGCACGACGCTGTCCGTGAAGTTCGTCGTGAGCTTGGTGTTGGGATTGTTGTTGTCGGTGAACTTCAGCGCGAAGACGTCGGAGATGAGCTTCTGCGCATCGGTCGACAGTTGCGCCGACGAGACGAAGCTGACGCTGCCCTGGCCGTTGACGATGGTCTGGGTGCCGGCCTGATCGACGGTCGCGATCGGATTGAGCGTCGTCTTGTCGAACAGGATGTAGGAGCCGGTGCTGCCATCGGGCTCGACCAGCACCTGGAATTTGGCCGGCGGCACGCCGCCGGTGCCCTGCACGTCGAAATCGATCTCGACCAGCACCGCGGTGCCGCGGATGCCCATGGTCGCAACCGGAGTATCGACCTTCATGTCGCCGTGCTTGGCGGTCGCGCCGGCCACGAAGGAGATCGTGCCCGAGACCAGACTCATCAGCGACGAATTGCTCGACCCGTTCGGGTCGTAGATCATTTCGTTCAGCACCATCTTGGCGTTCGGCCCGAGACCGAACACGGTGCCGTCGATGAAGGTGATGCCGAGCGTCGAGTCGCCGCCGGATTGCACAACGTCACCCTTGTTGACGTTGTCGCCCTGGTTCAGGACGATGGCGACGCCATTGCGGATGGCCGTGGCGTTCCCGGTCAGCTTGGTGACATGGCCGATGACCTTGGCCGGCTCCGCCGCGCCGCCGGCCTGGGCATATTGTGTGTAGCCGGTGAGTGCGCTGACGAGATCGCCGGTGAGATGCGCGCCGTCAGGCGACGCCAGCGGCGCGCGCTTCTCGCCCTTGAAATAGTCGTGCAGGACGAGTTCCCGATCGTCCCTCGCGATGACGAGATCGAGCCCGGTCCGCTTGAAGTCGCCGGTGAACAGCAATTGCCCGTCGTCGACGATGATCGCGCCGGCCGGAGCATGCGTGGAAACGCTGTCGACGTGCACGTATCCACGGGCATAAGCGTCCGTGTTCGGCGACAGGCCGTCGAATTTCTCGACAAAGTTCACTGCGGATCACCGCACGAGAGTTAATATTGTTAAAATATCCGAATGATTAAGTCTGCATATCATCGGATAAAGCTTGGCGAAACCACTCTGTGCTTGCGCAAGGTGGTCCTGTAGTGCGGTTTGAGTGGATGTGACTTGGCTCACCCTGTGAAGAGCCGTGTAGTTCGCATTCGTTTGACGGTACCATAAGGTGGGATTTAAGCCAAGATACGTACTGAGCCACGTATTCGTGGTATTGATTGGCATTTCTGTACTTGCCTCTATTCCCCCATACCCCAGAGCGGGCATTTGACCCCAATTTCCCGGCCAAAGCTGTGACTTAGCTTACAAATCACACGAGTCCCGTGCGCGACCGGCCGGGTTAACCAGGAGGCAAGGATGAGTTGCAAAGCAGTGGAAAAAGGTTCGCCGCTTCCTTTCACAAACCGGTAAAGTTTTCGGGACCCCACGCAGGCGCCCTTTAGCCTCTTCCCCTGATTCCCCACATCTTAAGTCGATTCGAAGGGATCGTTCGTCATGCTGGCCGGCATGAAACGATCCGGTCGCGTGCGCGGTGCAATATCCACCCGCCGATGAGCGGACAGGGGGTGTCGGATGAGATTCTCGCTTCGCTCGCTTGCGCTGCGCGCCGTCATGCTGGGTTTCGGCCTGGCCCTGGCCGCGCCAGTTGCCGAGCTCAATGCGGCTTCGCTGCTCTCGCCCGGTCCGGCGACGCTGATCAGAAAGTCGACCGAGCCGTTCGGCCTGACGACCAGCCTGCTTGCCGACGGCGGCCTGTACGACAAATGGCTCGGCGTGCAGCACAAGCTCGCCGACGAATTGGAGCAACTGGCAGCCTGCGAGAGCGACCGCGCGGGTTGCGCGTCGCCGGCGGCGCTGCGATTCCTGGCGATCGTCGATGCCGGACGGGCGCGTCAGGGTCGCGCCCGGCTCGGCGAAATCAACCGCGCGATCAACCTTGCGATCCGCCCGGGCAGCGATCTTGTGGCTTATGGCGAGCCCGACGTCTGGGCGACGCCGCTCGCCACGCTCGCCCGCGGCAGCGGCGATTGCGAGGACTATGCGATCGCGAAATTGGTGGCGCTGCGCAAGGCCGGCGTGGCGCCGGAAGATTTGCGGATCGTCGTCCTGCATGACCTCGTCGGCGGCGAGGACCATGCGGTGGTCGCGGCGCGGCTCGACGGCCGCTGGCTGACGCTCGACAACCGCCGCATGGCGATGATCGAGGACGCCGACATCAGGAGTTTTCGGCCGACCTTCGTGATCGACCAGCATGGCGTCAGCCGCTATGTCGATGCCCCGCTCGTCGCCGAGGCCGCGTGGCGGCCGGCGGCGAGGTAACTGACTGCGTCATTCCGGGCGATGCGAAGCATCGAACCCCAATTCGCAATTGCGAATTGGGGATTCTCGAGGTTCCCCCGTGCGCAACTGCCCACCTGCGGTCTGGTGCTGACGCACCATCCCGGAACGACGATCCCGAGGAATGCCGCTCAGAACATCAAATTGTCCTTCACCAGAACCCAGCGGCCGCCTTTGACCTCCTGCACCTGGGTGATGGTGTTGGCGAGATGATCCGTCTTGGAGAACTTGGTCGGCGGCGAGCTGAAGATGTCGAGGAATTTGTCGCCTGACTCCAGCGAGTCCAGCATCTTCTGGCCGGTGAGATCCTTGCCCGCCTTCTGCGCGTAGAAGGCGAAGGTCATCACCGCGTTGTAGCCGATGATCGCCTGGGTGTTGGCGTCGGTGTTGAACATCTTCTTGTAGTTCACCAGCCAGTCCTTCACTTTGCCCTTGGCCGTGTCCTCGTAGGGAATCTCGAAGCCCGACGCCGCATAGAGCCCTTCGACGGCTTCCTTGCCGAGCGCCGGCACTTCGAGCACGTTGGTCGGGGTGGCGCCGAGGAAGGTTACGTCCCAGCCGAGCTTCTTGGCCTCGTTCATCGCGCCGATGGTCTCGCGGATCACGGTGCCTAGCACGACGAGGTCGCAGCCGTCGGCCTTCATCTTGGCGACCTGCGCCGAGAAATCGGAGGCGCCGCGCTTGTAGCTCGTGACCGAGGCCGGCTGCACCTTCATCGCGCCGAGCTGCTGGGTGAAGCCGTCGAGCACGTTTTTGCCGTACTCGTCATCCTGATGCATGATGCAGGGCTTCTTGAAGTTCTTCCACTCCATCATGTATTTGAGCGCGGCGCGCGTGCTTTCGACATAGGGCAGGAGGTTGTTGAACTTCAACCGCTCCTGCGGCTTGGCGGGATCGAACTTGAAGGTGAATTCGGCGGCCGTCAGCGGGAACAGCTGCAGCACACCCGCATCGAACAGGACGTCCTGCGCGGCGAGCACGGTCGGCGAGCCCATCGGTCCGATCATCGCGAACACCTTGTCGCGCTCGACCATCTTCTGCGAGGCCAGCACCGCCTTCTTCGGATCGTAGCCGTTATCCTCCAGGATCATCTTGATCTTGCGGCCGTTGATGCCGCCGCCGGCGTTGATCTCCTCGACCGCCATCTTCATGCCGTTGGACACCGGAACGCCCCAGACCTTGATCGGTCCGGACAAGTCCTGGTGCGTTCCGATCACGATCTCGGTCGGCGATATGCCTTCATTGGTGACCTTGGTCTGGGCTGCGGCCGGCAGACAGGTCAGCGCCAACGCGCTCACCGCAAGGCCTAGCGCCTTCAGCGATTTCGACATTGCAGTCTCCTCCTTACATGGCCCATGTTGAGCGAAGGGTCGGGCCGGCTCGCTCCTTCGCTAATTCGGCGTCGTCGAATCCTTCTTTGAGCATGATCTCCGCACAAGCGCTGCGCGATTGTCGCGAGGGAAAACCGCTTCACACTTTTCCGGATCATGCCCTATGCCACCGCGCGTTCGCCATACATGGCGTCGATCTCGGCGGCGTAGCGCTTGTTCACGAAACTGCGCTTCAGCTTCATGGTCGGCGTCAGCTCCTCGTCCTCGGGCGTGAGCTGGCGCTCGATCAGATAGAATTTCTTGACCGTCTCGACGCGCGCGAACTTCACATTGACCGCCTCGACCTCGCGCTGGATCAGATCCTGGATTTCGCGGGCGCGGCACAGGCTCGCGTAATTGGTGAAGGGAATGTCATGATCCTGGGCGTATTTCTCGACATTCTCCTGGTCGATCATGATCAGGCAGGTGAGATACGGCCGCTTGTCGCCGATCACGACCGCATCCGATACATAGGGCGAGAATTTGAGCTGGTTCTCGATCTCGGACGGCGTGATGTTCTTGCCGCCGGAGGTGATGATGATGTCCTTCATCCGGTCGGTGATCTTGACATAGCCTTCATTGTCGATCGTGCCGACGTCGCCGGTGTGCAGCCAGCCCTTCGCGTCGATCGTCTCGGCGGTCTTCTCCGGCTGGTTGAGATAACCCATGAACAGGAAGTCGCCCTTGATCAGGATCTCGCCCTTCGGGCAGATCATCACCTCGCCCCAAGGCGCGGCCTTGCCGACCGAGCCGAGCTTGATGCGGTCCGCCGGCATCATGGTCGCGACTCCGCAATTCTCGGTCTGGCCGTAGACCTCACGCATGTCGATGCCGAGCGCGAGATACCAGCGGATCAGATCCGGCGAGATCGGCGCGGCGCCGGTCAATGCGATCCGGCAGCGGTCGAGCCCGAGCATGCGGCGGATGTTGCGGAACACCAGCCAATAGGCCGCGCGGTTGGCGATCCGCAGCGACAAGGGCGGCGCCTCGCCCTGCAGCCGGCACTCGGTCATCCGGTTGCCGATCGCGAGCGCGCGGGCATACATCCAGTTCTGGAACGGGGTCGCATCCTTCAGCGCGATGGTGATGCCGGAATAGAACTTCTCCCAGATCCGGGGCACCGCGAGGAACGCGGTCGGCTGCACCTCGCGCAGATTGTCCGGCACCGTCTCCGGGCTCTCGGCGAAATTCATCACCGAGCCGAGTGCGAGCGAAATGTAATAGCCGCCGACTCGCTCGGCGACATGGCAGAGCGGCAGGAACACCAGCCGCTCCTCGCTGTCGGTCGAGGGGTAGAGGTCGTTGGCGTGGCGCATCTGGTGCGTCACGCTGCGGTTGGAGTGCATCGCGCCCTTGGGCGGGCCCGTGGTGCCGGAGGTGTAGACCAGGATCGCAAGATCGGAGGCGGTGCGGCTGCCGGTCATTTCGTCCCACAAGGCATCGCTGCCCTGGGCATGGTTGCGGCCGAGCGCGGTGAATTCGGCAAGCGACAGCACCATCGGATCGGAGAAGCCGGAGAGGCCCTCCATATCGAACACGACGATCTTCTCCAGCGTCGGACACCGCGAGCGGCAGGTCAGCACCTTGTCGAGCTGCTCCTCGTCCTCGACGAAGATCACCCGCGTGCGGGAATCATTGATGAGGTATTCGACCTGCGCCGCCGAATCGGTCGGATAGATCCCGGACGAGACGCCGCCGGCGCACAGGATGCCCATGTCGGCATAGACCCATTCCGGCACCGCGTTGGCGATGATCGAGGCGACGTCGCCCGGGCGAAAGCCGGTCGCATGCAGGCCGAAGGCGATGTCCTTGGAAATCTGCAGCCATTCGCGCCAGCTGGTCGGTTGCCAGATGCCGAACTTCTTCTCGCGGATCGCGGGCCTGTCGCCACGCGTTTGAACCGCGAGCAGAAAGCTCCTCGCGATCGTGTCGGCAACCGTCAGCACCGCTGGTCCTGCCATGCGCGCTCCCTCCTCTGCCGCCCGTCTCGCCCGCCGGCCCCTCGTGCCGGTCTTGTTGGCGAAACAGGCCTTAAATCTAGCTCCAACTCTCTTTCAGTGCCAAACCTTCCTCGGCGCCAATTTTCAGCACCAAGTCCTTCTCAACGCCACGTCTTCTTCTTTTTCCAGCGCCGCTCGCCCCGCGCGCCGGCTTCCTTGGCGCCGAGATAGAACTCCTGGATATCGGGCGAATTCATCAGCCGCTCGCAGGTATCGTTCATGACGACGCGGCCGATCTCCAGCACATAGCCGTAATGCGCCGTCTCCAGCGCGAGCTTGGCATTCTGCTCGACCAGCAGGATCGACATGCCCTGCTCCTCATTGACGCGGCGGATGATGGTGAAGATCTCCTTCACCAGGATCGGCGACAGCCCGAGCGACGGCTCATCGAGCAGCAGCAGGGTCGGCCGGTTCATCAGCGCCCGCCCGATCGCCAGCATTTGCTGCTCGCCGCCCGAAAGCTGCCCGGCGGGCTGGCCGAGCCGCTCCCTCAATCGTGGAAAATAGCCGTAGACGCGCTCGAGGTCCTGCGCCACACCGTCGCGGTCCTTGCGCAGATAGGCGCCCATCATCAGGTTTTCGCGCACCGACAGGAACGGAAACACCTCGCGCCCCTCCGGCACGTGGCTGAGACCGAGCCGCACGATCCGGTCGGCCTCCATGCGCTGGATCGGTTTGCCGAGGAATTCGATCGAGCCCTTCTGCGGGTCGAGGATGCCGGAGATCGTCTTCAGAACCGTGGTCTTGCCGGCGCCGTTGGCGCCGAGCAGCGTCACGATCCGGCCGCGCGGCACCTCGAGGCTGACGCCGCGGATCGCCATGATCGGCCCATAATAGCTCTCGATGTTGGAGAGCTTCAGGATGATGTCCGCTGTGCTCATGGCATCATCCTCATGCGCCGAGATACGCTGCGACGACGTCGGGATGGTGCTGCACCTCGGACGGCGAGCCCATCGCCAGCACGCGGCCGTAGTTCAACGCGATGACGCGGTCGGAGACCCGGTTGACCAGCGTCATGTCGTGCTCGACCATCAGCACCGTGATGCCGAGCTCGCTCTTCATGTCGCGGATCCAGAACGACATGTCGTCGGTCTCCTCGACATTGAGGCCTGACGACGGCTCGTCGAGCAGGATCAGCTTCGGCTCCGAGCACAGCGCCCGCGCCAGCTCGATCACCTTGCGCACGCCGTAAGGCAGTCCCGAGATCAGCTTGTCGCGGTAGGGCTCGAGATCAAGGAACTCGATCACCTGCTCGACGCGGCGGCGATGCGCCTTCTCGCCGGCGCGGACGCTCGGCAGGAACAACAGCTCCTGCCACAGCCGGGTGGTGGAATGGCGATGGCGACCGACCAGGAGATTGCTCAGCACGGTCGCGTTCTCGAACAGCTCGATGTTCTGGAAGGTGCGGGCGATGCCGAGTTTCGCGATATCGTAGGCCGGCTCCTGGGTGATGTCCTGATCCTCGAAGAAGATCTTGCCGGAGGTCGGCGGATAGATCCGCGAGATCAGGTTGAAGATCGAACTCTTGCCGGCACCGTTGGGCCCGATGATCGACAGGATCTCGCCCTTCTCGACCGCGAAGCTGACCGCATCGACCGCCTTGAGGCCCCCGAAATGCAGCGACAGGTTCTCGGCGCGGAAATAGCTCATCTGTTCCGCTCCGATTTCACATAGATCTTCTGCCGCTTGAAGGTCGCGCGCTTGTAGAGCGGGAACAGCTGGAAGAACAGCTTGATCTTGAGCCAGCGGCCGTAGAGTCCGAGCGGCTCAAACAGCACGAACAGCACGATGATGATGCCGTAGATCGCGCCTTTCAGTCCGTTGGCGGAGGCGAAGGCTGCGACGGCGTCCTGGATGTGGCCCGCGCGCTCGGTGCCGGCGCCGAGGGTCGCAGCAATGCCGCCGATCACGCCGGGCATATCGTCCTTCAGATAGGTCAGGAACGGATCGATCATGACCAGGAAGATCGCGCCCAGCACCGCGCCGTGCAGGCTGAACGTGCCGCCGATCAGGGTCACGATGATGAACTCGATCGAAAGCTGCAGCGTGAACATCTCGGGCGAGATGAAGGAGAGCTTGTGCGCGAACAGCACGCCGGCAAAGCCGGTGATCGCCGCCGAGATCGCGAACGACTTCACCTTGTAGAGCGCGACATTGATGCCCATGCTGCGCGCCGCGGTCTCGCTGTCGCGGATCGCGACGAAGGCGCGCCCGGTCGGCGAGCGCAGCAGATTGAGCGTGCCGACGATGGTCAGCACCAGCACCGCAAGACAGAGGTAATAGAAGGTCGGGCCGTCGCGCGACACGGTCGTGCCGAGCAGCTGCATGGTCTTGACCCGCATGCCCTCGTTGCCGTTGGTGACGCTTTCCCAGCGCGCCAGGATCTCCTCGACGATGAAGGCAAAGGAGATCGTCGCGATCACCAGATAGATGCCCTGCAGCCGCAACGCCGGAAATCCGACCAGCGCGCCGACCACGCCGGTCAACAGCCCCGCGGCGAGGAAGTAGACCGGGAACGGCACATTGAACTGCTGCAGATAGGCCGCGGTGTAGGCGCCGATCGCAAGAAACGCGGCATGGCCGAGCGAGGCCTGTCCGGTGAAGCCGGTCAGGATCAGGAGCCCGACGCCGACCGTCGCGTAGATGCAGACGAAGACCAGCTGGCTCATCAGATAGCTTGAGAGCACGTAGGGCGCGATCAGCAGCACCGCCAGCAACAGGCCGTAGGAGTAGATGTAGCCCGAATGTGGGAACAGCTTGATGTCGTCTTCATAGTCGGTCTTGAAGAGAAACCGCATGTGTCGCTCCTCAGACTTTCTTCCGGACATGAAGGCCAAACAGGCCCTCGGGCTTGAGCAGCAGCACCGCCAGCAGCACGATGTATGGCGCGACGTCCTTCCATCCCTGCGGCAAATAGAAGCCGGCCATGCTCTCGATCACGCCGATCAGGACGCCGCCGACCACAGCACCCGGGATCGAGCCGAAGCCGCCGAGCACCGCGGCCGGAAACGCCTTCAACCCCAGCACCAGGCCGACATTGGAATGAATGAAGGTGATCGGCGCCAGCAGCACGCCGGCGCAGGTCGCGACCGCGGCCGAGATCGCCCAGACGATCGAGACCACCCGCTTGACCGGAATGCCCATGTAATAGGCAGCCAGCATGTTCTCGGAGCTGGCGCGCATCGCGGTGCCGAGCGTGGTGCGGTTGAAGAACAGATAGAGCAGCGCGCATAGGATGATGGTCGCCGCGATCACCGACAGCTTGTCGTAGGCGAGCACCAGGCTGCCGATCCGAAGCACGCCCTGGCTGAACGGCGTCTCGATCTTGAAGTCGTCGGTGCCCCAGATCATGCCGGAGATTGAGCGCAGGAAATAGCCGAGCCCGATCGTCGCCATGATGATGGAGAACTGCGGATAACCGAGGATCGGCCGCACCACGAGCCGCTCGGCCAGCATGCCGAACAGCGCCATGCAGATTACCGCGCCGGCGAACCCGACCCAGTAATTCAACCCGAGCATGCCGATGAAGGTGAAGGCGAAAAAGCCTCCCAGCATCATCAAATCGCCTTGCGCGAAATTGACGACCTCGGTTGCCTTGTAGACCAGCACGAAGCCGAGCGCGATCAGGCCGTAAACGCAGCCGAGCGCGATGCCGCTGACGAGCTGCTGAACAAAGTCCAGCATCGTTTCCCTCCCCGATGCCCGGCGATTCTTATCCGATCGCTCGTTGCATCCCGCCTTCACGCCCTTGTGTCTGGAGCGCTGAAAGCCGCCTATGTCCGCCCCGATTGAGCCAAAACGCCCGATCCCTGTCAACAAACCGCTGTTGTCGCTGTATCATCACATTTGCGGAGATTTGCCGCAGCACGGACTAATACGGATATCACCTTTGATTTGCCCCGTGCGATTCACTGCACCGAAACGGTTTTTGTCCAAAGCTTGCGCAACCGACGAGCGAATTTCCGGATCGCCACCACGCCATGACACCTGAACTGTCCGCACTCGCCGTGCGAGGGTTAACCAAGCGTTTTGACCGCCCGGCGGTCGACGCGCTCGATCTCACGATCCGTGTCGGCGAATTCTATGCGCTGCTCGGGCCGAACGGCGCCGGCAAGACCACGACGCTGCGCATGGTGGCGGGGCTGTTGCGGCCCGATGCCGGCTCGGTGGCGATCCTCGGCATCGACGCGCTCGCCGATCCGGTCGCCGCCAAGCAGATCATGGCCTGGGTGTCCGACGAGCCGATGATCTACGACAAGCTGACTCCGCTGGAGTATCTCGAATTCGTCGCCGGCCTCTGGGGCATCGATCCGCGCACCTCGGAGAGCTCGGCGCGAGATCTCCTGATGTCCCTCGGGCTCGAGCCGCATCTCAACGAGCGCTGCGAAGGCTTCTCCAAGGGCATGCGCCAGAAGGTCGCGCTCGCCGGCGCGCTGGTGCACGATCCCCGCCTGATCATTCTCGACGAACCGCTGACTGGCCTCGACGCGCTGTCGGCGCGTCACGTCAAGGGGCTGCTGCAGGAGCGCGTCCGCGCCGGCTGCACCGTGATCATGACGACCCACATTCTCGAAGTCGCCGAGCGGATGGCCGACCGGATCGGCGTGATCGCGGCCGGCAGGCTGATCGCCGAGGGCACGCTGGCCGAGCTGCGCGAGCAGAACGGCCGCAACGACACCACCCTCGAGGATATGTTCATCGCGCTGGTCGATACCGAAGCGGCGGCCGCGTGAGCTCGGTCGCCCATCTCACCTGGTTCGCGCGCCACGAATTCCGCCTGGCGTGGCGCGAATGGCTGGCGATGATGACCGGCGGCCGGCGCCGGCGCAATCGCGCCGTGATCGGCCTCTTGAGCTTCGCGGCGATCCTGCATCTGCCGGCTTATGCCGTGGTCAGCCGCTATGCCGACCTGCGGTTTCCGCTCGACCCGTCGTCCCTGATCGTGCTGACCGCGACGATCTTCCTGGCCTGGGCGCTGATGCTCTCGCAGGCGATCGAGTCGGTGACGCGCGTATTCTACGCCCGCGCCGATCTCGATTTGATCATGTCGTCACCGGCAAAGCTCACCAACATCTTCTCGATCCGGATCGCCGCGATCGCGCTGACGGTGAGCAGCATGGCGCTGTTGCTGTCGACGCCGTTCATCGACGTGCTGGTCTATCTCGGCGGCCCGCGCTGGCTCGCCGGCTTCGGCGTCGTCCTTGCGATCGGGCTGTCGGCGGCCGCCACCGCGATCGCCGTCACCGCGTTCCTGTTCCGCCTGATCGGGCCGAGCCGAACACGGCTGGTGGCGCAGGTCGTCTCCGCCGTGATCGGTGCGGGCTTCGTCATCGCGCTGCAGGTCGTGGCCGTGCTGTCCTACGGCACGCTGTCGCGCTTTGCCTTTCTGACCTCGGAAACCGCGGCGCGAATTGCCCCCGCCCCCGACAGCCTGCTGTGGTGGCCGGCGCGGGCATCGCTCGGCGACCTCGAAATCATGATGCTGTTGCTCGCTGCGGCGTTGGTGATGCTCGGCGGCGTGATGGCGATATTCGCACCGCGGTTTGCCGATACGGTCGCCAGCGTCGCCGCCAATCCGGCTGCGGTGACGCGGGGACGCGCCCGCGCGTTCCGGGCGGGCTCGCGGCAGCAGGCGCTGCGGCGCAAGGAATTTTTGCTGCTGCGCCGCGATCCGTGGCTGCTGTCGCAGAGCCTGATGCAGATGCTCTATCTGCTGCCGCCGGCGCTGATGCTGTGGCGCAGCTTCTCCGGTACGTCGACCGCGATCGTGCTGATTACGCCCGTCATCGTCATGGCCGCAGGCCAGCTCGCGGGCGGCCTCGCCTGGCTGACCATCTCCGGCGAGGACGCGCCCGATCTGGTGGCGACCGCGCCGCTGCCGCCGTCACGCGTGACCCGTGCCAAGGTCGAGGTGGTCCTGATCGCAATCGCCGTGGTCTTCGCCCCGCTGGTGACCGCGCTGGCGTTTGCCTCGCCAGGGCAGGCCGCGGTCACGGCGATCGCAATCATCATTGCGACCACATCCGCCGCCGCCGTCCAGCTCTGGTTCCGCGCGCAGGCCAAGCGCAGCCAATTCCGCCGGCGTCAGACCTCCTCGCGCATCGCCACTTTCGCGGAAGCCTTCTCCTCGATCGGCTGGGCCGCAACCGCGGCGCTGGCCCTGACAATCCCGACGGCCGCGCTGGTCAGCAGCATTCTGACGCTGCTGACGCTTGCGATCGCCTGGAAGATCAGCCCGCGGCGCTAAAGCGCGATGAGATTAGGTTGAATCATCACCGCGCTTTGGTTCCTTGTTTGAGCATGATCTTTTCGGAAAACCGCTTCGCACTTTTCCGGATCATGCTTTAGCCTTCATCACCTCCAGCACCGCGGCGGCAAACACCTCCGGCGCTTCCTGCGGCAGATTGTGGCCGGCATGCGGAATCAGGCGATGGGCCAGGCGGCCAGTGTACTTTGCCGCGGTGCGACTGCCGTCGGTCGCGAACGTCACACCGTCGTCGGCGCCGTCGAGCGTGATGGCGGGAACCCTGATGACAGGCAACGCGTCCAGCCGCCGCTGCAAATCCGCATATTGGGGATCCCCATCGACAACGCCGTAACGGTGCCGATAACTGTGGATCACGACGTCGACATAGTCAGGATTGTCGAACGCGACCGCAGTCCGCTCGAAGCAGGCGTCGTCGAACGCCCAGCTCGGCGACCATTGCGACCACAGGATTTTGGCGATGCCGCGCCGGTGGGCGGCGAGCCCCGCCCGCCCTCGCTCAAGCTGGAAATAGTACTGGTACCACAGCGCCACCTCGCGATCCGGCGGCGCCGGCACCATCGCATGCGCGATGTCCTGGATCATGTAGCCGTTGGTGCAGACGAGGCCGATGCACCTTTCCGGCCACAGCGCCGCACCGATCGATGCGGCGCGGCCGCCCCAGTCATAACCGGCGAACACCGCGCGCTCGATGCCGAGCGCGTCCATCAGCGCCATCATGTCGGCGCCGACCGCCGCCTGCTCGCCCGACCGCGGCGTTGCCTTGTCGCGGAAGGCCGTCGGTCCGTAGCCGCGCAGATAGGGCACGATGACCCGACAACCCTGCGCCGCCAGCGCAGGCGCAACGTCCACATAGGAGTGGATGTCGTAGGGGAAGCCATGCATCAGCATCACGGCCGGCCCCTCGGCCGGACCAGCCTCGTAATACGCGATGTTGAGCACGCCTGCGTCGACATGGCGCAATGGTTCGAGCCGCCTGGTCGAAGGCGCGCGCGGCGCGGAGGCAGTGTCAGTCACGCATAACTCCCTGATCCTGGTTGTCTGCGCGGCATCCTAGCGCGTCTCGACGCAACAATCCGCTGGATCGCGTTGCAATCAGCGCCATGGAGCGATGCGCCGACCTCATCATGACGGCGCGCCGATTGCGCGATAATCTCACCTCGGCGGATATCGCCGAAGGCGGAAGAAGGCGGAACACATCATGCTGAGATTGCTCGCCGCGCTCGTCTTGCTGGGAACGTTCACCAGCCACGCCTTCGCGCAGGATGCCCAGCGCAGCGAATGCCTGGCGATGGCCAATGCGCCGCCGCGCGCCCTCCCGGTGAACTACCGGCGCGTCGCAGCCAAAGCCGACGAGGTCGCGATCACCTATGCCGGCCATTCGACCTACTATATCGACACGCCCGGCGGCATCCGGATCGCGACCGACTATAACGGCGTCTATCGGACCGGGCGGCTGCCCGACGTCGCGACCATGAACCGGGCCCACGCGACCCACTACACGCTGTTTCCCGACCCCAAGATTCCCCACGTGCTGCATGGCTGGGGCGAGAACGGCCAGGCCGCGCATTACGCTGAGCGGATTGGCGACGTCTATATCCGCAATGTCACCACCGACATCCGCCGCTACTGGGGCGAAGACTCCGGCGGCGAGATGATCAAGGACGGCAATTCGATCTTCATCTTCGAGGTCGCCGGCCTCTGCATCGGTCATCTCGGCCACCTCCACGTCAAGCTCGACGACAGCCATTTCGCCGCGATCGGCCGGCTCGACATCGTGATGGTGCCGATCGACGGCACCTATACGATGTCGCTCGACGGCATCTCCGAGATCACCAGGCGATTGCGCGCCGCCGTCGTGCTGCCGATGCACCGCTTCGCCACCCCGCTCGACGAGTTCATGCGCCTGATCGGCCAGCAGTTCGAGATCGATCGCCGCGGCGGCGAGCGCACCCTGCGGATCTCGCGCGACACCCTGCCGGCGACGCCGACGGTGATCATCCTCGACGGGGTGTGACGTCTCTTCAAGAAGAAGCAAAACCAAACGGGAGTGAAAATCGATGGTTGCCAGCACTCTGCCCGCCTCCGCCAGCGGGCTTTATGCCAATCCGCGCGAAGACTGGCTCGCCCAATACACCGAGGAGATCATCGATCCGGCCCGGCCGATCGTCGATCCGCATCACCATCTCTGGGATCGCGGGGGCTTGCGCTATCTGATCGAGGAGATGTCCGACGACATCGCGTCCGGCCACAACATCGTGGCGACCGTCTATGTCGATTGCCGATCGATGTATCGCGCCGACGGCCCGGAGGCGTTCCGTCCGGTTGGCGAGGTCGAGTTCGCCAACGGCGTCGCCGCGATGGCGGCGAGTGGCGGCTACGGCAAGGCGGCGATCTGCGCCGGCATCGTCAGCCACGTTAACCTTCTGATCGGCGATCAGGCCAAGGCGGTGCTGGAGGCGGAGATTGCCGCCGGCAACGGCCGGTTCCGCGGCATCCGCCACTCCTCGGCCTGGGACGAGGACCCCGACGTCGCCCACATGTACGCGAACCGGCCGAAGGGCATTCTGCTGGACTCCACCTTTCGTAGGGGGTTCGCCTGCCTGGCGCCACTCGGCCTCAGCTTCGATGCCTGGTTGTTCCACCCGCAAATCGGCGAGCTGACCGACCTCGCTCGCGCCTTTCCCGATACCAGGATCGTTCTCGACCATTGCGGCGGCCCGGTCGGCACCGGCCGCTTCGCCGGCAAGCGCGCGGAAACCTTTCCGGTCTGGAAGGCGTCGATCCTGGAGATCGCCAAATGCCCGAATGTGGTGGTCAAGCTCGGCGGGCTGGCGATGTGCCTGCTCGGCTACGACTTCCACCTCCGCCCCAGGCCGCCCTCGTCGGAGGAACTCGCCGCTGCCTGGCGGCCTTATGTCGAGACCTGCATCGAGGCGTTCGGTCCGGACCGTTGCATGTTCGAGAGCAACTTCCCACCTGATAAGGGGCAATGCAGTTACCAGGTCATCTTCAACACCTTTAAACGGCTTGCATCACAATATAGCGAAGCCGAAAAGACGGCGTTGTTCTTGAAGACGGCAAAGGATGTCTATCGGCTCGATATCGGGTAAGCTTCCGACTCATGGATGACGGCATCACCATCCGGCCGCTTCGAGAGGCTGATGCGGAAGCGGTGGTCGAACTTTACGCAAAGGCAGCCGCGGTGGAACCGCGGCTAGGCCCTGTCACGCTGCCGCAATGGGACCAGTTCCTGAAGCTGCCGCAGAACCGCGGCGGGCGGGACTTCCGTGTCGCCGAGCGCGATGGCGCGCTCTGCGGCCTAGCCGAGTCGTCGTTGCGCGACCAGGGCGCGCACCATTCCCGATTCCTCAAGATCGTCGTGGCGCCCGAGATGCGGCGCCACCGGATTGGCCTCGCGCTGTTCGACGAGGTGCTTGCGATCGACGCCGATCCCGGTCTCACCGTGCAGACGCTGGTGAGCAGCGACTGGCCTGCGGGTATGGCCTTCGTCGCTACCTTCGGCTTTGTTCATGTCGAGTCCGAGATCGGGATGAAGTGCGTCGAGCCGTTGCAGCCGGCGCGCACGCTCGCGGCTGCGCGCGCCACCATCGAGCAGGTCAGCGACGTCACCGCCTGCGCGGGCGAGGTCGCGCGCATCCACAATGCCGCCTATGCCTCGGACGCCGCCTTCCGCCTGTATTCGCCGGAGGAGATGGCGCAGGTCCTGACCGAGAGCGAAGTCTGGATTGCGTCGGAGGATGGCCAGATGTCGGGCTTCTGCCTGACCGAGTCCGAGCGGAACTCGATGTGGATCGAGTCGGTCGCCGTCGATCCGGTGCGGCAGGGACGCGGGCTCGGCCAGCTATTGGTCTATCGTGTGCTGGCTGCGCACGACGTCTCGATCGAGCACCCCTGCTGGCTCAACGTCTCGAGCCGCAACGCGCCCGCGCTGAAGATCTATCGCCGGCTCGGCTTCCGGCCCCAGCACGAGACCTGCCGCTTCAGCGCGCCGCGACGCGAGCTGATCGCCGCGCGCGAGCGGCGGTTTCAGTAGAGCCCTGCAGCACAAGTCCGACAACAGCAAATTTAGGCCCGTCACCCTGAGGAGCGCGTAGCGCGTCTCGAAGGGTCGACGGCCACCGGCGGGGCCGTGCATCTCTTGAGGCTCGCTCCGCTCGCACCTCCGGCGACAAAGGCGAAGCCTTTGCGCGGGGATGACGGGACTGAGTGGGCAGTCGCCCGTTACGCCCACTCACCCTTGCGGAACACCGGCACACTGCGGCCGTCGGCGTGGATGCCGTCGATGTCGGTGTGGGCGGAGCCGATCATCCAGTCGATATGGATCAGGCTCTTGTTGCCGCCCTGCTCGGCGATCTGCTGCGGCGTCAGCTTGTCGCCATTAACGAAGCATTTCGAGTAGCACTGGCCGAGCGCGATGTGGGAGGCGGCGTTCTCGTCGAACAGCGTATTGAAGAACAATAGCCCGCTCTTCGAAATCGGCGAGGAATGCGGCACCAGCGCGACCTCGCCGAGGCGGCGCGCGCCCTCGTCGGTGTCTAGCACCTTCTTCAGCACTTCCTCGCCGCGCGAGGCCTTGGCCTCGACGATGCGGCCTTCCTCGAACTTGACCGAAATATTGTCGATCAGCGTGCCCTGATAGGACAGCGGCTTGGAACTGACGACGTGGCCTGAGACGCGGCGGCAGTGCGGCGTGGTGAAGACTTCCTCGGTCGGGATGTTGGCATTGCAGACGATACCGTTCTTGGCGGTCGACGCTCCGCCTTCCCATTCATGACCGTCGGCAAGGCCGATCATGAGGTCCATGCCGGGTCCGGAATATTTCAGCGCGTGGAAGCGCTGGCCGTTCAGCCATTCGGTGCGCTCGCGGAGCTTCGCATTGTGCTGTGCCCAGGCCGCGACGGCGCCGTCCTGATCGACCCGGGAGGCGGCAAAGATTGCGTCCGCAAGCTTGGCCACCGCGACGTCCTCGGCATCGTCGGGGAACACCTGCTTGGCCCAGGACGTGCTCGGATAGGCGATGATGTTCCAGTTGGTGTCGAAATTGACGATCTTCTCCAGCGCCGGCTGGTAGGCAATCGAATTGGCCTTGCTGGCGCGCGCCACCTTGACCGGGTCTTCGCCCGACAGCAGCATCGGATTGTCGCCGACGATCGCAAGCCGCGCGGTGTTGGCGCCGAACGCCTTCGCCATGCCCTCATAGAGCCAGCTTGCGGCGCGATCAAAACTCGCATCGTTGCCGTAACGGTAGCGCGCCAGCGTGAGCTCCTCGTCCGAGAAGAACGGGGTCACGAGACCGGCACCGGCCTTGTAGGCATGCTCCACCACCCGCCGCACCAGCGGCATCGCCGCGGCAGGCGCGGTCAGCAAGAGATCCTGCCCCGGCTGCAGCTGCAGGCCGACCTTGATCGCGACTTCGGCGAGCCGATCGAGCTTGACGGGATCGATCGAGGCGGAAAGGTTGCGTTGATGTGCGGTCATGAAGCGCCGTGTCGTTTGAGGAACTCTCGGGATTCGTAGTCCAATTCGATCCGCATCCGCAAGGTTCCTGCCCGCTGCGCCCGATCACGCGACGGCGAGCAATTGCCTCGAATTTTACCGCTTCACCGAGCCCAGCACCCGGTCGACCATCTCGGGCGCGAGGCCGAGATAGTTTTTCGGCGCGGTGAGGCGGTCGATCGTCGCGCGATCGATCCGGCTGGCGACGCGATCATCCGCGGCCAGCGCCTCGGCCAGCGTCAGGCCCTTGTCGTTGGCGACGCGGCAGGCGTCATAGACCACGTCATGCGCCTCCTGCCGGCCGATCGAAGGCGCGAGGCCCATCATCACGGCTTCGGCCACGATCAGCCCGCGGCTGATGTCGAGATTGTCGGCCATCCGCTGCTCGTCGACGATCAGGCCGCCAAGCGCGAACCTCGCCTGGTGCAGCGCGCCCGCGGTCAGCACGAAGCTTTCCGGGATCGCCATCCATTCGGCGTGCCACGGACCGGTGGCGCGCTCGAAATCCTGCACCATCGCGTCCAGCATCAGGCCGGCATGCTGGCGCACCGCCTTGGCGGCGGCGAGCATCAGCTCCGACGAGATCGGGTTGCGCTTCTGCGGCATGGTCGAGGACGCGCCGCGCCCCTTCACGAACGGCTCGTAGACTTCCGCGAACTCGGTCGACGCCATGATCATGATGTCGAGCGCGATCTTGCCGAGCGTGCCCGTGACCAGCGCAAGGAAATTCACCGCTTCAGCCAGACCGTCGCGCGCGACATGCCAGGTGGAGACGGGCACGCCGAGCCCGAGCTCCTCGCATAGCGCCTGCTGGACCTCGAAACCCTTGTCGCCGAGCGAAGCCAGCGTGCCGGCGGCACCGGCGAACTGGCCGACCAGCACGCGCGGCTTCAGCTCCACCAGCCGCACGGCGTGGCGATCGAAGGCGGCGAGCCAGATCGCGGTCTTGTAGCCGAACGTCACCGGCAGCGCCTGCTGCAGATGGGTACGCCCGGCCATCGGCGTGTCGCGGTATGTTTTCGAGAGATCGGCGAGGATGCCGCGCAGCGCGGCGATGTCGTCCTCGATGATCTTGAGACCATCGCGCAGCTGCAGCACCACGGCGGTGTCCATGATGTCCTGCGTGGTCGCGCCCCAATGCACATAGCGGCCGGCCTCGCCGCACTGCTTCGCCATCTGATGCACCAGCGGCAGGATCGGGTAGCCGACCACGTCGGTCTCCTGCCGCAGCAGATCGAAATCGAGCGCGGCAACATCGGTCCGTTTTGCGATCTCCGCGGCCGCTTCCGCCGGGATCACACCGCAGCGCGCCTCGGCCCTTGCCAGCGCGACCTCGACCTCGGCGTAGCGCTCGATCAACCGCAGGTCGGAAAACACCTCGCGCATCTCGCGCGTGCCGAAGGCATCGCGAAACAACACGGAATCGAGCACGGTGGTCGAGGTCGGGAAGGCGGACATGGGCAGATCCTGTTGCCGGTCGCGGTCGGCAACGTCCCTATCACGGCAGAGGCTTGTGCCCTACCCCTCCGGCGGCGCCTCGCCGAACACCTCGGCTGCGATCTTGCTGGTCTCGATCGCGGCCGGAATGCCGCAATACATCGCGACCAGCAGCAGCACGTCCTGCACCTGCGCGGCGGTGCAGCCATTGGCCAGCGCGCCCTTGGCATGGACGCGGAACTCGGCGGGCTTGCTGCTCGCCGCGGTGATGCCGAGCATCACGAGGCTGCGGATCTGGTCGGACAGCCCGCTGCGCTCCCAGACGTCGCCATAGACATAGGCGTTGATGATGTCTTGCAGCGGCGTGCCGAAATCGCCGGCAGCGGCCATCCGCTTGGCGACATCGTCCTCGCCGAACATCTTCTGCCGCCGGCGCAGTCCGCGCGCATGGAGATCGCTGATGTCCACCATCGTCGTCGGGCTCCCTGAATGGGCTATTTATACGGATAAATATGACGCACCTCAACATTCCGGCAAGCCTGACGCTTGCCTTTCTGACTGATTTGTCCGTATAAATTTGCAAAAGCAGATACGGGAGGGGACCGGGATGAAGCTACGGCTGGGGCTGCTCGTCGTCCTGCTTGCGACGCTTCCGGTCCTGCCGGCTTTCGCGGCCGACGATTTCCCGCAACGGCCGCTCAAGATCATCGTGCCGTTCCCGGCCGGCGCCGGTCCCGACAATGTCGCGCGGCTGGTCGGCCAGCATCTGCAGGACGCCTTCGGCCAGACCGTGCTGATCGAGAACCGCGCCGGCGCGCTCGGCAGCATCGGCGCCCAGGAGGTCGCCCGCAGCGCGCCCGATGGCTACACGTTGTTGATGGGCACCAACACCACCCATGCCAGCAACGTCGCGACGCTGAAGAGCCTGCCCTACGACCCGGTGAAGGATTTCGCGCCGGTGATCCGCACCACCACCACGGCGATGGTGCTGCTGGTCAATCCAAAGCTCGCGGCCAGGGACCTGCCGCAGTTCCTCGCCTACGCCAAGGCCAACCCCAATCTGACCGCGGGCTACGGCTCCGGCGCCTCGCAGATCTCGATCGCCCAGCTGCATTCGCGCGGCGGCCTGTCGCTGATCGCGGCGTCCTATCGCGGCGTGCCGCAGGCGATGACCGACGTGATGGCGGGGGTGATCGATCTCACCTTCGGCGATTTCTCGGTCGCGATCCCGCAGATGCAGGGCGGCACCTTGCGCGGCATCGCCGTGACGTCGGCGACCCGCAACGAGCTGACGCCCGGCCTGCCCGCACTCGCCGAAGCGATGCCGGGCTTCGAGGCCACGATCTGGTACGGCCTGTTCGCGCCCGCCGGCACACCGGAACCGGTGGTCAGCAAGCTCTACGCCGAGTGTGCGAAATACCTCGCGATGTCGGAGACGAGGAAGAAGCTCGCCGATGTCGGCGTGATGGTGGCGCCGCTGGCGCCGGCCGAGTTCGGCGCCTTCGTCAGGAGCGAGGTTGTGCGTTGGTCGGCGGAGGTTAAGGCGGCCGGCATCCAGCCGCAATAAAGCGAGGCGGCGTCGCATCATGGCTCGCGAGACACCTGTTGGCATGATCGGCCTGGGGCTGATGGGTTCGGCGCTCTCCGCGCGGATGATCGACGCCGGCATCGGGGTGATCGGCTTCGACGTCGACGCTGCGAAGACGGATGGCTTGAGAGCGAGCGGTGCCGAGTTCGCGGCGTTTGCCGCCGACGTCGCGGCGCGCTGCCGGACCATCGTCATCGCGGTGTATGACGCGGCTCAGGTCGGGACGTTGCTGCCGGACCTTGCCAACGCGACGCCGCCGCCGCGCGTCATCTGCACCACCACCTGCGCGCCGGGCGAGATCATGGCAATCGCCGAATTCGCCTCCCGCTCGCGCCTCGCCTTCATCGAAGCGCCGATCTCGGGGACCAGCGCCGAGGTCCGTGCGGGCACGGCCACTGCGCTGGTCGCCGGCGATGCCGACGTCATCGACGCCGCCACGGCTACCCTCGACATTCTCTGCCCGCAGCGGATCAATGTCGGCGCGATCGGCAATGCCAGCCGCACCAAGCTCGCCATCAACCTGATCCTGCAGAACAACCGTGCCGCGCTGGCCGAGGGCATCGCCTTTGCCGAAAGCCTCGGCCTCGAGGGCGCGGCGTTCCTTGCGACCGCGCGGCGATCGGCGGCATATTCCAAGGTGATGGACAGCAAGGGGCCGAAGATGCTGGCGCGGGATTTCACGCCGCAATCGCATATCGCGCAGACCCTGAAGGATGCCGAACTGATCCTGCAGGAGGCCGGCCGGCACGGCCTGCCCTTGCCGCTGACCTCGGTGCAGGCCGGGTTGCTGCGCGCGGCGATCGCGCTGCAAGGGCCGGACAACGACAGCGCCGCGGTCATCGAAGCGATCCGGGCCGGCCGCGGCCATGGTGAGGGACAGTCATGATCAACTGTGCGATCGCGGGCCTCGGCCGGTGGGGCCGCGCACTGGTCGAGGCTGCGCAGAGCGAGCCGCGGCTCAGGATCGTCCGCGCGGTGGAACCCGACGCCAACGGCGCCGCCAGCTTTTGCGAGACGCACGGCCTCTCCGTCACGGCGAGCCTGGACGATGTCCTCGCCGACTTTCGCATCGATGCCGTGCTGCTGGCGACGCCGCATTCGCTGCACAAGGGCCAGGTGATCGCGGCAGCCGGCGCCGGCAAGCAGGTGTTTTGCGAGAAGCCGCTGGCGCTTCGGCGCGCCGATGCCGCAGAGATGTTCGCGGCGTGCCGCAGTGCCGGCGTGGTGCTCGCGGTCGGGCATAACCGCCGGTTCTGGCCGTCGATGCAGGCGCTGCGCACGATCACAGCCGGCGGCGAGCTCGGCACCATCCTGCATGTCGAGGGCCACAACAGCAACGAGAACTCGCAGAGCATCGCCCAGGGCTGGCGGCTGTCGCCCGAGGAATCGCCGGGCGGCGGCCTGACCGGCGCGGGGCTGCATGTGCTCGACGGCTTCGTCAGCCTCCTTGGTCCTGCCCGACAGGTTTATGCCCGGTTGAGTGCGCGCGAGGCCGGACCGCCGCCGCTCGACACTGCAACCTTGGCGATTGAATTTGTGAATGGCGTGAGCGCAACCCTTGCGACAATTCGCGCAACACCGTTCTATTGGCGCGTGCATGTGTTCGGAACGAAGGGATCCGCCGAGGTGCTCGACGAACAGACGATGGTGCTGCGGAGATCCGGCGAGGCGCCTGCGACGACGCGCTATCCGGCGATCGACACCCTGACCGCGGAACTTGCGGCCTTTGCAGACGCGGTCGAAGGCAAGCAGCCGTTCCCGGTGCCTGAAGCGGACGTGCTGGCGACGCTCGCTGCGTTCGAGGCCGCGCTGCAGTCGATGCAGTCTGGACATCCCGTTGCCTGCCATATGGCATGCCAGTGATCTGCCATGTCTGAACAACCGGACAGGGCGAGATCGTCCCGCTATCGCGACATCGCCACCGGGCTGCAGAAGGACATCCGGCTCGGCACCTACGCGGTCGGCAATCTGCTGCCGACCGAGACCGAACTGATGGCGAGCTACCAGGCCAGCCGGCAGACCGTGCGCGAGGCGCTGCGCATCCTGATCGACCAGGGCCTGATCGTGCGCCGCGCCGGCCTCGGCTCGGTGGTGATCGCATCCGAGCCGCCGGTGCTGTTCACCCACAGCGTCAAGTCGCTCGGCGAGTGGCTGCGCTATTCCAACGAGACCTACCGCGAGGTCGTGGCCAGCAGCGACATCGTGGCCGACCGCAAGCTGGCCGGGCTTTTGAAATGCGAGCCGGGCAAGAGCTGGTTCCTGATCGAGGCGGTGCGCCGCTCGGACCAGTTCGCCGCACCGCTCGGCTGGGCCGAGATCTATGTGCTGCGCCGGTTCGCCGATGTCGTGGTCCGGCCCGACCATGGCCGCACCCCGGTGCATGAGCAGATCGCCAGGATGTACGGCCAGGTCACCGAGCGCGCGCAGATGGAAATCTTCGTGCGGGGCATGCCGGCGCCGATCGCCAGGGCGCTCGGCGTCAAGACCGGCTCGCCGGCGCTCACCGTGGTACGCCGCTACTACGGCCAGCGCGAGGAACTGTTCGAGGTCACCATCACCACGCACCCCGAGGGGCGCTACACCTACACGATGGATATGCAGCGCTCGCTGCGGCCGAAGCTCTAGCGCACCCGGGCCAGATGCGTGCTGGCAGAGGTATGTGCCGTCTGCGGGGTGCCGCTCACGCCCCAGATCGCGACCGCGATCAGCGCGGCCGCCCAGACATAAGGCACGGCATTCAACTTCTTCATTTCCGGGATCATCCCCAACGTCTCTACAGGACCGACTGATCTCTCGACCCAGGTCGTGAATCTCACCACCGCAGTCCTCAGCGTCTCACCATGCAGCCGTCCTTCACAACGCTACTAAGGTTAGACCTTGTCGGTTTCAGGACGCCTTCGTGCGAATCCGGAAATGATTTCGTCGGAACCAGGCTCTCTCATCCGAATTGATGAGACCGTGGGCCGAAGCGGTTCGGCTCCATTCGAGACAACACTTAAGAGAATTTTCTGCCCAAATTTGAGTCAGACGCACAACAAACCTTCCAAAGATACGCCCACTGAATTCTTTTTGATTGTCGCCCCGACTCCCGCCGTGCCATCAGGGCCTGTGACACTGTGATGACAAGGGTTTCTCTCGTGACTGCCGAACCGGCCAAACCGCAAGGCGACTCCCGTCGCCGCTCCAAGGAAACCCAGGACGAGGTCGCGCGGTCGCTGGAACGGGAATTGAAGCTGCTGACGGAAGAGCGCCAGGAGCGCGCGCTCCGGTTCGGCCTCGACATTGCCGGCAAGACGCCGAAGGTGGACCAGTAAGGTCGCCGCCGCGCTGAGCGGCTCGGGCGCACAGTTTCCTTTGGCGCGCCGAAGCTTTAGCGGAGGCGGCAAGCCGGGCGATGACCGTGCGGATGCTACATACACGATCGTCGTCCTGGCGAAAAGCCAGGACTCATATCCACTGCGCTTGATCATGAACGGGATCATGGCTCCAGCATCGCGCAACAACTCTCATTTGGGGTAATGGGTCCTGGATTTCGCCCAGACGACACTGAGTTTTTGACGCCGCTGTGAGTCACATATCCGCATTCTCGGCTGCAAGCACGAGCCCTGCAAGCATCGGCAGCGCCAAACGTTGAACTTGCATCGGCGTCTCATTGCGACACGGCGGGGAGCCGCACCATTCGCGATCCCTCACATGCTTGTCTATCGTCGCCGCGACCGCGCCAATCGGGACGGCGGCAAGCCGTCTAGCGCTGCCGCTGCGCGAGATAGAATCCCGCCAACACGGCGGCCAACCCGGCCGCCTGCAGCGTGGTCGGTGGCTCGCCGATCAGGAGCCATCCCAACAGCAGCGTCAACACCGGCACGGTCGCAGGAAATACGGCTGCGCGGGCAACGCCGAGGCGCTGGATCGACACCGCGAACAAATACATTGCCGCGGGCCCGGCCAGGATGCCCTGGGCGATGGCCTGCAGCGCGTTTTCATGCAGGCCGATGGCCGCATCGCGAGCGAGCCCACCCGAGACGGCATACAGTGGAAACAGCGAGAGCGACAACACGCTGATGACGCTGGCCACGGAGAACGCCGAGACACGCCAATAGCGCACCAGCGTGGCGAAGCCAGCGAACATCAATCCGGTCGCAACGAAGATCAGATCGCCCATCACGGCGCTCGGCCCCATATGGCCGATCGACTCGCTGCCGATCACGGCAAGGCCGACGACAATGACGACAGCGCCGGCTGCCCGCGAGAGCGAGACCGATTCCTTCAGCAGGACGACCGCGAGAAACAATCCGCCCAGCGTCGCGCAGGACGGCTGGATCACGCTGCCATGCCCCAGCGGCACGAACATGAAGCCGGCATAGCTGATCAGCGACATCACCGGCCCGCCCAGCAGCATCAGCGCCATGCCGCGCCCCCAGCCGATGCCGCAGAGATCGCGGAGGCCGGCGCGCACAACGAGCGGCAGGAAGGCGATGCCCGACCACAGGAAGCGATGCATCAGCAGGTCGACGGGCGTGAAGCCGACCTTGAGGCCGTGCCGGGTCGCCACGAAGCCGAGCGCCCAGCACAGCGCCGCGCCGAGGCCGCAGGCGACCCCGAGCAGGATGGCTTTCGTATCCGGAAGGGCTGCAGCCTTGGCGTTGGCCGGACGTTCGTTCATCGCGAACGACTACGTGAGCTGCCGAGACGGATCAACCCACTGGTATGCACGGCTGGTCGGCGCAAGCTTGCCGGAGTCTGCCTGGGTCAGACGGCATCATCATTCCGCGCCGCCGCAGTGTCCGTTTTGGGCCAGCAGCGGACGCTCGGATTTGGAGCATCAATCTCAAGCCGCAGGCGAGCCGCTGCGTTGAGGAAGCAGCCGAGGTGCGCCGTCAGGAAGTAGCCCGCAAGCCTGGAGCACGCCGTAGACGAGCGCTGCTAGAATGATGAAACCGACGATGCGATTGAGTTTGAACACCGAATCTCGAAGCTCTTCGTTGCCCAACGCCATATTGCCTGAGATGCATCACTCACAGCAAGAGCACTGAGGCCGCGAAGATCAACACGGCCATACATGCCGCGATGATCAAATGCTTGTGCGACTGGTCCACTAACGTAAACAAAGGCCCTTCGGAAGATCAGGCGGCGCTGTAGCCGCCGTCGACCACGTGCGATGCGCCTGTCATGAACGACGCCTTGTCCGAGCACATCCAGACCACGGCTTCCGCGATCTCCTCGGGTACGCCGAGGCGACGGACAGGCACCTTGGCGATGATCTCGTCGTAACGTTCGTCCATCGTCTCCCTGGTCATCGGCGTCTTGATGTATCCGGGATTGACGCAATTCACGCGGATGCCGTCCTGGGCATATTCGATCGCAGCGGACTTGGTCAGCCCGACGACACCGTGCTTGGTCGCAACATAATGGCCCGACGTGGCAAGACCGACCAGGCCTGCGATCGAGGCCGTGTTGACGATGGCGCCGCCACCGCCCTGTTTGAGCATTTGCGCGATCTCGTATTTCAGGCACAGGAACACGCCCATCAGATTCACCGAAAACATCCTGGCCACCGAGGCTTGCGTGAGTTCATGAATGCGCTGGCCGGGCGGGCCGACGGAGCGCCCGGCAACGCCGGCATTGTTGAACGCACAATCGATGCGCCCGAACGCCGACACCGTGCGGGCCACCATGTTCGCGACATCGGCCTCGTCGGTGACGTCGCCCTGGATCGCGATCGACTGGCCGCCGGCGGCATTGATCAAGGCGACCGTCTCATCGATGCCCTCCTTCGAGAGGTCGGACACCGCCACGCGCGGACCCTCGCGCGCCATGGCGATCGCCGTCGCCCGGCCGATGCCGGAGCCGCCGCCCGTCACCAATGCAGCCTTGCCGTCCAGAATGCCTGCCATGAGAAACTCCTTCGGATCAGCGCTTGCCTTCGATTGCGATCTCGACGAGGTACGGCCGCCGGGCCGCGACAGCCTTTGCGATTGCACCGGCAATGTCGTCGGCCTTCTCGACCCTGACCGCCTCGACGCCCATGCCGGCCGCGAGATGCACGAAGTCGAGTGCGGGGCCGGTGATATCCATGTTCTGATAGGGATGCTGGGTGCCGGCTTCGAAATTCTGCCGCCACACGTCCACATTGTGCTTGAGGATGCGGTACTCGCGGTTGGCCAGCACCACGAACACGATCGCCAGCTTGTGGTGCGCGGCGGTCCACAACGCCTGGATCGCGTACATCGCCGAGCCGTCGCCGGAGATGGCGACAACCGGACGGTCCGGCATTGCGACCTTGACGCCGATCGCGCCGGCGAGGCCCTGGCCGATGCCGCCGCCACGGCCGCCGAAATAGTCGCCGAAGCCGCGATAATCGAAGGCGCGCGCGAGATCGAGGCTTGCCGTGATGCTTTCATCGACGATGACGACATCGTCGGGCAGCCCGCGACGCAGCTCTGCGGTAACGCGCGGCATCGCGGTCGGCTGGCGGTCCCAGCTTTTCTCGACGCGCGCGCGATAGGCCTCCTTCTCCTTCGCCTGCAATTCGGCCAGCGCGGCATTGCGGTTCTGCGCGGCCTGCCTGAAGTCCGCGCTCGCCTGTGCACGCACCCCCTCCGTCAAGGCACTGACGCTGACGGCGATGTCGCCGACGATACCGGCATCGAGCCGGTTGTTGAGCGCGAGGCGTTCGGCCGAGGCCTCGATCTGCAGCACTGACGCGCCGTCAGGGATGTGGCCACCAGGCGCAAACCAGATGTCCTCAAAGAACGGACCGCCGATCAGCAGCACGAGATCGGCATCGCCGAGCGCCTTGCGCACTTGCCGGGCGTCGCCGGGAAGCGACTGACGATAGCTCGGATGGCTGGTCGGGAACGGCGCGTGATGGCGGAGCCCCTCGAACCACACGGTGGCGCCGATCGCCTCCGTGAGCGCCACCAGCGCCTGCTCGCCGCCCGATCGCGCCACGTCGTCACCGGCGATGATGGCCGGCTTTTTCACCTTCAGAAGCAGGGCGACGAGCGCTTCGATGCCTTCCGGATCGGGGCGCGTCGATCGCCACAAACGATCCGGCGTCGACGCCTCCACCGCGGTCTCCTGTTCCATGACGTCGATCGGCAGCGACACGAACACCGGCCCCTGCGGCGCGTCGGTCGCCACCTTGAACGCGCGTCGCATGATCGGCGCGATCTCGTCGGCGCGCTCGATCTGCACGCTCCACTTGGTCACCGGCGCTGCCATCGCAACGAGGTCGTGGCCGAGCAGCGGGTTGTTGAGCCGCATTCGGGTATCCTGCTGGCCGGCCGTCACGACCACGGGCGAACCCGCCTTCAGCGCGCCGTACAGCGAGCCGATGCCGTTGCCGAGGCCGGGAGCGACGTGCAGGTTGGCGACGGTGACGCGTCCCGACGCCTGCGCGTAGAAGCTGGCGGCGCTGACCGCGACACCTTCATGCAGCGCCATGATGTATTCGAGTTGCGGAAATGCCGCCAGGCTGTCGAGCAGCGGCGTTTCGGTCGTGCCGGGATTGCCGAAGATATGACGCACGCCGTGCGACACGAACGATTCCATCAGCACACGACGCCCGCGCATTCGCTCCCTCTCGATTGTTCTGATCCGTTCTGCGCATCATCGGCCGGGGAGCGCCCCGTGGCAACCGTGCGAGTCGGCTGGCATCCGCGCGGCCGGCTGCGTCTTCCGCATGGCTTCGAGGCGCGAACGCGCCAGCGAGGCCGCGGCCCTGCCACTTCCGCGGCCAAAGCCGCCATGAATGGAAAGGGCCACCGTTCGGGTGGCCCTTGTTGCTTATTTCTTGAGGTTGGCGGCAAACAGCTTGGCGGCTTCGGCCTTGGATTCCTGATCGGCCTTGGCGTCGTATCTGAGCGGCAAATTGAACTTCTTGCCGAGCTCGGTGGCTTCGGGGTTGGTGAACGCGTGCACCGCGCCGGGATACTCGACGATCCGGTAATCGGCCTTCGCCGCGTCGAAATCCTTCTTCAGCGCATCGTACTGCTCGCGCTTCACGAACGGGTCGTCAGCGCCGTTCAGGATCAGGATTTTCGCCTTGACGGTGCCCGGCGCCGGTGCGGGGGTGTTGAGACCGAGCGAGGCGTGGAAGCCTGCGACGGCGGCGAGATCGGCGCCGGTGCGCGCCATGTTCAGCACCACCGCTCCGCCGAAGCAGTAACCGACGGCACCGATCCGCTGCGGATTGACCGAGGCCTGCTTGGCGAGTTGCTCGCGCGCGGCGTTGAAGCGCTGCTCCATCACCTTCGGGTTCTTCATTACCGCCCCGGAGAGCGCACCGGCATCCTTCGGGTTGTCGGCGGTCTTGGCATCGCCATACATGTCCGCGATGAAGGCCACGTAACCCTGCTCCGCGAACTTCCGCGCCTCGTTATGGATATGCGGGGTGATGCCCCACCATTCATGCACCATGACGATGCCGGGCCGCTTGGCCTGGGTCGCGTCGTCATAGACGACGAAGCCCTTCATCGTGGTCTCGCCATCGCTGTAGGTGACCGGCTCCTCCTTGACCGCTGCGTGCGCGCTCGCGACCATCGCGATGGCGCTGAGTGCTCCCACTATGTTCGTTATGATCGTTCGCATGCTGACCTCCTGCGGGTTTGGCACGACGCGACATTGGCATACCAGCGAATCCCGCGCTAGGCTTGGAAAGCGGAGCGGCTTTGCTCCGCAAGCTGCGCATCATCTCTCGAGCGCCGCCGACATTTCTGTCGGTTGCTGATGCGTGAACGATGTTGCGTCACGGTCAGCGCTTCTCAGCCGTCGTTGCTGTGCTCGTCGCGTTATCGACGAACGCAACCGGCGTGCCCTTCGCGACACCGGCAGCGACGCGCTGCGCGTCCCAGTTGGTGAGCCGGACGCAGCCGTGGGACTCCGCCTTGGAGATCTTGCCGGGATCGGGGGTGCCGTGAATGCCATAGCCTTCTCCCGAGAGGTTGATCCAGATCGCACCGACCGGGTTGTTCGGACCGGGCCTGATCGTGAAGGGCGTCTTCGATCTGACGCCCTTGAACGCGTATTTTGGATTGTAGCGGTAGGTCGGGTTCTTGTTGATCGCCGTCACCTTCAGCGTTCCGCTCGGCGTCGGCTTATCCGCGCTGCCGACCGTCGCAGGATAGAAGCCGAGCAGCTTGCCTGCCGCATCGAACGTGCCGAGCGTCTGCCGCGTCTTGTCGACCTCGACGCGCGCGATCGGCGTTGCGCTTCCGGCATCGACGACGTTCGCAACCGCAATGGTCTCGCCGGCCTTGTCGAACTTCCGTCCCGGATTGAGCGCCTGAAGCAGCGCCTCGCTCATGTGGAATTTTTCCGCGAGCGCTTCGCGCGGACTGGTGTAGCCCAGCGTCGGCAGGCTCTTCATGCTCTCCATCTTCGCCGGGATCCTCTTCACGAACGGTCCCTTCACGTCGGCATCGACGATCGTGTAGCTGACGATCGCAGGCCCGTCGCTGGCGGCGGTGAGCCTGCTCCAGAGCTCCGGCGTTATTGCGTTGTCGAAGGGCAATCCACTCGCCTCGGCAAACGCCCTGAGCGCCTTCTGCGCGTTGTCACCCAGCTTGCCGTCGATCTCGCCGGGAGAAAAATGCGCGCGGTCGAGCAGGATCTCGAGCCTGGCAATGAAGGCGCTGAGCTGACGGCGGTCCGGCAATTTTGCCGGCGGCGCCGCCTCGTCATTGATCGCGGCGGCATCGAGAGCCGCGGCCAACGCCGGCGCGGCCGACACAAGCAAAAGGACAACAGCAAAACGCGCAGCGGAAAACGGTCGGAACATCGTGCATCCCAACGTGGCTACCTTCCATAAAGCTACGGAAAGCCTCGAAGTTCCAATGCGAATAGCGGCGAAGTTCCGCCACGGAACAGCTCACCCGCGACCATGTCCGGATCATCACCGGCACCAAGGCGGAGGACTGGATCGAGCATGCTGACACGCTCGCCATTCGTATCGATTTGCGGAGCGAACGCCGTGCGAAGGCATCGGCGGCCTCTCGAAGGCGAAGGATGTCGCCTTCGTCGCGGCGTCGCCGGCGTCCGCGGTGACGACGATCATCCGCAAGACCGAGGCCGCGCGAGAGGCGGCAAGGTCGGTCGCCGGCCGCGCGCGCAGGCGGCTCGCGCTCGGCAAGGCGCGCCCGGCCGTCGTTGCCGGCAGGACAAAGCCGGCGAAGGGCCGGGCCGTTCACGTCACCTCGCGCGGACGTTCGTCGAGCTGAGGCCGCGTCACGACGCGTGCGCCGCCGCAAGCGTGGGCCGGCGATATTTCCGCTCAGGAAAATGAATGCCCTGGTGTATGTTGCCGGTCGTTTCAGATCGGTTTGCTTGCAATTTATTTTCCAGTGGGCGTTGTCATGACGTTGATCGATGGTTTGGGTTATCTGGCGTCGGCTATCGTGTTGCTGACGTTCTGCATGAGCACGATGCTGAGCCTGCGCGCTGTCGCGATATTCAGCAATCTCGCGTTCATCTGCTATGGATTGGGCGACCGGATCTACCCGGTGCTCATCCTGCATATCATTCTGCTGCCGCTGAACGTGGTGTTGCTGTTCCAGATGGTTCGGCTGCTTCGGAAAGCGAAGCGGGCTGCAGCGACGGACCTTTCCCCGAACTGGCTGCAGCCGTTCATGCAGCCGAAGCACGTCAAGGCGGGAGAAACGATCTTCCGGAAGGGCGACGACGCCGACCTGCTGTACATGGTCGTATCGGGCGAGGTCAGGTTTCCCGAGATCGATCGCGCAGTATCGGCGGGCGAACTGTTCGGCGAAATCGGGCTGTTTTCGCTCGAGCGCCGCCGCACGCAAACGGCTCAAGCTGCGACCGATGTGGATCTGCTCTGGATCAGCGACGGCGCGCTGAGGAAGCTGTGCGAGCGCAACCCGGGACTGTCGCTGTATTTCCTGCGCTTGACCGCGACGAGGATGACGGAAAACGCAGCCCGCGCAATCCGGGTCGGCGCGGTGGCGCCCAATCCGGCGTAACGTGCGCCGCCTCGCCTGCCGGCGCTACGGCGCGGACGAAGCCGCAAGGCTCGGCAGCGGCGCAAACTGCATCTCTGCAACGGCCGAGCCGGCATATGCACTGGCGATCAGGATCATGACTCGAATGGCGACGAACATGGTGCCTCCTCAGTCTTGTTGTTGGTCTCTCAATGCCAGAGACTTCTTTCCCGCCGGTGAGGAAAGCTGGTTGCCGCAACCTTGAAGGCATTGGTAAGCGGGTCGTTTACGCTCCGACGTTCATGAGTTGGGAACCGTATCGGCCGATCGACCGGAGCGCTAAACGCGCGGTTCACCGTCACCGGGCATTGTCCGCCTCAATCAAGAAGGCGCAAACACAATGCCGATTTTCAGGACGATCCTTGTTGTCGTATCGATTTTTCTTGCCGGTTTGTACGTCTACGACAGCTGCCGCAGTGATGGGCTCGCCATGCCGGTTTCGGTAAACGAAGTCCTTGCACGGCGCTGGCCGGAACCGGACGCGTTTCATCCGACGGCGGCCCCTGTGTCCGCAGCCGCCGGCAACGTGACGCCGGCCGCGCGCGTTAGGGAAACGTTTGCGATGTTCATCCCCAAAGATGCGCGACGCCATCCGATGCAGCGCAGCCTTTGACGGCCTGGAGTCAGCCCAGCGATGCGCCGGCCTTGGCGCGGCTTATTCCGAGCGTCACAATGCGCTGCAGGAGATCCGGATAGTTGAGCCCGTCATGCCCGGCGGCCGTCGCGAACTCCTGGCTCTTGGCGATTTCGGGGTTGGGATTGGCTTCGATGAAATACGGAACGCCATTGGTGGACAGGCGGAAGTCGATGCGCGCATAGCCGTCGAGCCCCAGGGTCCGGTAGATGCGCTTCGCCAGCCGTTGAATATGGGCGGATAGTTCCGGCGTGAGGTCCTCGGCCGGGCCGTCGACAATCCCGACCCGCTCCTGATAGCTGGTATCGTGCTTGACCTTTTCGGTGGCGATCTGGCGCGCGGCAGGGCCGCCCATGCTGCCGAACTTCAATTCCCACACCGGCAGCACCCGCAGCCGGTTGTTGCCGAGCACGCCGACATAGAGCTCGCGTCCCTCGATGAACTGCTCGGCGATCGCGGCCGTTCCGATCCGCTCGTGGATGAAGGCGACGCGCTCGGCGAGCTTCTCGTCGGTATCGACGATCGACGCCTGCGAGATACCCAGCGATCCATCGCTGCTCAGGCTCTTGACGATCAGCGGCAGCTCGAGACGCGGCGGCCGCTTGACCTTGCGGCGCATCGGAAACACCGCGAAGGCCGGCACCGGGATCCGGCGATGGTGCACCAGCGTCTTGGACAGATCCTTGCCGCGCGCCAGGATCAGGCCGCGCGGGTTGCATCCGGTATAGGCGATCTTCATCAGCTCGAGATAGCTCGCGATGTGCTGGTCGTACACGACGTCGTAGTGAAACTCCTCCAGCAGCGTGAACACGACGTGCGGCTTGAAGCCCTCGATCTCGTCGCGCACCGGCTTGATTTCCTCCTGCACGCCGAGCGGACGAACCTCATGGCCGGCCGCGCGCAGGGTGCTGACGACGTCGTATTCCGTCTTCCACTCGTTGATCTCCCGCGCGCTGTATCCATCGCTGGAGTCGGGCGGCACACAGTCCGGGTGCATCAGCACCAGAATGCGAAGCTGTTTCATAGCGCGATCCATTTCCGGCGCGACGGGCCGAACAGCGCGTGCATGGTCTTGGCGGTCAGCAGAATGGTGAAGTTTGTCACGAGCTTCTGCTCGGGGCCGACGGCACGCAGATTGAGCTCGCGGCAGCGCGAGATCATGTCGTCAAGCACGGCATCGAGCGTCAACTGGTTCTCGCCCGTCCACCGCGCCACCAGCTGCCTGATCTGGGCGCGGTGCCGCCTGATGAAGGCCGCGGCCGGCGGACGCCGATAATGCCGCGGATCGGCGGAGAACAGCTTGGAGAGATCGCGGTCGTAGGTCTTCGGCGGCGTGAAGGCGTAGAACGCCTGCTTCTTCCTGTAGTGCTCGGCGAGCGTTTGCTTGAGCGTATGCAGCGGATCGACCCGTTCGCGCGTCGCGAGCAGCGGCCGCTTGCCGGCGATCTCGCCCATCAGCTCGTCGACATATTCGAGCTTCTTCAGCGCGGGCCAGCCGGCATAGCGCGTCCGCCAGTTCGAGCGCGGCCGCAGCCACACCGCGAAGGTCTCGGCGAAGTCCTCGTCCGGATGGCTCTGCGCGTACCAGAGCCGAAGATGCTGGACGTAATTGCGGCTGGCCGGATTGGGCCGGTAGTAGCGCGGGTAGTGCTGCGACGACGGGCCGAACAGCTGCTGCCAGCGCCGGCGGCGCTGCAGCTGGTAGCCGTGCTGCACCGCGTGCCCCGCCTCGTGGCGGAGAATGGCCATGCACTCGGACCACGAGGCGCCCTCGACGTCGAGCATCATCTTCTTCTCGAGCTTCATCAGGCGAGGATGGGCGAGGTAGAACGGGATCGCGATGCCGGGCACATCGGCCGGGCTGAACCATTCGCTCGAGATCCATGTGTGCGGCCGCAACCGGACGCCGCGCTCCTCGAGCTCTTCGTATAGCGTATTCACACAATCGGCGAGCCAGGTGCCCTCGACGGCAACCCTCAGACGGCTGAGCGGTTGCGCGAGCAACTGCTCGTCCGTCAGCTTCTCCCAGGCAAATTTGCGGCGCGGCATGGGCTTCCAAAGCTTAAAACAAATCGGACTCTGAATGGTGTCATAGGTTGCCGCCGGCAACAACCGCCGGGCCTTCGCGCCGCGCCCCCGGCCAATGCCGGCAGCGGGCCGGACCCGGCCCGAGCGTCCGCCTTGGGCGGCGGGCAGCGCGCCGAGCCCGATTCGCCGGCTCGAGGCGACGCTCATCTTGCGTCCTAGGGCTTGACCCAGCGTTGCACGGCCGCGGCGGTGTCGGCCGGCCTGGTGTTGAAGCAGATGGCGGCATCGGGGGCGAGCCGGTGCACCAGATTGAGGATCGTCTCGAACAGCAAGAGCCGCTCCGGCGGCTCGCGCAGCCCGGCACCGATCACGACGCAGTCGTAGCGGCGCGCGTTGAGGGCCGCCGCCGTTACGGCTTCCGCCGTATCGCCGAGGTCGATCAGGCAGCTCTCGACGTCGTAGCCGAGCGTCCGCAGGCCCTCGATCTGTGCGTCGAGATAGCTGCGCACCAGTTCGGGCGTGAACTGCGGCACGACGGACAGATCGACGAAGGTCGGGTCGAGGCCGATCGCCAGCACGGATTGCTTCGTCATGGCGGCAGTTCCCATTGCGCTCCATCGTGGCCCGACCATGCCGGAGGTTTGAGTCGAAATCGCGGAGCCGTCAGCGGCAGCCATGATCCAGCGCGGCACGCGCGGCGATCGCGGCGCGCCGCTTGAGGAACTCACGCTCGCGCGAATTGCCGGCCAGCGCGGCGGCGGCCTCGAACGCGGCATGCGCCTCCGCGAAACGGCTCAGCCTGTGCAGGAGATCGCCGCGCACGCTCGGCAGCAGATGATAGGATTTCAGCGCCGGCTCATCCGCGAGGCCGTCGACGATCGCGAGCGCGGCAAGCGGCCCCTCGGCCATACCGATCGCAACCGCGCGGTTGAGCTCGATCACGGGTGAATCCAGCAGCGCGGCGAGATCGCCATACAGCGCGGCGATGCGGTTCCAGTCGGTCGCATCAGGCGTGCCGGCCGCGGCGTGGCAGGCGGCGATCGCGGCTTGCAGCGCATAGAAGCCGCCGGCGCCGCCGAGCTCGCGGGCGCGCGCCAAAGCGAGCTGCCCGCGGCGGATCTGCAGGCGATCCCACCGCGCGCGGTTCTGGTCCATCAGCAGAATCGGTTCGCCGGACGCATCGGTGCGCGCCGCCATCCGCGAGGCGTTGAACTCCATCAGCGCCAGCAGCCCGTGCGCCTCCGGCTCCGATGGTGCGATCGAGGTCAACACGCGGCCCATGCGCAGCGCCTCGTTGCAGAGCTGCGGCCGCAGCCATTCGTCGCCGCTTGCCGCGGTATAGCCCTCGTTGAAGATGAGATAGACGACCTCGAGCACGGAGGCGAGCCGCTCCGACAGCTCCTCGCCGCGCGGCGTCTCGTAGGCAAGGCCCGACTCCGACAATGTGCGCTTGGCGCGCACGATGCGCTGGGCGATGGTCGCCTCCGCCTGCAGGAAGGCGCGTGCGATCTCCTCGGTGGTGAGGCCGCAGATCATCCGAAGCGCCAGCGCGGCGCGCGCCTCCCGCGACAGGCGCGGATGGCACGCGGTGAAGATCAGCCGCAGCAATTCGTCGCCGATATCGTCGTCGAGCGCGGCATCGAAGTCGGGCATGGTCTCCTGCTCCCGCGCCAGGTCGTGCGCGATCACGCCGTGCTTCTCGGCCAGCATTCGATTGCGGCGCAGATGGTCGAGCGCGCGGCGCTTGGCGGTCGCCATCAGCCAGGCGCCCGGTTTCTCCGGCACGCCATCCGCCGGCCAATGCTCGAGCGCGGCGACCAGCGCCTCCTGGGTCAGGTCCTCGGCGAGCGGCACGTCGCGCAGCATCCGCGACAGGCTGGTGATCAGCCGCGGCTGCTCGATGCGCCACACCGCAAGGATCGTGGCCTGGATGTCGGCGGCCGTCATCGCCGCCGACCTGGATTATTGCCTTGACGCGCTTTCTTCACGCGAACCGGCGTCCACTTCGCTTGAGAACGCCCGGTTCGCGCGGTGCATCAGGCGCAGGCGGACACATCGACCTGACAGCCGCCGTCGGCGCCCGGGGTGGCGAAGGGGCGGACCTCGCAGGTCCCCTCCCAGCCCGGCATATGCTCCTTGTGCAGCTGCATGAACTCCACCGCGGCGGCGACCGCCTCCTCCTTGTTGCGGAGCTCGAAGATCGCGTAACCGCCGATCATCTCCTTGGTCTCGACGAAGGGCCCGTCGACGACGTTGAGCTTGCCGTCGGTGATGCGGACCTGGGCGCCCATCGCGACCGGCAGCAGCCCGCCGGTGTCGATCATGCGGCCCGCCTTGATTTCCCGCTCGGCAAGCCTGCCCATCGCCTCCATCAGAGCGGGCGTCGGCGGGCCCGGGGGCTGGGGGGAGGTGACGATATACATGAAGCGCATCGGAAAACTCCTGTTGGGCGAGACGCGGCGATGATCGCCGCAAGACCGGCTCGCTATGGGGAACGACGATCCGGGAGGGGGTGAATCGACAGGGGGGCGGGAATTATTTTTCGGGCAAAAGCAGATCGTACCGGCCCATCGTCGACCCTGCGAAAGCAGGGACGGCCCGGTGTTTGCAGCAAACGCCGCCGCCTACTGCTCCCGCAGCATGATCAGCGGGTCGGCGCTGTCGGGGACGCGGCGCCACTGGGCGTTGTCGTCGGCCTCGAACTGCCAGGTCTCGCCCTTGGCCGACATCAGGATCATCTGGCCGTGATCGAGCCGCCACATGGTCGGGTTGAAGGAAGCGACTGCCGGATCGCATTTGCCTTTCAGGAACACCTGGAAATTGTCGTTGCCGGCGTCGGTGTTGGTCAGCACCAGCGTGCAGATCGCCTGGCCGTTGCCGCGCACCAACGACCAGTCGCCGATCATCTGGTCCATGGACTTGGCGAGCGAGCGCGCCGCGGCAAGGTTTTGCAGGATATAGACACCCTCGTTGGTGCGCATGCCTTCGAAGATGCCGGTCTCGACCTCGGTGAAATCGATCACCGCCTCGCCGGCCGCGTTCTGCAGCCGCACGATGTCGCCGAGGCCCTTGATGCTCCAGCCGGTGATGTCCTTGGTGAAGGGCAGCGCGGCGGCGCAAGCGGGCTCGAGCTCGAGCTTGAAGCCTTGCGGCGCCGTATCGCCCTTCAGCGTCACGACGCAGGTCTTGCTGCGCTCGGTGGTGGCGAGCTCCCACTGCCCGATCATGTCCCTCTTCAACGTCGTGACGTCCTGCGCCGCCGCCGGACCGCACGCGGCCAGCAGCAGACACAGCACGGCATCGAAGCGGGACAACGACATCAGCGATCCTTGACGGGCGTTTCGGCAACCGGCGTCAGCGGCGGCTTGCCGGCGAACCAGTTCTTGATGTTGTCGACCACGAGCTGGTCCATCGCGTTGCGCGTGACCACCGAGGCCGAGCCGATATGCGGCAGCAGCACGACGTTCTGCATCGCCTTCAATTCGTCCGGCACGTTCGGCTCGGCCGCGAACACGTCGAGACCGGCGGCCAGGATGGTGCCGGACTTCAGTGCCGCGACCAGCGCCGGCTCGTCGACCACCGAGCCGCGCGCGACATTGATCAGCACGCCGCGCGGACCGAGCGCCTTCAGCACGTCGGCATTGATCATCTTCGCCGTCGAGGCGCCGCCCGGCACGATGACGATCAAGGTGTCGACCGCCTTCGCCATCTCGATCAGATCGGGATAGTGCTTGTAGGAGACGTCCTTCGACGGATTGCGCGAGTGATAGGACACCGGGACCCGCGAGGCGTCGAGCCGGCGTCCGATCGCCTGGCCGATCCGGCCCATGCCGACGATGCCGATCTTGCGGTCGCGCAGCGAGCCGACGCTGAGCGGATAATTCTGGGTCTGCCACAGCCCGGAGCGCACATAGCGGTCGGCCTTGACGAATTCGCGCAACGTCGCGATCAACAAGCCCATCGCGACGTCGGCGACCTCCTCGGTCAGCACGTCGGGCGTGTTGGTGACCACGATATTGTGATCGCGCGCATAGGCGGAATCGACGTGGTCGTAGCCGACGCCGAAGCTGCCGACGATTTCCAGCTTGGGAAACATCGCCAGCGCGGTCTTGTCGGTCGCCATCGTGTGATAGGTGACGGCGATACCGCGGATCTTGGCCATCGTATCGGGCGTCAGCCGCTCGAGGTCGCCGCGGCTCTCGGCGCGGTGCAGCACGTATTGATCGGGAAAGCCGTTTTCGAGGATTGGCCGGATCGGTCCATAGATCAACAGATCGATCTTTTCGGAAGAAATCGGGGCCATCAACTGTCCTTTCCTAACGCGCTTTCATGCCAACGCCGCAATAACAGGTGCGAAACTAGCGCCAGCAACCCATAGATGACAATCCCGGCCAGCGATAGCAGCAGAAGTGCTGCGAACATGCGGGGAATATTCAGCCGGTAGCCTGATTCAGCGATCCGGAAGGCGAGGCCCGAACCGGCACCGGCGCTGCCCGCCGCGATCTCCGCGACCACGGCGCCGATTAGCGACAGCCCGCCGGCGATGCGCAGGCCGCCGAGGATATAGGGCAGCGCCGCGGGCAGCTTCAGGAACAGCAGCGTCTGCAGCTGTGAGGCGCCATAAAGTTGAAACAATCCGGCGAGGTTGCGATCGACCGAGTTGAGGCCGAGCGTCGTGTTCGACAGCACCGGAAAGAACGCCACGATCCAGGCGCAGACGATCACCGCGGTCTGCTGCTGCAGATAGATCAGGAGCAGCGGCGCGATCGCGATGACGGGCGTGACCTGCAGCACCACAGCATAGGGGAACAGCGAATATTCCAGCCATTTCGACTGGTTGAACAACAGCGCCAGCACGATGCCGCCGATTGCGGCCGCAACGAAGCCTTCGAGCGTGGTCAGGAGCGTGACGCCGAGCGATTGCGACAGCACCGGCCAGTCCGCAACCAGTGTCTTCAGCACCAACAGCGGGCTCGGCAGCACGTAAGGTTGGATGCCATAGCCGCGGACGATGGCTTCCCAGAGCACGAGGCCAGCGGCGAACACCGCAAGCGGCAGCAGAAAACGGACGAGGTCCTGCGGAGATTTCATGCGCCCGCCTGCCCTGCATAGGATGGCGCCAGCGCGCTGGAGACCTCGCGGCAGAACGCGGCATATTCGGCCGAGGTGCGGAACTCCTCGCCGCGCGGTTCCGGCGAGGTGATGCGAAACTCGGCGCCGATCCGGCCCGGGCGGGCCGTCATCACGATCACGCGCTGCGACAGATAGACCGACTCGAACACCGAGTGCGTCACGAAGATGACAGTCTTGTGCAGGCCGCGCCAGAGCGACAGCAGGTCGTTGTTGAGGCGAAAGCGCGTGATCTCGTCGAGCGCCGCAAACGGCTCGTCCATCAGAAGGACATCCGGATCGGTCACCAGCGCGCGCGCCAGCGACACCCGCATCTTCATGCCGCCGGACAATTCGCGCGGATAGGCCCTCGCGAACTCCGCTAGCCCGACCTGATCCAGCGCCGCATCGATGCGCGCATCGGCGCTGGTCGCAGGTAGCCGCGCAAGCTTCAGCGGCAGGCGGACATTGTCGCGCACCGTGGCCCACGGCATCAGGGTCGGCTCCTGGAATACGAAGCCGATGCGGTGGCTACCGCGCTGCTCCGCGCCATGATGCGAGATCTCGACAGTGCCGGCGCTTGGCGCGGCGAGACCTGCAATGAGCCGCAGCGCGGTGGACTTGCCGCAACCTGAGGGCCCGAGCAGCGAGACGAACTCGCCGCGCCTCACATCGAGGTCGAGCGGCCCGAGCGCCCTCACGCCGCTGTCATAGGTCTTGCTGACGCCGCGCAGACGCACGGCGAGGTCGACGGCGTCGGTTTCCAGCACGACGCTCTCTACCATCGGTGGCGGGAGAATGGTGAGCGCAGCCGAGCCGCGAAAGACATCTCTCCACGCGGCGAACAATGTGACGAGCGCATCAGAGATTCGAGAGGCAGCGGCGGTCGGCGCGCGCCGGCCTCCCCCGCAAGCGGGATAGGCGAAGGAAGCCGGTGGACAAACTCCGCGGACACCATGCGCGATTGCTCTCTCCTTCGAGCGGAGAGGTCGACTGCCGATGCTGCAACAGATCGGATCATGGTCAGTTCTTCGGCCTGAGCTCGGCGCCGACCGCCTTGTTGACGAAGCGCAGCGTGTAGCCCTGGCGATAGTCGATGGCGCTCTTGACCACGCCGGCCCGCACCATCTTGTCGAAGAAGCTCGCCATCCGCTCATCGGTCATGGCGCCGATCCCGTTCTTGATGGAATCGCCGGAATCGACGATGCCGTGCTCGCGCATCTTGGCGACGCAATAGGCGAGCAACTCGTCGTTCATATCGGGATTGAGCTTCTTGATCATCGCATTGCCGGCCGAGTTGTCGCCGTAGACATAGTGGTACCAGCCGACGATCGAGGCATCGACGAAGCGCTGCACCAGGTCAGGCTTCTTGTCGACCAGGTCGCGGCGGGTCTCGATCAGTGTCGAGTAGGAGTTGAAGCCGTAATCGGCGAGCAGCAGCACGTTCGGCTTGAAGCCGGCGGCCTTCTCGACCGCGAAGGGCTCCGAGGTGACGTAGCCCTGCATCGCGGTCTGCTTGTTCACGATGAAGGGCTGCGGGTTGAAGGTGTAGGGCTTCACCTTGTTCTCGTCGAAACCGTATTCGGACTTCAGCCACTGGAAGTAGCTGGTAATGCCCTCCTTCGAGATCAAAAGCGTGAGCGGCTTCAGGTCCTCGATCTTTGTGGCCTTGACTTCGGGATGGGTCAGGAAGACCTGCGGATCCTTCTGGAACATGGCGGCGACGGCGACCAGCGGCACGTTGTTGGTGACGGCGTCGAAGGTCTGCAGCGAGTTCGCGCTCATGAAGAAGTCGAGCTTGCCCGCGATCAGCAGCATGCGGTTGTTCTCGTTGGGACCGCCGGGCACGATGGTGACGTCGAGGCCGTATTTCTTGTAGGTGCCGTCGGCGAGCGCCTGGAAGAAGCCGCCATGCTCGCCCTCGGCGACCCAATTGGTGCCGAACGAGACCTTGTCCAAGGTCTTGTCGGAGGTCTGCGCCCGCGCCGGGGCAAGCGCCGCGGCGACGCAAAGCGCGGCGGTCAAAAGGCTTGTGGTTAACGCTCGCAGCAAAAAGGCCGGGATCATGGTTGGACTCCGTCGATCATTATGGCCCATGATGGAAGGCGGGAAGACGCGGACCGCGCCCGGAGACGCGAACCCGTTATGATGTTAAACAAACTAGCCTGCAAATCCATCCCGTGAAACGCTTGTATTGAAACGACCGGCTTGATGACTTCTCAGCTTCCGCCCCGCGACTGGACCGCCATCCACTGGCCCGATATCGCCAGGGATGCGGCCGCGCGCTGGATCGCGGTGCTGCCGCTGGCCGCGACCGAGCAGCACGGGCCGCATCTGCCGCTCGGAACCGACGTCATGATCGGCGAGGCCTATCTTTCGCGGGTGCGAGAGTTGCTGCCGGCGGCCACTCCCGTCACGTTCCTGCCGTTGCAGCCGGTCGGCGTCTCAACCGAGCACATCGATTTTCCGGGTACCTTGACCTTGCCGACCAACGTGGCGCTGAAGAGCTGGATGGCGCTCGGCGAGAGCGTGGTGCGCGCGGGCGTCAGGAAGCTCGTGATCGTGACCAGCCATGGCGGCAATTCCGCCGCGATGCAGCTGGTGGCGCAGGATCTGCGCGCGCGCCATCAGATGCTGGTGGTGACCACGAGCTGGTCGCGCTTCGGCGCGCCGGACGGGCTGTTCGACGCCGGCGAATTGCGCCACGGCATCCATGGCGGCGCGGTCGAGACGTCGATCATGCTGGCGAAATATCCGCAAGCCGTGCGCAAGGAAGCGGTCGCGGACTTCAAGCCGGCGAGCGTGCAGATCGAGAAGGATCATCGCTTTCTGTCGACGCAGCGGCCGGCGCCGTTCGCCTGGCAGGCGCAGGACCTCAATCCGAGCGGCGCGATCGGCGATGCGACCAAGGCCTCGGCCGAGAAGGGCGAGAAGCTGATCGAGCACGGCGCGCGCGCGTTCTGCGAGCTGCTTGCCGACGTCGACCGGTTCGATCCCAGCGTGTTTCGCGGCCACTGACCGACAGCATTTTCGAGCAAAGCGGGTACCGGTTGGCGTGAAGAAAACGCGTCAGGACTAGAATGGCTTCGTCCGGGCAGACGCGACGAAACAATTCGCGAAACCATATTTCCGCCCCGATCTTCGAACCGGAACCGCACAGCCTCCGTCCAACGGGCATGCGGACCGCACCGGCGCCGCCCCACACAGGATGGAGTATTCCATGTCGATCAAGACCAAGTTCGCCGCTCTCGCCCTCACCGCGCTCGCCGTGACCGGCACCATCGCGTCCACGACGTCGCAGGCTGAAGCGAAGCCCTATGGCTGGGGCTGGGGCGTTGGCGCAGGCCTTGTCGGCGCCGCCGTTGTCGGCAGCGCGATCGCGGCCAGCGACGGCTATTACTACGGCGGCGGCTATCGGCGCTGCGGCTGGGTGCGCCAGTTCGACGCCTATGGCAATTACATCGGCCGCGTGCGCAGCTGCTACTACTGATCGACACAATTCCTAAGGTTGCGGATCCTGTGTTCGGCATGGGTCCTCATCCACCCCGTGTCGCAACCGACCCGTCCGGTGAATCCCCCCGGGCGGGTCAATTCTTGAACGCGGCAATCACAGATACTTCGCGACCAGCCTGAAATCGCGCAGCACGGCTCGCCCTTTCGGCCCCGCTGCCTTCAGCGTCTCCTCCAGGCTGTGGCCGATGTGATCGTGGATCAGCGCCTTCTTGGCGCTCTCGATCGCGCTCTCCACCGCCTGCAATTGCTGCGCGATCTGCGCACAGGGCCGGCCCTGCTCGATCATCTCGACGATGGTGTCGAGATGGCCATTGGCGCGCTTCAGGCGCCGGGCGATCGCAGCGTGCGGATGGTCGTCGGACATCTGGCTCTCCTATCCTCCCGGGAGGATAATCATGATCCTCCCCGGAGGATAGCGGAATCGGCTTGACAGGCCATTGTCGCGGGCGTAGTGCCCGATGATCGGAACGTTCGTTCCGCCCCGGGGGTTCTATCTCCGGAGACAAGTCGATCCACGAGCCAGCACAGAAGGCACATGGGCAGTAGCAACTCAGGCGACAGTAGACCGGCGATGCCGGGACTGGTGACGCCGCAACACAGCAAGACTGATCGCGCAGATCTCGCCTGCGTGGACGGGTGGTCGCGCCCAAGCTGACCACTGCTCCTCACCGGCCTGCCGCGACCAGCGGAAGTGGAGGTGAGCGATGTTCGAAAAGCTCGCAAAATTCCGGCAAGCAGGCCCGCGGCGCGTTGGCGAGCCGCGGCGCATGCCGCCGCCGGCCGTCATTCATTGCAATGACAACCTGCCGGGCTTTCGCCGCCTGGCGGGCCGCCGCCGCCGTCCAACCCCGGCCTGTCATTGGATCCTGATCGACGGCCGGCTGGAATGCCGTTGGATTGCGGAAGACACCAGCGGTGATCTCGATCAGCAGCGACGCGGGGGCCGGCGTTTCGGCCCGCGCGCAACAGCCACGCGCCACGCCGCGGCAAAGCCGCCGCTGTGCGCCTAGGCCGACGATGAGGGTGGGCTTGATAACGACGGTGCTGCCGCTCCCTCTCCCCGTTCTTACGGGGAGAAGGTTGGAGTGAGGGGCCGTCTCCGCATACACGGTGATAGCCGTGATCGCGGAGGCCCCCCTCACCCGGATCGCATCGGACGATGCGATCCGACCTCTCCCCGCACGCGGGGCGAGGTGAAGCGGCGCCCGCTGCTCGGTCAGAAGTAGTCGTCTTGGTTTAGGAGGCCGACATGGACGAAGGACCTAGTTGCCCCGTTGCGCGCCATCGCGGCGCAGCAGCGGGACCATTGAACCGCATGACATCTGGAAATGCCGCTGCTCACGGCAGCGGAGACGTGCGCGTCTGACGACGCCTGCGTCCCTCCCGCCGTGCCTGAGGGCGGCGAGGAGACGCGAAATGACCGAAAGCAAGACTACACAAACCGCCATTCTCGATAGCGCGCATGCCGGCGACATCCACGGCGCGCTCGGCAGTATCGCGCGCGACGACGCCGCGCCGCGCGCGACCTTGGCGGCCCGGCTGAAGACGCTGCTGGCGATCGTCGGCCCCGGCCTGATCGTGATGATCGGCGACAACGACGCCGGCGCGTTCGGCACCTATACTCAGGCCGGACAGAACTACGGCACCACGCTGCTGTGGACGCTGCTGCTGCTGATCCCGGTGCTCTACGTCAACCAGGAGATGGTGGTGCGGCTCGGCGCGGTCGCCGGGGTCGGCCATGCGCGGCTGATCTTCGAGCGCTTCGGCAAGTTCTGGGGTGCCTTCAGCGTCATCGACCTCCTGGTATTGAACGCGCTGACCATCGTCACCGAGTTCATCGGCATCACGTTTGCGCTTCATTTCCTCGGCGTCTCGCAGTTCTGGGGCGTATTGGCCTCGGCTGCAATCGTGATGCTGGCGGTCTCGACCGGCGACTTCCGCCGCTTCGAACGCTTCGGCATCGTGCTGGTGGCCGGCAGCCTGCTGCTGGTGCCCGTGATCCTGATGGTGCATCCGCCGGTCGGGCAGATCGCAGCCGACTTCTTCGTGCCGAAGATGCCGCAAGACGCCAAGCTCAGCGAGGTGATGCTGCTGATCGTCGCCATCGTCGGCACCACGGTGGCGCCGTGGCAATTGTTCTTCCAGCAGAGCTACATCGTCGACAAGCGGATCACGCCGCGCTTCATCCGTTATGAGCGGATGGACCTGTGCATCGGCATCATGCTGGTCGTGGTCGGCGCCGTGGCGATGATCTCGTTCTGTGCGGCAGTGTTCGCAGGAAAGCCCGAATTCGGCAATTACACCGACGCACTGGGGACCGCGGTCGGGCTCGAGGCATATGCCGGACGGCTGCCGGCCACCCTGTTCGCCCTCGCGTTGCTCGATGCCTGCATCATTGGCGCGGCAGCGGTTTCGCTGGCAACGGCGTATGCGCTCGGCGACGTGTTCGCGGTCAAGCATTCGCTGCACCGCAAGCCGTGGGATGCGAAAGGCTTCTACAGCGTCTATTGCGGCCTGATCGTACTCGCGGCAGTGCTGGTGCTGACGCCGGGCACGCCGCTCGGGCTGCTCACCAATGCGGTGCAGACGCTGGCCGGCGTGCTGCTGCCGAGCGCGACCGTGTTCCTGCTGCTGCTGTGCAACGACCGCCACATCCTCGGACCCTGGGTCAATTCGACCAAACTCAACCTGTTCACCGGCGCGGTGGTCGCGGGACTGGTGATGCTGTCGGTGATCCTGACCGCCGCGGTGCTGTTCCCCGATCTCGGCGAGGCTTGGATCATCGGCATCCTCGTCGGCGGCAGCCTGCTGGCACTGGCGGTCACCGCAGCCGTCAAGTTGTACGAGATGTCGTCGCGCGGAAACGCGTCCTTCCGCTTCAAGCGCAAGCCCCCGCGAGAGCCTTGTTTGATCGACCGCGACAGCTGGCGGATGCCGCCGCTCGACCGGCTGCCGCCGGCGCGGCTCAGCCCGCTGAGCCGGATCTGGATGATCGTGCTGCGCGGCTATCTCGTCGTCGCCGCCGGCCTCGTGCTGCTGCGGATCGTCCAGCTCGCCACGGTGGGGGCGTGACTGCGCTCAGTCGCGGCCAGCGAAGGAGCGCGGTCATGCTGTTCAGGTTGGCGAGCGCCATCCTGCGCGGCGCGGCCGCGCTCCATCAGAGTCGTGTGATCTCGGGTGCCGGACTGCGGACGGCGCTGTCGATGGCGCGATGCGTTGAACGGGCCGGCGCGCGAGTCGTGCTCGGCAGGGCATCGCAGCCAGCATTCATCAACACAAAGGACGAGGACAATGGCGGCGTCGATTGAACGGTCGGGTCTCGACCGATTTGCCGTAGACGCGTGGTCGATCGCAGCCGATGCGGTCTGCGGCCTCGCGCTGTTACGTGACTGTCACGGTGGCGTGCAAATCGGAGCGGTATTGGGTACGCCTCAGTTGCTATTGCGAGTTATTTGCAATAAGCAGCGGGGGATGCTAGGTGCTGATTTGGCTTTGGATGGGACGACACAGATCGGACCGGGGACGGCGGGCGATGATTTCAAATCTCGGGTGGCAAGCGGCCGCCAAATCTGCAGTGATGCCGGGCGAAACCGCCACTTGCTCGCGGAAAGCCGCGTCATGACCTGCGTCCGCCTCTTCCGGGTCCAGATCGCCGCCGGCGCAGCGCTCGGTGCGGCAACCTTCGGCGCGCCGGCGACCGCGGCCGATCTGGCCCTCAAATCCCCCGCCGCCAGGGCGGTCTACAGCTGGACCGGGTTCTATGTCGGGGCCCATGTCGGCTATGGCGACGGCACGCTGGGTCCCGGCACCAACCCGATCCTGGAACAGGGCGTGTTCTTTCCGCCCACCATCACCGGCGGGATCGGCGGCTTCCAGGTCGGATACAACAAGGAATTCGCCAACCGCTTCGTGCTCGGCGTCGAGGCGGACGCGACCTTCACCGGTCCGACCGACCTGCCGCGGCGGGTGCTCGGCCCCTTCAATTCGTCGATCGATTATGTCGGCACGTTACGCGGCCGCGCCGGCTACTCTTTCGGCACCTGGATGCCTTACGTGACCGGCGGTTTCGCCTGGGGCCACAGCCAGGTTCGGGTCAACGACGCCGCGGGCGAGGTGATCTCGGAACCCGGCCAGTACCACACCGGCTGGACCGTCGGCGCCGGCGCCGAATTCGCGGTGAGCGGCAATTGGACCGCCAAGGTCGAATACGACTATGTCGACCTGTCGCGCCGCACGCTCGGCCTCAATGACTTCGGCATGCCCGGCGTCAGCATCGACCCGCGCATTCATTTGCTGAAATTCGGCCTCAACTATCAGCTCGGCGACTCGCCATGGTCGGCGACGCCGACGCCCACCGCGCTGCCTGAATCGAGCGACTGGAGCGTGCACGGCCAGACGACGCTGCTGCCGCAGACCTATGCGTCGTTCCGTTCGCCCTATGCCGGCACCAACAGCCTTCCCGGCGCCGGGCAGTTGCAGCAGACCTGGACCACGACGGCGTTTCTCGGCGTGCGGCTCTGGGAAGGCGGCGAGTTCTACTTCAACCCGGAAACCGCGCAGGGCTTTGGCCTCAACGGCACGCTCGGCCTCGCCGGCTTCTCGAACGGCGAAGCCCAGAAGGCCGGCGCGCCGTTCCCGAAAATCCGGCCGCAGCGCTACTACTTCAAGCAGACCTTCGGCTTTGGCGGCGAGCAGGAAGACGTCGCCGACGGCCCGAACCAGATCGCGGGCAAGCGCGACATCGACCGCCTCACGCTCGTGGTCGGGCGCTTTGCGGTCGGCGATTTCTTCGACGGCAATTCCTACGCCAAGGACCCGCGCGCCGATTTCATGAATTGGGCGATGTGGGCGTCCGCGGCCTACGACTTCCCGGCCGACCTCCCCGGTTACACCCGCGGCGCGGTGGTCGAACTCAACCGCAAGGATTGGGCGGTGCGCGCCGGCGTGTTCCAGGTGCCGAACGCACCGAACAGCGACGTATTGGTGTTCAACACCGGCGGCGCGGTGGTCGAGTTCGAGGGCCGCTATTCGATCTTCGACCAGCCCGGCAAGCTCCGCGTCGGCGTGTTCGGCAACCGCGGCAACACCGGCAAATACGCCCAGGCGCTCGCGATCGAGGACGCCAATCCGGCGCTCGACATCAACGACGTGATGGCCGGCATCCGCAAGGACAATCTGAAATACGGCTTCTATCTGAACGGCGAGCAGCAGATCGCAACCGATGTCGGTCTGTTCGGCCGCCTCAGCTGGAACGATGGCCGGACCGAGATCCTGTCGTTCACCGATGTCGACCGCAGCGTCTCGGGCGGCCTGTCGATCAAGGGCAGCAGGTGGGGACGGGCGAACGACACGATCGGCATCGGCGGCGCGATCAACGGGCTGTCATCAGCGCATCGCGACTACCTAGCCGCCGGCGGCCTCGGTCTGCTGATCGGCGACGGCGCGCTGAACTACAGCCCGGAGCGGATCTTCGAGACCTACTACGCCTATCAGGTGAACAAGAACCTGACGCTGACCGCGGACTATCAGTTCATCACCAACCCCGCCTACAACGCCGACCGCGGCCCGGTGCACATCTTCACCGGCCGCGTCCACGGCGAGTTCTGAGGCGCGCCCTCTCCCCACTCAAATATATGTAGACCCCCCGGGCTTGCGGCAAGCCCGGGATCATCCCGTACAACGCGCGCCCCAATCGAACGGAGGAGTGCGGGATGCGGGAACATGCTGTGGTGATTGCCGGCGGAGGTCCGACCGGGCTGATGCTGGCGGGCGAGTTGGCGCTGGCGGGAATAGATGTTGCGATTGTCGAGCGGCGCGCGAGGGAGGACCTGATCGGCGCGCGGGCCGGCGGCCTGCACGCGCGCACCATCGAGGTGCTCGATCAGCGCGGCATCGGCGACCGCTTCGTCGCGCTGGGAACGCGCCATCCGGCGGTGCTGTTCCATTCGCATCTGATGCCACTGGATATCACCGATTTTCCGACTCGGCGCAATTTCACGCTGGGGCTCCGGCAGAACCATATCGAGCGCCTGCTCGGCGAATGGGTCGGCGAACTGGCGGTGCAGTCCTATCGCGCGCGCGAGGTGACCGGCTTCGCGCAGGACGAGGCCGGCGTCGACGTCGAACTGTCGGATGGCCAATTGCTCCGGGCGCAATATCTCGTCGGCTGCGACGGCGGCCGCAGTCTCGTCCGCAAAGCGGCCGGCATCGAATTCGCCGGGTGGGATCCGACCACGAGCTGGCTGATCGCCGAGGCCGAGATGGCCGGCGAGCCGGAATGGGGCTTTCGCCAGCACGACACCGGCACCTCGGCGATCGGCAAGGCGGAAGATGGCGGGCGGGTGCGGCTGGTACTGACCGAGCGGCAACTCGGCACCGACCGGGAGCCGACCTTGCGCGACGTCGGCGAGGCGCTGGTCGCCGCGTACGGCAGCGATTTCGGTATCCACAGTCCGGTCTGGATCTCGCGCTTCACCGACATGACCCGGCAGGCCGTGACCTACCGCAAAGGGCGCGTGCTGCTGGCCGGCGACGCCGCCCATGTGCATCCGCCGATGGGCGGCCAAGGTCTCAATATCGGCGTGCAGGACGCGGTGAATCTGGGCTGGAAGCTTGCCCAGGTAATCAAGCGGATCGCGCCCGACGACCTGCTCGACACTTACGAGGCCGAACGGCATCCGGTGGCGGCCCGCGTGCTGCGCAACACCATGGCGCATGTCGCGCTCAACCGCACCGATCCACGCACCCAGGCGCTGAACGAGATCGTCTCCGACCTGCTGCGCATGGACGAGCCGCGCAGATGCTTCGCCGCGATGATATCGGGCCTCGACCTTCACTACGATCTTGGCAAGGGCCACCCGCTGCTCGGACGCGGCATGCCCGATCTTGATCTGGTCACCGCCGACGGCCCGATGCCAGTCTTCGCGCTGCTGCACCGCGCGCGGCCGGTGCTGCTGAATTTCGGCGCGCCCGGCAGCATCGCCATCGCGGGGTGGACCGACCGGGTTCAGCTGGTCGATGCCGCGTATCGCGGCGCATGGGAGCTTCCTGCGCTCGGAGCCGTTCCGGCGCCGACCGTGGTGCTGGTGCGGCCCGACGGCTATGTGGCGTGGGTCGGCGAGGGAACGCACGCGGGACTGACCGAGGCGCTGACCAAATGGTTCGGCGCGTCCGCTGGTACGTAGCGAGCGTAGCCCCTACCCCGCCGGCTGGAACGAATCCGCGCGCGCCATCGCCCAGGCGTCGCGGAAGCGGCGGTCCTGGGTGCCTTCGAGCAGCTCGCCGGTGCGCAGCGTCGGATAGAGCTCGGCGAAGGAAGCGACCTCGGTGGTCGACCTTCGCTGCGAGAAGTGGATGGGGCGCAGCTCCTTGGTGTGCTCGAGGCCGGCGGCGGCGAGCAGCTCGGTCAGCGCGTGCAGGGTCGAGTGGTGGTAGTTGTACACGCGCTCGATCTTGTCCGGCACATAGAGCGCGCGGTTGCGGATCGGGTCCTGCGAGGTCACGCCGGTCGGGCAGCGATCGGTGTGGCAGCTCAGGGACTGGATGCAGCCGAGCGCGAACATGAAGCCGCGGGCCGAATTGCACCAGTCGGCTCCGATTGCCATCGCGCGCGCCATATCGAAGGCGGTCGCGACCTTGCCGGAGGCGCCGATCTTGATGCGATCGCGCGCACCGATGCCGATCAGCGCATTGTGGACGAAATTGACGCCCTCGCGCATCGGCATGCCGAGATGGTCCATGAACTCGAGCGGCGCGGCGCCGGTGCCGCCCTCATTGCCGTCGACCACGATGAAGTCGGGATAGAGCCCGCTCTCGTGCATCGCCTTGCAGATCGCCAGGAATTCCCAGGGATGGCCGATGCACATCTTGAAGCCGGCCGGCTTGCCGCCGGACAGTTTGCGCATCTGCGCGACGAATTCCATCATCTGCAGCGGCGTCGAGAACGCCTTGTGGTAGGCCGGCGAGATGCAGTCCTCGCCCATCGGCACGCCCCGGATCTTGGAGATCTCCTCGGAAACCTTCGCCGCCGGCAGCACGCCGCCATGCCCGGGCTTGGCACCCTGGCTGATCTTGAGCTCGACCATCTTGATCTGGTCTTCGCCCGCGACGCTCGCGAAGAGATCCGGATTGAAGGTGCCGTCACGGTTGCGGCAGCCGAAATAGCCGGAGCCGATCTCCCAGATGATGTCGCCGCCCATCTCACGATGATACGGGCTGACGCCGCCCTCGCCGGTGTCGTGGGCGAAGCCGCCCTTCTTGGCGCCGGCATTGAGCGCCCGCACCGCATTAGGGCTCAGCGCGCCAAAGCTCATGGCGGATATGTTGAAGACCGATGCCGAATACGGCCTGGTGCAGTCGGGGCCGCCGATGGTGATGCGGAATTTCTGGTCGGCACGCGGCTTCGGCGCCACCGAGTGGTGCATCCACTCATAGCCCTCGCGATAGACGTCCTCCTGGGTGCCGAATGGCCGCTTGTCGAGCACCATCTTGGCGCGCTGGTAGACCACCGCGCGGGTGTCGCGGGAGAACGGCATGCCGTCCTTCTCGCTCTCGAAGAAATACTGCCGCATCTCGGGGCGGATCTCCTCGAGCAGGAAGCGGACATGCGCCGAGATCGGGTAGTTGCGCAGCACCGCGTGGTTTTTCTGGGTGAGGTCGCGGATGCCGAGCAATGTCAGCGCGCCGAAGATGATCAGCGGGATCAGGACGATCTTGAAGACCTTGTGATCAAAAATTCCAACCAGCAGCAGCAGTGCGGTCACGACGGCGCAGATCGTCAGCACGATGAAGCGTGGCGAGAACGGAAGCAGCATCGTATCCATGAAATTCCTCCGGTCTGGCCAAATACCCTGTGGGCCGCGAGCCTAATCCAACTCGCGGAACAAGTGCACTACGGTTATACGGCCGAGCAGTCACAGATGTGACAACCGCCCGATTGGGCGGGTGCGGTTGCCAGTCAAATCGAAACGAGACCGGCTTTTGCACTGCAACGAAGGGCAGCGGATCGGATGCGATAACCTGCCGTCAGGGCCGCACCGCCAAAATATCGAAAACAACCCCATGCAAAGGAGTCGGGGGCTGCCGGCGTTCGACACGGCGACTTGACTCGTCGGGCAAATCAGCGGCATTCTTCTATTATCCAGAAACCGTGATGGGTGTCTGCGGCTTCTCCAACCCGTCGTTCCTGCGAAAGCAGGGACCCATACGCCGCGGCGGACCTTGTTGAAGGGACTCGTCGTTCCAGCATCGCCCAACAACTGGCAATTGTGGTTATGGGCCCCTGCTTTCGCAGGGACGACGATGAGGATGGTTCCCGATTCAAGGCGTCACACCACGCGATGTCCATCGCCCGCGCATGCTGACATAGCCTCACATCCTCTCAGGATGAGGTCTTGTTTCGCTACGAAGCTAGTTCAGCAAGAAGCCGCCATCCACGGTCACCACCGTCCCGGTCATGTAGCGCGAGGCGTTGGACGCGAGCAGCATGATCGCACCGTCGAGATCGGACTCGGCGCCGACCCGGCGCTGTGGAATCCGTTTTGCCAATCGCTCGCCCGCCGGCGTCGACCAGAAATCATGGTTCATCTCGGTATCGATATAGCCCGGCGCCAGCGCGTTGACGCGGATGTTGTTGCCGGCGAGCTCCAGCGCCATCGCCTTGGTGCCCTGGATCATGCCGGCTTTGGAGATCGCATAGGGCGACACCGCCTTGAGCACGCCCTGTCCGAGCACGGATGCGACGTTGATGATGTTGCCCGGCTGCTTGCGCGCCATCATGCGCCGCGCAAGTTCGGTCGCGAGGAAGTAGGCGCCCTTCAGATTCGCGCCAATCACGGCGTCCCAATCCGCCTCGGTCTGCTCGGTCGACAGTTTCTCGATCGCGATGCCGGCATTGTTGATCAGGACCGTGATTGGACCGAACGCGGCTTCGGCGGCGTCGAGCGCGTTCGCAATGCCGGAGATATCCGCGACGTCCATCTGCACCGCAGCGGCGCGGCCGCCCTTGGCCTTGATCTCCTGCTCGAGGCTTTTCAGCTTCGCGGTCTGGCGCGCGGCCAACACCACCGCGGCGCCATGCGCCGCCAGCACGCGGGCGAATTGCCGCCCGAGCCCCTGCGAGGCGCCGGTGATGAGGATGATTTCTTTACTGACATCGAATAGGTCGGACATCGACAGGTTCCCGGATTGAAGCGGACGATTGATAGCTACAATTGTCCCTGATGTAAGCAGGTTTGATCAACCAGAGGATCGCGGGAGATCCGGGCAGGAAATTCCTCATCCATGAACCTCTTCGACCTTGCCGTCATCCTCGGGTTGGTGTTCGCGGTGGTGACCGGCTTCACGACCGGCCTTTTGCGCAGCGCGGTCATCATCCTGGCCTATCTCATCGCCATGCCGCTCGCGGTCGCCACGCTGGCGATGATCGGGCCCCACATCGCGACGCTGCCGTCGTCGCCGTTTCCGCCCAATGGCGTGCTGCTGTTCGGCCTCTTCCTCCTGATCGGCGTCATCCTCGGAAAGATGGCGCGGACGATGCTCGACGACACCATCGGCTCGGAGATCGGGATCGGCGACCGCCTCGGCGGCGCGCTGCTCGGCGCCATCAGGGTCGGTCTCGTCGTGACCACGCTGGTGCTGGTGTTCGATCAGCTGGTGCCGCTCGCCAGGCAGCCGCAGTTCCTCAATGGATCGCAATTGCGGCCGCTGTTCTCCGCGGCCGGACAGGCCGGATTCCGCTCGCTGCCGCCCGAAGCCGCCATGGCGATCGAGCGGCTGCGGCGCGAGCAACGCATTTAAAGCGCGATGTGATTAGGTTGAATCGTCATCGCGCTTTAGCTCTTAGTTTGAGCACGATCTCCGCGCAAACGCGTCCCGCGTTTGTCGCGAGGGAAAACCGCTTCGCACTTTTCCGGATCATGCTTTAGCCTCCTGCCCGGCTCCAACGTGCTCACCCGCCTGTTCCTGCCCGGCATGCACTTATGCATTGCACGTCCCTTATCGGCGCCGCCGAGCTCCGCTAGACTGGTGCCATCAAACCTTTACAAACCTACCCGACATCACAGGGAGTGAACCGTGGATCTTGGAATCAAAGGCCGCCGTGCCATCGTCTGCGCATCGAGCAAGGGACTGGGCCGCGCCTGCGCGATCGCGCTCGCCAATGAGGGGGTGCACGTCACCCTGACGGCGCGCGGCGCCGAGGCGCTGAAGCAGACCGCCGACGAAATCCGCAAAGCCCACCCCGGCGTCACCGTCACCGAAATCGTCGGCGACATCACGACCCCGGCCGGGCGCGAAGCCGTGCTCAAGGCCTGCCCCGAGCCGGACATCCTGATCAACAATGCCGGCGGCCCGCCGCCGGGCGATTTTCGCAACTGGACCCGCGACGACTGGATCAAGGCGATCGACGCCAACATGCTGACGCCGATCGAGCTGATCAAGGCCACTGTCGACGGCATGATGGCGCGCAAGTTCGGCCGCATCGTCAACATCACTTCGGCGGCGGTGAAGGCGCCGATCGAGATCCTCGGCCTGTCCAACGGCGCCCGCGCCGGCCTCACCGGCTTCGTCGCCGGCCTGTCGCGCAAGACCGTGATCAACAACGTCACCATCAACGGCCTGCTGCCGGGCCCGTTCGAGACCGACCGCCTGCGCGGCACCGCGAAGCCCGAGGCCGAGAAGCGCGGCATCTCGGCCGAGCAGGTCCTGGCCGAGCGCGCCAAGCTGAACCCCGCCGGCCGCTTCGGCCATCCCGACGAATTCGGCTATGCCTGCGCATTCCTGTGCGGCGCCAAGGCCGGCTTCATCACCGGGCAGAACCTGCTGCTCGATGGCGGTGCCTTCCCGGGCACGCTCTAATGCGCGATGAGATTAGGTTGAATCATCATCGCGCTTTAGCTCCTTGTTTGCGCATGATCTTTTCGGAAAACCGCTTCACACTGTTCCGGATCATGCTTTAGTGCCGCCGATTTGAAGCCCCTGTTGTATGCGGCGAGACCGATTGGAGCTTCAAATCGGTCAAGCGGCACTCGAGATTCATGGGTCTTCTAGCGCCCTCGTGCTCTCCGAAGGTCGCGCAAGAGGTCGCTGGACGAGTTCACGAACTTCGGAAAGGGGCGCTAGATGAAGGCCGTCTGGTACGAACGAACCGGCGCGGCGGCGACGGTGCTTACCGTCGGCGAGATGCCGACACCGGACGCGGGCCCGGGTGAAGTCCGGGTTCGCCTCGAGGCATCCGGCGTCAATCCGGCCGATGTCGGCCGCCGCAGCGGCAACTATCGCGCGATGGAATTTCCACGCGTGATCCCGAACAGCGACGGCGCCGGGATCATCGACCAGATCGGCGAAGGCGTCACCCGCTTTGCGGTCGGTGATCGCGTCTGGCTGTTCAACGGTCAGCGCAATGGCCGCGCTTTCGGCACCGCGGCCGAATACATCACGCTGGCCGACTATCTGGTGACGCCGTTGCCGCAGGACGTGTCGTTCGCGGCTGGAGCTACGCTCGGCATCCCCTGCATGACGGCGTGGTGCGCGCTGTTCGCGGACGGTCCGGTCTCGGGGCAGACGGTGCTGGTCACCGGCGGCGCCGGCGCGGTCGGTCACTACGCCGTGCAATTGGCAAAATGGGGCGGCGCGCGCGTGATTGCGACCGTCAGCTCGCAGGTCAAGGATGTCGAGGCGCGGCTCGCCGGCGCCGACACCGTCGTCAACTACCGGACCGAGGACGTCGTCTCGAAGGTGATGGCCTTCACCGAGAACCGCGGCGTCGACCGCGTGATCGACGTCGATTTCGGCGGCAATCTCGCGACCACGCTGAAGATCATGGCGATGAACTCGACGATCGCGGTCTACGCCACCAACGGCAACCGCACGCCGACGTTGCCGGTGCGCGAATTGATGGAGAAATGCATCACCGTGCGCGCGCTGGTGCTGTTCGCGCTGCCGCCGCCGCTGCTCGCGGCCGCGCAGGCCGACATCACCCAATGGCTGGCGTCGGGCACCCGCGTGCACAACATCGCCGGGCAATTCGCGCTCGCCGAGACCGCCGACGCCCATCTCGCCGTCGAGAAGGGCGACAAGATCGGCACCGTGATCGTCGACTGCGCGCGATAATCCTCTCCCTCTCCCCGCACGTGGTAGGGCAATCTTATATGGAATTCGAATGGCAACGGCATCGGCGGTTGGCTCCCTCTCCCGCTTGCGGGGGAGGGTTGGGGTGGGGGCCCTCTCCGCGAGTCATATCGTGAAGAGAACCCCCACTCGCCGCGCGCTGGGCGCGCGTCGGCCTAAGAGCGAGCTTCGCTCGTCTCGACCCCGCAAGCGGGAGAGGCGAAGGGAGCCCGCGGATGCTCTCCGCAGACGTCATATGCGATTGCCCTGCGCTTGCGGGGCGAGGTCAGGAGAACAATGCGGCTCCTTAGTGGATCGGCGTGATGCGCTCGTCGCTCGGCCCCAGGCCGAACTCGTCCAGTCCTTCGGCGAGGAAATCGCCGAGCATGGGCTCGCCCAGCAGATAGCTCGCGGTACGGCCGGTGCGCCCGCGGGCGGCTTCGCGGCGGAGATCGGCCCATTCCTCGATCGTGCCGTCGCCGCGACCGAGCCGCATCAGGGCGACGAGGTCGACCTGCTCGTCCTCGCTCAGCGCGTCGATGAAGCCGGTGATCTCGCGCGCCACCGGATCCGTGCCGTCGTCCTCCAGCACGTCGATCATCTCGTCGTCAGCGCCGTTCGAGCCGGAGTCGGGATCGACGAGCCCCTCCTTGACGTCGAATTCCCGCGCCTTCTCGATCAAGAAGCCAACTTTTTCAGGGGAGATTGTGAGTTCCGGCATTCGCGCACTCCTTCAGTCCAAAGAAAGCGGTAACGCAGGAGGCGCCGACTTGATCCATTGCGCCGGCGTGCGGAAACCCGCATGGTCCGGCGAGAAACAAAAAACCAAGGGCACGCCGCATGCAATGGACGATCGGCAAAGTCAAAGTCACAAAGGTCGTCGAGCTCGAGACCGTCGGCAGCACACGATTCATCCTGCCGTTGGCCGGCCGGGAGGAGATCCAGAGCCTGCCCTGGCTGATCCCGCATTTCGCCAACGAGGATGGCCGGCTGAAAATGTCGATCCATTCGCTGCTGGTCGAGACGCCGGAGCACCGCATCATCGTCGACACCGGGCTCGGCAACGACAAGCAGGGCCGCAACGTGCCGACCTGGAACAACCGCAGCGATCCGTTCCTGGAAAAACTGACCGCCGCCGGATTTGCCCCCGACAGCATCGACACCGTGCTGTGCACGCATCTACATGTCGATCATGTCGGCTGGAACACGAAACTCGTCGGCGGCAAATGGGTGCCGACCTTCGGCAATGCGCGTTACGTGTTCGGCAAGACCGAGTATGAGCACTGGCGCGACCACAGCGACGACGCCGCGCATGCCGCCGTGTTCGCCGACTCGGTGAAGCCGATCGCGGATGCCGGCAAGGCCGAGCTGGTGCCGAGCGATCATCGCCTGACCGAGGAGATCACGCTGATCCCGACGCCGGGACACAGCCCCGGCCACATGAGCATCCACATCAGGTCCGGCGGCGCGGAAGGACTGCTCACCGGCGATGTCGCGCATCATCCCTGCCAGATGTATCACCTCGACTGGTCGTCGACCGCGGACTCCGACCAGAGGCAATCGGCCGCGACGCGGCGCGAATTGTTCTTGCGCTTTGCCGACACGCCGACGCTGGTGATCGGCGGGCACTTCAATGCCGGCCACATCAAGCGCGACGGCGACGCCTTCAGGTTCATCGCCCTGGAGGCGTAGAGCGTGATGCTTCTCGGTTGAATCAGTGTCGCAACAGATTCGCTGCACCTCTCCCGCTTGCGTGGTCGAGACGAGCGAAGCTCGTTCTTAGGTCGACGCGCTCGGCAGCGCACTTGCGCGCCAGAGCGCGTCGGGTGAGGACTCTCTCCACTAGGTGACTCGCGGCGAGACCCCCACGCCGGCCCTCCCCCACTAGCGGGAGAGGGAGCGCAGTTTTGTCCAGCCTCGTTTCCTAGATCAAACTGGCGCGCGCGAGGAAGAGCGCGTCCGCCTCGCTGGCGGCGAGCGCGGCCGGATAGGGCAAGGCCTTGGCCCGTCCGGGCAGGTTGCGCTCGAGCTCGGTGCGCTCTTCGTCATCAGCAGCGATGTAGACGGTGACCCGGATCAGTCGGCCGAGCTGGGCCTTGCGCGCCTTCATCCACAGCACCATCGGCTTGCCGGCGGCGACCTCCGGCTGATCGTCGACGTTGACGATCACGGCGATCGGACGATTCGCGGCAAGCAGCTCGCTGTATTCCGCGGTCCAGTCGCAGCCGTCCTGCTCGGTCTGCAGACGGCCGGTTGCGATGAAGATGCCGGGCTCGGCCTCGCGAAAGAATTTCATGGAAGCTTCCTCATGGTGACGGCGCCTGACCGTGCCGATCAGGCGGACCGCGGGCGGCGGCGGGGCAGAAATATCTATCGACTGACGGTTGGTCAATGTATCTAAGTCATTTGAAAGTCATTCTAAATATGCGATGCAAGAATCGGTTATCAGGTGCGGATGGATGCTGACGGTATGATCGGGAAGCGGCAGGCGGCAGCCACGCGCGGCGCGGCGCAACGCTGGAGACGGACCCAGCCGGCCGAAGTCAGGGTCGACGACCTGATGTCGGCTGCGGCGGCCCTCTTCATCGCGAAGGGCATCGAGGCCACCACGATCGACGACATCGCCGCCCGGGCCGGCGTCGCGAAGGGCACCTTCTACCATTACTTCGCGACCAAGGCGGACGTGATCATCGCCCTGCGCGCGCGCTTCACGCAGGATTTCCTCGCCCGGGTGGCGGCGGCGATCGCCGAGCGCGCCGCGGACGATCATCGCGGACGGCTGTCGGCCTGGCTGCGCGGCGCCGTCGGAACCTATCTCTCCAATGTCGAGCTGCACGACGTCGTGTTTCACGACTTCCCGCATCATCAGCGCCAGTTGCAGGAAAAGGACGACGTGATCGCCCAGATCGTCGCCGTGCTGGAGGATGGCAGGACAGCCGGCGTCTGGGCTTTCCCGGACGCCCGCAGCGCGGCGCTGATCGTGTTCGACGGGATGCACGCCGTGGCCGACGATGCGATCGTCGCGGGCACGCGCAATCCCGAGCCACCGTGCCGGCTGCTGGAAGAGATGTTCACGCGGATGCTGGCGGCGCCCCGTCCGCGATCGTGAACGGCGGTCGAAGGAACGGCTCAAGGCGGCCACGCCGGAAGGTGATGGCTGCAATGCCATGGCCGTGAAGCGGTTGAATTTCCCGGCGCGCTGTTCCATGAAGCGTGTCGAGGTATACCAGTAACAATCCTCAGGACATCGTAGGGAGTGATCAACATGAAGCTTGTTCGTTATGGCGAAAAGGGTGCGGAAAAGCCCGGTCTGATCGACAAATCCGGCCAGCTCCGCGACCTCTCGGCCCATCTGAAGGACCTGACCGGCGATGCCTACACGCCGGAATCGCTGAAGAAGCTTGCTGCGCTCGATCCCGCCTCCCTCCCCGCCGTCGCCGGCAAGCCGCGCTTCGGTGCCCCCGTCACCGGCATCTCCAAATTCGTCGCGATCGGCCTGAACTATTCCGACCACGCCAAGGAAACCGGCAACCCGATCCCGTCCGAGCCGATCTTCTTCCTGAAGGCCAACACCGCGCTGTCCGGTCCCAACGATCCGGTCGAGAAGCCGCGCGGTTCGACCAAGCTCGACTGGGAAGTCGAGATCGCCGCCATCATCGGCACCCGCGCCAAATACGTCTCGGAGGCCGACGCGCTGAACCACGTCGCCGGCTACTGCATCTGCAACGACGTCTCCGAGCGCAACTTCCAGATCGAGCGCCTCGGCCAGTGGACCAAGGGCAAGTCGCATGACACGTTCGGCCCGGTCGGCCCGTGGCTCGCCACCAAGGACGAAATCGCCGACGTGCAGAAGCTGTCGATGTGGCTCGACGTCAACGGCCAGCGCCGCCAGACCGGCACGACCTCGACCATGATCTTCACGATGGCGAAGTGCATCTCCTACGTCTCGCAGTTCATGACGCTGCTGCCCGGCGACATCGTCACGACAGGCACCCCGCCCGGCGTCGGCACCGGCATGAAGCCGCCGCAATACCTCAATGTCGGCGACGTCGTGACGCTCGGCATCGAAGGCCTCGGCGAGCAGCGCCAGGAAATCGTCGGGGCGTGAGCGCCCACGTGCTGTTCCTGAATTCGTCATGCCCGGGCTTGACCCGGGAATCCACGTCTTAGGTCTTCAACGGAGGCAAAGACATGGATGGCCGGGTCAAGCCCGGCCATGACAGAGGCAAGAGCTTTCGCAAGGAATTCCCCAATGAAACTCACCTTCTCTCCCGCCTCCCCGTTCGCCCGCAAGGTGCGCATCGCGGCGATCGAGCTTGGCCTGATCGACAAGATCGAGCTGGTGCCGGCGACCGTCGCGCCCGGCACGGCCAACGACGAATACTCCAGGATCTCGCCGCTGAAGAAACTGCCGGTGCTGATCCTCGACCATGGCGACGTCATCCTCGATTCCTATGTCATCGTCGAATATCTCAACGAGCTCGGCGGCGGCCGGCTGATCCCGGGCTACGGCCCGCGGCGCTGGCAGCTGAAGACCGATCATTCGCTGCTCAACGGCATGCTCGATTCCATGTTGCTGTGCCGCTACGAGAAGATGGTGCGGCCGCAGGGCTCGCTGTGGCAGGCCTGGTATGACGATCACTGGAACAGGGCCTGGGCCGGCATGGCGCGGTTCGAGAACCGGCCGGATGTTCTCGATGGCTCGTCGTTCGATATCGCGCAGATCGGCCTCGTCTGCGTACTCGGCTATGCCGATTTCCGCTTCGCCGATTGCGGCTGGCGCAAGGCCTACCCCAAGCTCGACGCCTTCTACCAGAAAATGCTGGAGCGGCCGTCGGTGAAGATCTCGGCGCCGCCGGCGGCGTAACCAAGCTCCGCGTGGGGAGGACGACGATGCGCGAAGTCTCCCCCGCCGCTAACTTCCCGGCGCGAGCGTTGGGCTCGTCACGCGTTCCTTCACGCGAACCCGACTCCACTTCGCTCGAAACGCCAACACCAAGGAATCACCATGAGCCTGAAGTTTGCCGCCGGCGATCTCACCATTCACCGCATCGTCGAGCAGGAGACGACGTTCCTGCCCGCGCACGACATGCTGCCCGGGTTGACGCCGGAAGTGCTCGCCGAGAACCGCGGCTGGATGCAGGCCACCGGCGCGCTCGACGACAGCGACACCTTGATCCTGGCGTTCCAGTCCTATGTCGTGAAGACGCCGCACCACATTATCCTGATCGACAGCTGCATCGGCAACGACAAGCCGCGGCCGGCGCGGCCGAAATGGAACATGAAGACCGACGACAACTATCTGCGCGGTCTGGCGTCAGCCGGCTTCTCCGTCGCTGACATCGACTATGTGATGTGCACGCATCTGCATGTCGATCACGTCGGCTGGAACACGCGGCTGGAGAACGGCCGCTGGGTGCCGACCTTTCCAAACGCGCGCTACGTGTTCGACAAGGCCGAGTTCGACTACTGGACCGAGAGCAATGCGAAGGCCGAGGTCCCGCCTTTCGTGGACAGCGTGCTGCCGGTGGTCGAGGCCAAGCGGGCCGAGATCGTCGGCCATGACTTTGCGATCGGCGACCACGCCCGCATCCTGCCGACGCCCGGCCACACGCCGGGCCACGTCGCCTTCACCTTCGGCCGCGGCAAGGACGCTGCGGTGTTTTCGGGCGATCTGATGCACTCGCCGATCCAGACGCATTATCCGGAGCTGTCGGCGAAGTTCGATGTCGACCAGACGCAAGCCGCGAAGACGCGGCGCGGCTTCCTGGAGCGCTATTGCGACACCGACACGCTGTGCTGCCCCGCGCATTTCCCGTCGCCGTCGATTGGCAAGATCAGGCGGAAGGGCAACGGGTTCGTGTGCGAGACGGCGTAGGCGACCTGCTCGGTTCACCCTCCCCTGGAGGGGGAGGGTCGACGCGAATGTGTGAACCGACCCTCCCCCTCCAGGGGAGGGTAACCGTTCCTTAATCAAACAAACTCGGCGTGTGGTTCACGATCGCGCCTTCGATCTGCAGCATCTTCAGCTTGGTGACCACGCCGCCATTGGCCGAGAAGCCGCCCGGCTTGTTGCCGGCCGCCAGCACGCGGTGGCAGGGCACCACGATCGGGCACGGGTTGCGGCCGAGCGCCTGGCCGACGTCGCGCGACAGCTCGACGCCGCCGAGCTGCTTGGCGATATCGCCATAGGTCATGGTTTTGCCCGGCGGAATTTTCCGCGCGATGTCGTAGACGCCGCGGTTGAACTCCGGCACGCCGTCGAGATCGAGCACGATGTCGGCAAGGTCGTTCGGCTTGCCGGCGAGCAGCTCGATCATGCCGTCGATCGCGTGCTGCACCTCGGCCGGCGGGGCCGCCTCGGTGACCTCGCCGTTGCGCTGGAAGATCCGCTTGCGGGTCTTCTCCTCGGTGCCCATCGGAAGCTGCACGCCGGTGACGCCGTGCTCGCCCCAGACGACGCCGCAGGCGCCGATCATGGTCTCGAAGATTGCAAAATGCTGGCCGGTCATGGCTCGCTCCAGATGTTCCCTTCAGCTCTCGCGTGAGCCTGGTGTTGATCCGGAATCTAGGCTTGGAGAATGTTGCTATCCACCCGAATTCCGTGGGAACTTCGGCCAAATCAACAACATCTCCTGCCTCTCCGCGAGCCCAAAATGCACAGCCTCCACGTCAACGGTTTCGACATGCCCTATCTCGATGTCGGAGAGGGCCCGCCGCTGGTCTGCGTGCACGGCTCGCTGTGCGACTTCCGGATCTGGTCGGCGGTGCTCGGTCCGCTGACGCGCCGGCACCGCGTGATCGCGGTCAGCCTGCGGCACTTCTTCCCGGCGCACTGGGACGGCGTCGGCGACACCTATTCGATCGCACAGCATGTCGATGATGTGATCGCCTTCATCGAGGCCTTCGACACCAAACCGGTCGACCTGATGGGGCATTCCCGCGGCGGCCACATCTGCTTCCGCGCCGCGCAGCGGCGGCCAGACCTGTTGCGCAAGCTGATCCTCGCCGAGCCGGGCGGCGAGCTCGACGAGACCCTTGATCCCGATTTCAAGCCGGGCCCCTCGCCGCTGGCAGCACGCTTCGCGGCCTGTGCCGAGGAGATCGCCAAGGGGGACATCGACGGCGGCTTGCAGATCTTCATGGACGCGCTCGAAGGCCCCGGGGCGTGGAAACGGATTCCGGCGACCGCCAAGCAGCTGTTGCGCGACAATGCGACCACGCTGATCGGCCAGACCCGCGACCAGCGCCCGCCATTCTCGAAGGCGGACGCGGAGGCGATCAAGACACCGACGCTGTTCATCGGCGGCGCCAACACCAAGGGCATGCTGCCGAAGGTGCTGCACGCGCTCGCCGCCAACGTGAAGGGTTCGCGCACCGAGATGATCCCGGGCACCACGCATCCGATGTTCGAGCAGGCGCCGCAGCGCTACTGCGAGATCGTGCTGGAGTATCTCTCCGCTTAAGCGGTGTACCCTCTCCCCTTGTGGGAGAGGGTGGTGCGATGACGCGCAGCGGCATCGGTGGCGGCCTCTCCCACAAGAAGTAAGAAGGTTACTCTCTCACACCTTCCAGGCACCGACCGGCTGGCGCACCGCGACGTTCAGCCGGTTCCAGACGTTGATCGCCGCGATGCCCAGCACCAGCGACGCGAGCTGCTGCTCGTCGAAGTGCTTCGCCGCTTCATCCCACACCGCGTCCGTCACCGGATCCTCGCGGTCGCTGAGCCGGGTCACCGCTTCGGTCAGCGCCAGCGCGGCGCGCTCGGCCTCGGTGAAATAAGGCGCGTCGCGCCAGGCGCCGACCGCGAACAGCCGCTCGTCGGTCTCGCCGGCGCGCCGGGCGATTTTCGGGTGCATGTCGACGCAGACGCTGCAGCAATTGATCTGGCTGGCGCGAAGATGCACCAGTTCCAGCAGCTTCTCCGGCAATGCCGGTTTGGTGCTCTCGCTCAGCGCCTGCAATGCCTTCATGGCCTCGGGAACAACCATCACCGGGTGGTTCATGCGGGCTTTCATCATGTCATTCTCCTGATTTGCCTTTTGACGGCGCCGCGCCGATCTGTTGTCACATCGGCGCAGTTTCGTTCGTCATGGCCATGACGGAGCGGACCAAGGGAATGTGACCGATGGACGAGAAAAATTCTCTCACCGAACAGTTCGAGGCCAACCGGCCGCGCTTGCGGGCCGTGGCCTATCGCATGCTGGGCTCGTCCGCCGAAGTCGACGATGCCGTGCAGGAAACCTGGCTGCGGCTCGGCCGCACCGACGCTGCTGCGGTCGACAATCTCGGGGGATGGCTGACCACGGTGATCGCGCGCATCTGTCTCGACATGCTGCGCTCGCGCAAATCGCGCCGCGAGGAGCCGATCGGTCAGCATGTGCCGGAGCCGATCGCGGACAATCCGTCCGAGCGCGAGGCCGAGATGGCTGACTCCGTCGGCGCCGCGCTGCTCGTGGTGCTGGAAACGCTGGCGCCGGCCGAACGGCTGGCCTTCGTGCTGCACGACATGTTCGCAGTGCCGTTCGAGGAGATCGCGCCGATCGTCGGGCGCACGCCGGCCGCCGCGCGGCAGCTCGCCAGCCGTGCCAGGCGTCGCGTGCAGGGTACGCCACCCGCACCGGATGCCGATCTCAGCCGGCAGCGCGGCATCGTCGAGGCCTTCCTTGCCGCGTCCCGCAACGGCGATTTCGAAGGACTGCTGGCCGTGCTGGCGCCCGACGTCGTGGTGCGCGCCGATCAGGCCGCGCAGCGGCTCGGCTCGCTGCCGGTGATCCGCGGCGCCAAAGCGGTGGCCGAAAGCTTCAAGGGACGCGCGCAGGCGGCAAAACCCGCGCTGGTCGACGGCGAGATCGGCGTTGCGGTCATCTTCGGCGGCGCGCTGCGCATCGTGCTGCGGGTCACGATCTCAGGCGACCGGATCGCGGCGATCGACGCGACCGCCGACGCCTCGGAGATCGAGACCTTCGATGTCGAGGTGCTCGAGCGCAATTGACGCAGCTGGAGGCGCGCAGACTGCAATGCTAGTGTCTTCCCGTATTCATGCAGGGAGGACGACAATGAAACTATCCATCAAATTGCTCGCGTCGGCCGGCCTGCTCGCCCTCGCCTCCTCCCCCGCCTTTGCCGCCGCAGACGAGAAGCTGCGCGCGGCCGCCGAGCGGGCCCAGCCGGCGGTGATCGAGAGCCTGCACGACATGGTGCTGATCGAGTCGGGCTCCAGCGATGTCGAAGGCCTGCAGAAGATGGCCGACTACACCGAGGCGCGGCTGAAGGCGCTCGGCGCCAAGACTGAACGCCGCAAGACCACGAAGGGCGCCGGTGCCGACATGGTGATCGGCAGCTTTGAGGGCAGCGGCACGAAGAAGCTGATGCTGATCGCACATATGGATACGGTGTACGAGCACGGCATCCTCGACACCCAGCCCTACAAGATCGACGGCACCAGGATCTATGGGCCTGGCATTGCCGACGACAAGGGCGGCATCGCCGTCGTCCTGCATTCACTGAAGATCCTGAACGATGCGGGCTGGCGCGACTACGCCAAGCTCACGGTGTCGTTCAATCCGGACGAGGAGGTCGGCTCGATCGGCTCCGGCGAGATCATCGCCGAGCTCGCCGACCAGCACGATGTGGTGCTGTCCTGCGAGCCGACGGTTGCGCCGCCGGTCGCGAAAAATGAGAGCCTGCTGCTCGGCGCCAGCGGCACCGCCACCGGCACGATCGATGTCAAGGGCAAGGCCTCGCATGCCGGCGCGGCGCCGCAGCTCGGCCGCAACGCGCTAATCGAGCTCGCACATCAATTGCTGCAGACCCAGGACGTCGCGAAATCGATTCCGGGCACGCAGCTGAACTGGACCACCGCGAAGGCCGGCACCGTGCGCAACCAGATCCCCGATCACGCCACCGCCGGCGCCGACATCCGCCTCACCATTCCCGACGGCGTGCAAAAGCTGCAGGCGGCGCTCGACGAGAAGGTGAAGAACAGACTGATCGCGGACACCGAGGTGACCGTGAAGGTCACAGCTGGCCGTCCGCCCTTCGTGGCCGATGATCGCGGCCGCGCGCTCGCCAGGCAAGGACAGGCGATCTACACCGAACTCGGCCGCACGCTCGACATCGCGGAAATGACCGGCGGCGCGACCGACGCCGGCTACGCCGCGCGCAGCGGCAAGGCCGTCGTGGTCGAAAGCTTCGGCCTCGCCGGCTGGGGCTATCACGCCCGCGACGAATACATCGACACCAACTCGATTGTGCCGCGGCTCTATCTGATGACGCGGACGCTGATGGACCTGGGCAAGGCGAAATAGCGGTTCCGCAAAACTCGTCATGCCCGGGCTTGTCCCGGACATCCATGTCTCTGGTCCCACATCAAGACGACGTGGATGGCTGGATCAACGTGGATGGCTGGATCAAGCCCGGCCATGACGGACGTTAGGACGGCTGTCCCAGCGCGGCCCGATCAAAACTTCCGCATTCTCAATCGCTTAGTGTTGTCGCAAACCGGGGCCTTGACCGCTCCTACAACCCGCAATAACCTCATTTTCGAACACGGAATTCCGTATTCCAAGCTGGACGATCGGTATGATTCCGTTGGACCCGCTTCCAAACCTCATCGACCAGGTTTACGGGCGATTGCTCGAAGCGATCATCGACCGCACGCTGCTGCCTGGCCAGCGCATCACCCAGAACGAACTTGCCGATCGGCTCGGCGTCTCGCGCCAGCCGATTTCGCACGCCCTGCATCTGTTGCATCGCCAGGGCCTTGTCGCCGAGAGCGGCAGACGCGGCTTCGAGGTGACGCAGCTCGATCCGCAGCGCATCCGCGAGCTTTATGAAGTCCGCGGCGCCATCGATGCGCTGGCGGCGCGGCTTGCCGCTTCGCGTGTCAAAGAGGATGCCGCGGGCCGCGCGCAGCTCGAAGCCGCGCTCGAAGCCGGACGCGCGATCGACGACAGCACGCCGCTGGCACGGCTGATTGCGCTCGACGTCGATTTCCACAGCGCGATCTATCGCCTCGCCGGCAATTCCGCGATCGAGGAGATGATCGCGCCGCAATGGCCGCATATGCGCCGCTCGATGGCGACCGTGCTCGCCGAGCTCGACTACCGCGGCAGCGCCTGGACCGAGCACGAGACCATCGCCGCGCATGTTTTTTCCGGCAACGCCGCAGCAGCAGAAGCCGCGGCGCTGGCGCATGCGCAGACAGCAGGGCGGATGACCGAGGAGAAGCTGAGGGCAATCGACGTGGCGGCCTGAGCAAAACAAGGCCGTCATGGCCGGGTCAAGCCGGCCATGACCACAAGGAAAAGAAGCAATCAAAGGAGGAAAGCACCATGAAACTGACCCAAGAGCAGGTCGAATTTTTCCATCGCGAAGGCTGGCTGTTCCTGCCCGAGTTGTTCAGCCAGGAAGAGGTCGACTTCCTCGCGCGTGAGGCAGTTTCGATCTACGAGGCCAACCGTCCCGAGGTGTGGCGTGAGAAGAGCGGCGCGCCGCGCACGGCCTTTGCCGCGCATCTCTACAATGAGGCGTTCGGCATCCTCGGCGCGCATCCGCGCATGATCAACCCCATCGAGCAGCTGTTCGGTGAGAAGGTCTACATGCACCAGTTCAAGATCAACGCGAAGGCGGCCTTCACCGGCGACGTCTGGCAGTGGCACCAGGACTACGGCACCTGGAAGCGCGATGACGGCATGCCGGAGCCGCGCGCGATGAACATCGCGATCTTCCTCGACGAGGTGATGCCGATCAACGGGCCGCTGATGCTGGTGCCGCAGAGCCAGACCGCGGGCGATTTGAAGGCCTCGCACGATCTCGAAACCACGTCATATCCCCTGTGGACGCTGGACGAGGAAACCGTGACCCGCCTTGTGAAGCAAGGCGGCATCGTCGCGCCGACCGGCAAGCCCGGCGGCATGCTGATGTTCCACGGCAATCTGGTGCACGGATCGAGCGGCAACATCACGCCCTACCCGCGCAAGATCGTCTATTTGACGCTGAACGCGGTCTCGAACTACATCCGCACCCCGACGCGGCCCGACTACATCGCGCACCGCGACTTCACGCCGATCCAGACCGTTGCCGACGACGCGCTGCTGCGGCTCGCTCGTGCACCGCGACAGGCGGCGGAGTAAGGTCTTCGACCGTCATTCCGGGGCGGCGCGTTAGCGTCGAACCGCCGATGCGCAATTGCGCATCGGGGAATCTCGAGATTCCGGGTTCGACGCTACGCGTCGCCCCGGAATGACTCTCTAATTGGAAAGCATCATGAACCTGCATCACCTCCTCAAGACCCGCGCTGCCGCCGGCAAGCCGGTGCGCGTCGTCCTGATCGGCGCCGGCAAATTCGGCTCGATGTTCCTGTCGCAGGTGCCGCACACGCCGGGGCTTGAGGTGCCCGTGATCGTCGATCTCGACCGTGACCGGGCTCGCGAGGCGTGCCGCACCGTCGGCTGGGACGACGCGCGGATCAGCGCCACCACCTTCACCGACGACGGCGCGCGTGCGATCGCCGGTAGCGCATTCGATGTCGTGGTGGAAGCGACCGGCAATCCCGCCGTCGGCATCCGCCATGCCCGCGCGGCGATATCAGCCGGCAAGCATGTCGTGATGGTCAATGTCGAGGCCGATGTGCTGGCGGGGCCGCTGCTCGCCGAGGAGGCACGCAAGGCCGGCGTGGTCTATTCGCTTGCCTATGGCGATCAGCCGGCGCTGACGGCCGAGATGGTCGATTGGGCCCGCGCCACAGGCTTCCGCGTCGTCGCCGCCGGCAAGGGCACGAAATACCTGCCGGCCTATCACGACGTCACGCCGGAGGGCGTGTGGCAGCATTACGGGCTCACCGCCGGCGAGGCGCAATCCGCCGGCATGAACCCGCAGATGTTCAACTCCTTCCTCGACGGCACCAAATCCGCGATCGAGATGGCGGCGATCGCCAACGCCTGCACCCTCGACGTGCCGTCGGAGGGATTGCTGTTTCCGCCCTGCGGCGTCGACGACCTGCCGCATGTGATGCGGCCGCGCGAGGCGGGCGGCGTGCTGGAGAAATCCGGCATCGTCGAGGTGGTATCGTCGCTGGAGCGCGACGGCCGTCCGGTGTTTCGCGATCTGCGCTGGGGCGTCTATGTGGTGTTGGAGGCGCCCAACGATTATGCCGCCGATTGCTTCAGGCAGTACGGCCTCAAGACCGACGCCTCCGGCCGCTATGCGGCGATGTACAAGCCGTATCATCTAATCGGGCTCGAGCTGAACATCTCCGTGCTGTCGGCGGCGCTGCGCAACGAGCCGACCGGGCAGGCGCGCGGCTTCCGCGGCGACGTCGCAGCGGTGGCCAAGCGCAATCTGCGCGCCGGCGAGATGCTCGACGGCGAAGGCGGCTACACGGTGTGGGGCAAGCTGATGCCGGCCGCCGCCAGCCTCGCCGCCGGCGCATTGCCGATCGGGCTTGCCCATCGGGTGAAGCTGAAGAGCGACGTCGCCCATGGCGCGGTGGTGCGCTGGAGCGACATCGAGGTCGACGAGACCAACGACACGATCAAGACGCGCAAGGCGATGGAGCAGGCGTTTTCGCGCTGACACTCGAACGACGACGTCCTTCACCTCTTCCCCGCGCTTTGCGGGGAGAGGTCGGATCGCCCCGGCGATGCGAAGCATCGTCCGGTGCGATCCGGGTGAGGAGGCGCGAGGCACGCTGCTCAACAAGCAGCATGATGCTCGCCGGATAGAGGCCCCTCACCCCACCCCTCTCCCCGTAAGAACGGGGAGAGGGAGGAGAGCGCCCGCTCCAATAACTACGGCAGCAGCCGGCTCGCCTTCGCCTGCCTGAACCATTTGCGGAACATCGCCTCGGTATCCATCATCTCGGTGAAGCCGGCCTGGTTGATCTTCACCGTCGAGACGATCGACGGCGGACCCGACTCAGTCTGTCCGTAGCGCATGCTGTAATCGGCATATTGGAACGACAGGCCGACGAACTCCGCCAGTCCGGGCGCGATCAGGTCGTGCTTCCTGCGCAATTCGTCCCACGGCTCGATCCATTGCGGCCAGGTCTGCGCCAGCGACAGCGGCGCGTGCCGGCCCGGCGTCATCTCGAGCGCGTCCGAGACCGCCGGCCAGATATTTTCCCAGGTGAAGACGTCACCGTTGGTGACGTTGAACGCTTCGTTGCGCGCGGCCTCGGCGTCCCCCGACCAGGCGATCGCGCGTGCCAGCAGATCGACATCGACCGCCTGCGCGACGCGCGGCGCGCCGCCGGGATAATCCAGCGGCCTGCCCTGCGCGCGCAGCATCGCCGCATAGACGCCGAGCGGCGGGATCAGATCCATCGCACCGCCCATGGCTTCGCCGATGATCAGCACTGGGCGCAAGATGCTCCAGTGCCAGCTCTTGCCCCGCTGTAGCTCGCGCAGGAAATTCTCCTGCGCCCAATAGAAATTCGGCTGCTCGTACATTTCGGAACGCCCCTCGCGCGCCGGCACCGTGAGCGGCCGGACATGCACGCCATAGGCCTTGGTACCCTGGAGCAGCGCGACATGCTTGAGATCGGGCGCGACGGGTTCGAGCACACCCATCAAATTGCGCAGCATCCGGTCGTTGGTCTCGATCTGCCCGGCATCGCGCCAGCCATCGACCAGGCTGGGCGCCTCATAGAGCGCGGCGTAGATCAGGTGCGTCGCGCCACCGAGCTCGGCCGCGGCGCGACGGCAATCCTTCGCGCTGGTGAGGTCGATTCGCACATGCCGTGCGCCGTAGAGATCGCGTGGCTTGCGGCGCGACAGCGCAATGCGCTCGCAATCACCGGATGCGCCGAAGTGTCGCAATGCGGCGTTGCCCACGAGGCCGGTCGCGCCGGCAACCACGACTTTCTTGTTGGCCATGTCCATGAACTCCCATCAACCCACCCACCCTGCGTAGCAGATCGCGGCAAGACCGGCAGCCATCGCGGCGGGTATCAGATGAGACCGGCAGTGCCGATTGTCCTTCGCACCTGCAACGAAGGCAGGCGCTTGATTTCCTCCGGCAAACGATCATCCTGACCGGCGGAACCGGAAACTCGGATTTCCACAACAAGAGCCCGTCGAGGGCCACCGGACACATTCATCACAGGACGTCGATCGATCGGCGAAGAAAGACGGCACCAAGATCGTTCCCCTTGTCGAGGCATCGGCACACAGGAGGGAATACGCATGAAGCGTCGTGAATTCTTGAAGGCAGGCGGCGTCGGGCTGGCTGCGACGGCGGTCGCCGCACCTGCGGTCGCGCAATCGATGCCCGAGGTCAGGTGGCGGCTCGCGGCGAGCTGGCCGAAGGCACTCGACACGCTCTATGGCGGGTGTGAATTCTTCTGCAAGCGCGTCGCCGAGATCACCGACAACCGCTTCCAGATCCAGTCATTCGCCGCCGGCGAGATCGTGCCCGGCCTGCAGGTGCTGGACGCCGTCTCCAACGGCACGGTCGAGATGGGCAACACCGCGCTGTATTACTACTGGGGCAAGAATCCCGCCTTCACCTTCGGAACGTCGCTGCCGTTCGGCCTCAACACGCGCCAGCACATTTCCTGGCTGCAATGGGGCGGCGGCACCGACCTGCTCAACAATTTGCTCGCAGAATACAACTGCATCGGCATTCCGACCGGCTCGACCGGCGCCCAGATGGGCGGCTGGTTCCGGAAGGAGATCAAGTCGATGGCGGATTTCCAGGGCTTGAAGTTCCGGGTCGGCGGCTTCGCCGGCACCATCATCGCCAAGGTCGGCGGTGTGCCGCAGCAGATCGCCGGCGGCGACATCTATCCGGCGCTGGAAAAAGGCACCATCGACGCCGCCGAATGGGTCGGGCCGTATGACGACGAGAAGCTCGGCTTCGTCAAGGTCGCGAAGTTCTACTACTACCCCGGCTGGTGGGAGGGCACCGGCCAGGGCCACAATGTGATGAACAAGGACA
>NZ_SMYJ01000032.1:212500-337261 GCF_009720285.1 Bradyrhizobium sp. BR2003
TTCCCCATTCGGAAATCCGCGGATCAAAGCTTCTTCGCAGCTCCCCACGGCTTATCGCAGCGTAGCACGTCCTTCATCGCCTCTCAGCGCCAAGGCATCCACCGAACACCCTTAAGGCACTTGATTGCTCTCATTATCAATGTCCACACACTCGGCAGAATGTTGTCTGCACAATTGCCCGAAGACCGAAGTCTCAGGCACGCATCCTCGATGAACGCGATTGCGCAGCCGGACATTGACTAGAAAGACCAGCTTGCTTCGTAAGATCGGCCCGATAGCGAGGCGGTCAAGCTTCGCTAAAAGAGATCATTTACAACCCGCATCCAATCTCACGATTGAAAGCGAGCGCCGAAATGATCCCGGAGATAATGAATGGCCCAGGCGAATTGCTTCGCTTGATCCAAACTCGGATCGATCTCCTCTTTACGATGTCAGAAAACACGCACGTCACCGTCCATCCGGACCAATGAGTGCGAAGTGATGTTTCGCGGACGACGGTGACGCCATTGGTGATCAAACCATCTGGTGGAGCCAGACGGGATCGAACCGACGACCTCATGCTTGCAAAGCACGCGCTCTCCCAGCTGAGCTATGGCCCCGTACCAGAAGACGAATGCTCCGCACTCGATCAAAATGGTGGGCCTGGGAAGACTTGAACTTCCGACCTCACGCTTATCAAGCGCGCGCTCTAACCAACTGAGCTACAAGCCCCTAACACGAGAGACGTGCCGGCGCACACCCGACCTGAAGTCGGTGCATCGCACAGCGCTCAGCCCCTGGCGCGTGTTCGTCCGCGAAGAAAGAGAAACGAAGACGGCGAAATCCCGCCAATGGAGCTCAACAATCCTGAAACTGTTGGCCCCTGAATGTTTCTAAAACGATCCGATAGATAGCGTGAGCTGATCTGAAGGATCATCCTTAGAAAGGAGGTGATCCAGCCGCAGGTTCCCCTACGGCTACCTTGTTACGACTTCACCCCAGTCGCTGACCCTACCGTGGCCGGCTGCCCCCTTTCGGTTAGCGCACCGTCTTCAGGTAAAACCAACTCCCATGGTGTGACGGGCGGTGTGTACAAGGCCCGGGAACGTATTCACCGTGGCGTGCTGATCCACGATTACTAGCGATTCCAACTTCATGGGCTCGAGTTGCAGAGCCCAATCCGAACTGAGACGGCTTTTTGAGATTTGCGAAGGGTCGCCCCTTAGCATCCCATTGTCACCGCCATTGTAGCACGTGTGTAGCCCAGCCCGTAAGGGCCATGAGGACTTGACGTCATCCCCACCTTCCTCGCGGCTTATCACCGGCAGTCTCCTTAGAGTGCTCAACTAAATGGTAGCAACTAAGGACGGGGGTTGCGCTCGTTGCGGGACTTAACCCAACATCTCACGACACGAGCTGACGACAGCCATGCAGCACCTGTCTCCGGTCCAGCCGAACTGAAGAACTCCGTCTCTGGAGTCCGCGACCGGGATGTCAAGGGCTGGTAAGGTTCTGCGCGTTGCGTCGAATTAAACCACATGCTCCACCGCTTGTGCGGGCCCCCGTCAATTCCTTTGAGTTTTAATCTTGCGACCGTACTCCCCAGGCGGAATGCTTAAAGCGTTAGCTGCGCCACTAGTGAGTAAACCCACTAACGGCTGGCATTCATCGTTTACGGCGTGGACTACCAGGGTATCTAATCCTGTTTGCTCCCCACGCTTTCGTGCCTCAGCGTCAGTATCGGGCCAGTGAGCCGCCTTCGCCACTGGTGTTCTTGCGAATATCTACGAATTTCACCTCTACACTCGCAGTTCCACTCACCTCTCCCGAACTCAAGATCTTCAGTATCAAAGGCAGTTCTGGAGTTGAGCTCCAGGATTTCACCCCTGACTTAAAGACCCGCCTACGCACCCTTTACGCCCAGTGATTCCGAGCAACGCTAGCCCCCTTCGTATTACCGCGGCTGCTGGCACGAAGTTAGCCGGGGCTTATTCTTGCGGTACCGTCATTATCTTCCCGCACAAAAGAGCTTTACAACCCTAGGGCCTTCATCACTCACGCGGCATGGCTGGATCAGGCTTGCGCCCATTGTCCAATATTCCCCACTGCTGCCTCCCGTAGGAGTTTGGGCCGTGTCTCAGTCCCAATGTGGCTGATCATCCTCTCAGACCAGCTACTGATCGTCGCCTTGGTGAGCCATTACCTCACCAACTAGCTAATCAGACGCGGGCCGATCTTTCGGCGATAAATCTTTCCCCGTAAGGGCTTATCCGGTATTAGCTGAAGTTTCCCTCAGTTGTTCCGAACCAAAAGGTACGTTCCCACGCGTTACTCACCCGTCTGCCGCTGACGTATTGCTACGCCCGCTCGACTTGCATGTGTTAAGCCTGCCGCCAGCGTTCGCTCTGAGCCAGGATCAAACTCTCAAGTTGGACTTGAAACCTTGAACCGGCTGATCACAACGTTTGACGAGGTCCCACCATTCTTCACCGGCCGAAACCGGCAAGCTGCTGACGATTCACATCGTGTGCAGCGATGGTGTAACCTTTAAAACGTGTACCGCCGAAGTCTTTCGTCCACTCTCAGAAGTCAAAAGCCGGAGCTTTCAAGCATTCCGAGAGACGCAAGGACTCCGCCGTCCACGTTTCTCTTTCTTCATCTTTACTTGTCAAACAGCCCGGGATCCGATGACCCCACACCCTTAGAGGGTGGTTCTACCCTTCACCGACCGACAGTGAACCTCAACCGATTGAGGTCGGTTGTTGTGTCACTCATCTAAGTGAGGAGCATCAGAGGCGCGTTCGCTCGCCTTGGTCAGTGACCCGGCGGCGCCGCGCTCAGTGGTTGGTTTATAGTCCGCCCCCCTCGGGATTGTCAACGGCCATTGTCAACAAATCGTCGCACGCCCAAATCGCTTGTGCAATGCGAAGAAATTCTCGTGCTTTCCGTGGCTTAGGTCGGAGGTAAAAATTCGCCACCCAGCCCTCGCGGCAAAAAACTTTAAAAAAGTTTGTCGCCGGGGAGCCCGCGAGGCCCTCCAAAACGGGTTCCAACCGCCCCGGGCCGGGCGGCGGACATCGACCTGCTTTCCAGAGGGAAGCTTTTCCACCTCAAATGCCGCACTTGAGCCACAATCCTGCGACGTTCTGGCTATAACGAATGCATTGAACCGCTCGTAACCTGTGGGGGCTGGGGCGGTTTTTCTGGGGGACCAGGCGATTTCTCCAAGAACCCGTCGCCTCTTCCCTTCGCGGCCGAGCAACATCGAGAGATCTGCACACCATTGACGTTCGAGATCGCGGCTAGCTAATGGCCATCGGCTTCTCGAATTCGATGCGTGTGGCTCGCCACACTGCCGAGATCCCTCGTCACGGGATCAAGGTGGGGACAAGGACGAGCAGAGGTCGATCGCAGTTGCTGGAATTTGGGGGGATATCGGGTTGAGCCAACGGGCGTCACGCGGAAGCGGCATTGGGCGCGAGACCGGGATGATCGATCTCGGTCACGAACCGCCGCTTTCGGTCGACGGCACCGAGGCTGCGGTGATCGATCGCCGCCGCGTCTCCGTTCAATGGTTCAGCGGCACCATTCTGACTGGTCTATGTGGCGCAGCCCTGATCGGCGGCGCCGTTTTTGCGTCGCTCGACGGCGAGATGACCTTCGCCAAGGTGCCGGAGCGCGTCGAAGGCGCGCTGCGCGGCGCGTTCACCGGCAATGATCGCGTCGTCAGCCTGCACAAGGGCGACCGCCTGCCGCCACCCAGCGAATCCTCCGTTTCCCGCAGCCTGGTGCGCGTCTCGACCGTGACCCGCGTCGGGAATCGCGACGTGATGCGGGTGCGGCCCTTCATCCGAATTTCCGGCAATCTCTCGATGACCACGAGCGATCTGTCGGCAAAGATCCCGGCGTTCAACGCGCAGCGTCTGCTGACTGATGTCGGCTCCGACACGCCGGCGGCGGCCGAGGATCCGAATGCCGCGGCCGAGCCCGACGCCGAGGTCTCCTTCGTCACCAAGGATCTCGGCTCCGTGCTGCCGAAGGCCAAGCTCGCCGCCGTCGTCGCGCTCGACGACGTGCTGATGCGGGTCCGCGACGCCGCCAATTGGCGCGGCTCCGGCGGCTCGGTGCGCTACGCTTCTCTCGCCAATGCCGCGGCTGACGCGAGTGGCGCCGGCCCCGATATGAGGATGGCCTACGCCACCGAGGGCAACACCTCCGATCCCTATGCCGGCTTCGAGACCCGCGTGGTGCCGGAAAACGTCACCCTGCTGCCGAAGACCAAAGAGCAGGTCACCGGCGGCAATCCTGTCGGTGAACGGGTTCACCTCGTCAAGAAGGGCGACAGCATCACCTCGATCCTGCGCGATCAGGGCGCAACGCCCGACGAGGCGAAGGCGATCGCCGCGACGCTCGGCCCGCGCGGCCGCGACGGCGGCCTGAAGGAAGGCCAGAAGGTAAGAATCCTGATGGCGCCGGCGGCTCCCGGACCGAATGTCAGGCTGCAGCCCTATCGCGTGATCGTCGCCAACGAGTCCGTCATCGAGGCCGTCGCTGCGCTGTCCGATCTCGGCAAATACGTTGCCGTCGACGTGCAGAGCATGAACACCGTCACCGAGACCGCCGACAATTCCAGCGATGATGACGAAGATGATGGCAGCGGCGTGCGGCTCTATCAGAGCATTTACGAGACCGCGCTGCGCAACAAGGTGCCGCCGACCGTCATCGAAGACATGGTCAAGATCTACTCCTATGACGTCGATTTCCAGCGCAAGGTACAGCCCGGCGACTCGTTCGACGTGTTCTTTGCCGGCGAGGACGAGGGCGTCACCAGCACCGAAAAGACCGAAGTGCTCTACGCCGCGCTGACCGTGGGCGGCGAAACCAAGAAATACTACCGATTCCAGAGCTCGGACGACGGCCTCGTCGACTATTATGACGAGACCGGCAAGAGCGCGAAGAAGTTCCTGGTGCGCAAGCCGGTCAACAACGCGATCATGCGGTCGGGCTTCGGCGGCCGCCGCCACCCGATCCTCGGCTATGTGAAGATGCACACCGGCGTCGACTGGGCCACCGCCTACGGCACGCCGATCTTCGCGTCCGGCAACGGCGTGCTCGAGAAGGTCGGATACGAGGGCGGTTACGGCAAATATATCCGCATGAAGCATGCCAATGGCTATGAGACGGCCTACGGCCACATGTCGGCCTTCGCCAAGGGCATGGAGATCGGCAAGAAGGTGCGGCAGGGCCAGGTGATCGGCTTCGTCGGCTCGACCGGCCAGTCGACCGGCCCGCACGTCCACTACGAAATCCTGGTCAACGGCCGATTCGTCGACCCGATGCGCGTGAAGCTGCCGCGCGGCCGTTCGCTCGAAGGCCCGATGCTGGCGAACTTCGAGAAGGAGCGCGACCGGATCGAGGCCCAGATGTCCAGCCGCGGCAGCTCGCGAATCGTCTCGGATGCCACGAGCTCCACGTCGCAGACGCGCTCCATCACCAATCGCTGACGCAATAGGCCCGTCAGACCGCCGCTTTCATTAAATTTCGCGTCGTGAGATGGGAACCCGAACGGCGGCCATCCAGTTGATTCGTCAGCGAAACCTCCAATGGAGGGTGTCATGGAGAACTGGACGAACGCAAAATTGTGCGACGTCGCAAACCTGATCCTCGGCGCGATTCTCTTCCTGTCGCCGTGGCTGTTGAAGTTCGACGCCGGAACGGTGTCCACCAACGCCCACATCGTCGGCCTCGTGATGGCGGTCCTTGCGATCGCCGCGCTCGCGGCGTTTGCGGTCTGGGAGGAGTGGCTCAACCTCATCGTCGGGCTTTGGGCGCTGGTCTCGCCCTGGGTCCTGGGCTTCCAGGGAATGACCACGGCGACGACCGTGCACGTCGTGATCGGCATTGCCGTCGCGGTCCTCGCGGCGATCGAGCTCTGGGTAATGTCCCAGCATCCGCCTCGACTCACAACGCACAGCTGAGGCCAGAAACCGACGCATCCCTACCCGCTGGCGCGGATCGCTGGCGGTAGGGTTTGGTTGTGCTCAACGAACACATGCACAAGGATTTGCGCCATGACCAGGATCACTCGCGACGACGTGCTGAAGGCCATCGGCCACGCCGACGACGTCACGATTGCTCGGATCATCGCATCGGGAGCGACGATCACCGAGCTTGCCGAGGCGCAGGCCTGGCTCGCCAATGACGAGCCGCTGATGAATGCCGGCAAGCCGCTGGCCACGGGCCGCGCCCGCGAGCTGGTCGACATCCTGTCCGAACTCGAGCCCAGCGAGGACGACGAGCCGTCGCCGCCCATCGCCCCGCCGGAATGATGGGTCCGGCAAGAACTACGGCGCGAGGCTGGCGCAGATCAGGAACACGATCCCGATCGCGGTCAGCCCGAACGCCACGGATGCGAGCGGGAGCAGCATGTCGATCGTCGCATGGGTGCTGTTGATCGTGCTGCCCCAGACCGCGAATTCGCCCCTCCGCCATTCGCGGAACGAAATCGATCTCGGATGCGGGTCATGCCGGTGGTCGTATTTCAGCCAGATCTGCGATAGCAGCCACGGCAGGAGCACCGCGACAAACAGCAACACGCTGACGAACATCAGCGACAGTTCGACATCGTCCTGGCGGTCGAACAATATCCACGCCGCCACCGCGAACCACGCGACGAGGCCGGCGGCTACGCCGTAGACACGCGGATGAAGATCGTCATAGAGGGGCCGGTTATGGGCAATGAGGTCTCTGCTCATGCAATTCGCCTTCTGCTGAGGGCGACCGGCGGTGTGGCTGATGCAAGATGGCGCGAATCAGCGATGTGATTCGCGCCAGTACTCCCTTGGCAGCTGCACGGGACGTTGCCACGCCAGCCGATCATTCAGGATGAAAACGAACGCCGTCCGCCGGCGGTTTCATGAATTCGGGCCGCAAATGCGGCCGCCCGACAGGAACCTTGTACAGCAACCTTGTCATGGCGCGATGGATGCGGCCTGTCGCCAGGCCGCATCCAGTTTCGCTTTCGAAATGCTCAGTTCAGCTTGCGCTTCGAGACCGGGGCCTCGAACTGCACGATCTCGGCGGCCTTGTCGGTATTCTTGGGCACCTGACCGTTGAAGGTCAGCACGTTGCCCTTCTCCGAGATCACGACGTGATCGCCGTCCTTGACCTCGCCGGCGAGGATCATCTCGGCCAGCGGATCCTGCACGCTGCGCTGGATCACCCGCTTCAGCGGACGGGCGCCGTAAGCCGGATCCCAGCCCTTCTCGGCGAGCCAGTCCCGCGCCTTGGCGTCCAGCGTGAGCTCGATCTTGCGATCCTCGAGCAGCCTGGTCAGCCGTGCGAACTGGATTTCGACGATACGGCCCATCTCGCTCTTCTGCAGGCGGTGGAACAGAATAATCTCGTCGATGCGGTTCAGGAATTCCGGCCTGAAATGCGCCCGCACGACGCCCATCACCTGATCGCGGACCGCCGCAGTGTCCTCGCCTTCCGGCTGATTCACCAGGAACTCCGAACCGAGATTCGAGGTCATGATGATCAGCGTGTTGCGGAAGTCGACGGTACGGCCCTGACCATCGGTCAGGCGGCCATCGTCGAGCACCTGCAACAGCACGTTGAAGACGTCGGGATGCGCCTTCTCGATCTCGTCGAACAGCACGACCTGGTAGGGCCGCCGCCGCACGGCTTCGGTCAGGGCACCGCCCTCGTCGTAGCCGACATAGCCGGGAGGTGCACCGATCAGCCGGGAGACCGAGTGCTTCTCCATGAACTCGGACATGTCGAGGCGGACCATCGCGGTCTCGTCGTTGAACAGGTCAGCGGCGAGCGCCTTGGTCAGCTCGGTCTTGCCGACGCCGGTGGGGCCTAAGAACATGAACGAGCCGGTCGGCCGGTTCGGATCCTGCAGGCCCGCGCGGGCACGGCGCACGGCGGTTGCCACCGCCCGCACCGCTTCGGCCTGGCCGACGACGCGCCTGGCGAGACTGTCCTCCATTTTCAGGAGCTTGTCCTTTTCGCCCTCGAGCATCTTGTCGACCGGCACGCCGGTCCAGCGCGAGACGACTTGCGCTATGTGGTTGGCGGTGACCGCCTCCTCCATCATCTCGCCGCCGTTCGGCTTGCTGTTTTCTTGCGCCTCGATATCGGCGAGCTTCTTTTCCAGGTCGGGAATCCGGCCATAGGCCAGCTCGCCCGCCTTCTGGAATTCGCCGCGACGCTGCGCATTGGCAAGCTCGACGCGAAGCGCATCGAGTTCGCTCTTCAGCTTCTGGGCATTGGAAAGCTTGTTCTTCTCCGCGCTCCAGCGCGCCGTCAGCGCCGTCGACCTCTCCTCGAGCCCGGCGAGCTCCTTCTCCAGGGTCTGCAAGCGGCTCTTGGAGCCGGCATCGTTCTCCTTCTTCAGCGCCTCTTGCTCGATCTTGAGCCGGATGATGTCGCGATCCAGCGAATCGAGCTCTTCCGGCTTGGAATCGACCTGCATCTTCAGCCGCGCTGCCGCCTCGTCCATCAGGTCGATCGCCTTGTCGGGCAGGAAGCGGTCGGTGATGTAGCGGTTCGACAGCGTGGTCGCGGCCACCAGCGCGGAGTCGGTGATGCGCACGCCGTGATGCTGCTCGTATTTGTCCTTCAGGCCGCGCAGGATCGAGATGGTATCCTCGACCGTCGGCTCGCTGACATAGATCGGCTGGAACCGGCGGGCCAGCGCCGCATCCTTCTCGACATGCTTGCGGTACTCGTCGAGCGTTGTCGCACCGATACAGTGCAGCTCGCCGCGCGCGAGCGCCGGCTTCAACAGGTTGGACGCGTCCATCGCGCCGTCGGTCTTGCCGGCGCCGATCAGCGTGTGCATCTCGTCGATGAACAGGATGATGCCGCCCTCGGCGGTCGAGACCTCCTGCAGGACGGATTTCAGCCGCTCCTCGAACTCGCCGCGATATTTCGCGCCGGCGATCAGGGCGCCCATGTCGAGCGACAGCAGCTTCTTGTCCTTCAGGCTCTCCGGCACGTCGCCGTTGAGGATGCGCAGTGCCAGGCCCTCGACGATCGCGGTCTTGCCGACGCCGGGCTCACCGATCAGGACGGGATTGTTCTTGGTCCGCCGCGACAGCACCTGGATGGTACGGCGGATCTCCTCGTCGCGGCCGATCACCGGGTCGAGTTTGCCGTCGCGCGCGGCCTGGGTCAGGTCGCGGGCATATTTCTTCAGCGCGTCGTAAGCGTTCTCGGCGGTCGCACTGTCAGCGGTGCGGCCCTTGCGCAGCGCTTCGATCGCCGCGTTCAGGTTCTGCGCCATGATGCCGCCCTTGCTCAGGATGGAGGCGGCCTCGCTGCCCTTCTCGAGCGTAAGCCCAAGCAACAGCCGCTCGACGGTGACAAAACTGTCACCGGCCTTGTCAGCGGCCTTTTCCGCCGCATCGAAGGCACGCGCCAGCTCCGGCGACAGATAGACCTGCCCGGCACCATTGCCCGAGACCTTCGGCAGCTTGTTCAGCGCCTCTTCGGTCGCTTTCAGGATTGCTCTGGAATTACCGCCAGCACGGTCGATTAGACCGCCGGCGAGTCCCTCATTGTCGTCCAGCAGCACCTTCAACAGATGCAACGGCGAGAACTGCTGGTGACCGTCACGCATTGCGAGCGATTGGGCAGACTGGATGAATCCGCGCGCGCGCTCGGTGTACTTCTCAATGTTCATTCGTTTTCCCTCGGCCTGCCATCGTCACCCAATCAGGCATGACAACGGCATCTTCATTGGGTTTCCGCGGGCCGCGTTGACGTTCCTCAACCAGCCTCTGGTCGTCGCCATCATTTTTCAGGCTTGCCGCAGATGTGGGCACTTGGTTCCAAAACGGAAGAGCCGCAGTCTGCGATTTCGCCCGATGAAGCTCAGCGCCGCACGATGGCGACAAGGTAGCGGCAGGGCTGAGCGGTTTCGTTACGGAAGACGATGTCCGACGGCGGACCAAGCTCGACGCGGTCACCCGCAGCGAGCTCGTGGCGCTCCGCCCCTTCCATCAAAGTGAGGCGGCCGCTGATCACCCACACCACTTGGCGGACCAGGTGATAGGCGCTGGCGGGGAAACCGGCTTCCTGCCTCGCGGGCAGCTCGATTTCCACCAGCTCCAGCGGATTGGCCGGATGCAGGAACACCTGCCGCCGCAGATAGGCCGCCTTCGGATCGCGCCAGACCGGCTGATCCCTGGCCCGCTGCAGGCGGGAGCCATGTGGGGCAACCTCGAACAGCGCGGCCATGGTCACCCCATAGGCCGTGGCGATCCGCGACAGCGTCGCCGCCGTCGGGCTCGCCTCCGCCCGCTCGATCTTGCTCAGCATGGCCTTGGACACGCCGGCCCGCCCGGCGAGTTCCGCCAGCGACCAGCCGCGGCCCTCCCGTTCGGCGCGAACCCGCCGCCCCAGAGCCTCATCGGCGTTGTCCTCTATAATTGACATACCGTCTTATATAGTAGACGATGGGGTCCATTCAAGAGGCCCGCAAGGAACCACCGATGATTATCCGCCCCGCCACCGAGCAGGACATCCCGGCAATTACCGCGATCTTCAACGAGGCGGTCGCCAACTCGAACGCGATCTGGACGGAGAAGCAGGATTCCGACGCTGAGCGGCTGGCCTGGATGAAGGCGCGGCAGGCGCTCGGCTACCCGGTGCTGGTGGCCGTCGAGGAGACGACGGTGCTCGGCTACGGCACGTTCGGCGACTTCCGGGCGTTCCCGGGCTACCGCTACAGCGTCGAGCACAGCGTCTATATCCATGCCGATCATCGCGGCCGCGGTCTCGGCCGAATCATCGTCGACGAACTGATCGCCGCGGCCACCGCGCTCGGCAAGCACGTCATGATCGCCGGCATCGACGGCGGCAATCCCGCCTCGCTCCGGCTGCACGCGCAGGCCGGCTTCGTCGAGGTCGCCCGGATGCCGGAGGTCGGACGCAAGTTCGGCCGCTGGCTCGATCTCGTGTTCATGCAGCGCCTGCTGGACACCCCTGGAGCGGCGCGCGCCGACTAGTACCTTCCCGCAGGCGGCAGTTCTCCTCGCACGCCAAACAGGCTAGAGCGGGCGAATGGACAACACGCACGCCTCCTCCGCCAGGATCACCGGCATCTATCGCTACCCCGTCAAGGGTCTCACGCCCGAGCCGCTGCCGCACGCAGAGCTCAAGGCCGGCGAGACGCTCCGCTCCGATCGCCGCTATGCGATCGAGAACGGCCCGAGCGGCTTCGATCCCTCGGCGCCGAAATGGCTGCCGAAGCCGCATTTCCTGATGCTGCAGCGGGACGAGTGGCTGGCGCCGCTGCGCGCCCATTTCGACGATGACAGCCATGTGCTGACGCTGCGCCGGGATCGCGCGATGGTGGCCCAGGGCGACCTCGAGACCGCCGAAGGCCGCGCGGCCATCGAGCGCTATTTCGCCGACCGTCACACCGGCCAGATCAAGGGACCGCCCAAGGTGCTGGTCAGCCCGGGCCACAGCTTCTCCGACGTGCCGCGCAAGGTGGTCTCGATCATCAATCTGGCCAGCCTGCGGGCGATCGAGGAGATGGTGCAGGCGCCGGTCCATCCGCTGCGCTTCCGCGCCAACCTCTATGTCGAGGGCTGGCCGGCCTGGCATGAAGCCAGCCTGCTCGACCAGACCATCGCGATCGGCAGCGCGCGGGCCAGGGTGGTGAAGCGCATCACCCGCTGCGCCGCGGTCAATGTCGATCCCGATACCGGCGCGCGCGACCTCTCGGTGCCGAACACGCTGATGCAGCGCTTCGGCAACAATGAATGCGGCATCTATGCCGAGATCATCAGCGATGGCGGCGCCGCCGTCGGCGACACGATTGCCGCCGAGGGACTTGTCGCGTCGTAGGCCGGGCAAGGCGCGTGCGCGCCCTGCCCCGCTTTCGACCGGTCAGTTGGTCGGCATCACATAGGCATAGATCCGGCCGCGCGAGACCGGCGTCTCGCGGACGCGGTGGCCGCTGTTGCCCGAGATCATGATCGGATTGCCCTTGGCATCGACGCCAGTGATGATGCCGACATGGCCGCCACCGCGGCGGCTCATCACGGCGATGGCGCCGACCTGCGGTCCCGAAACGCGCGTGCCGTATTTGGCGAACGAACTCGCCATGTCGGAGCCGGTGCCGCGATGGCCGGTGTGCTGCAGCACCATGTTCATGAAGCGGGCGCACCACAGGCTGGAGCGACCGGTCGGATTGCCGCCGAGATAGCGGCGCGCCTCGGCGACGATGCCGGACGAGCCGAAGCCGCCTGCCGCGCTGACGCCGCCAGTGTTGGGCACGGGATCAGCGCTGCCGGGCAACGGCGCTGCGTTGGTTTCGACGATCCCGCCCGGCAGCGCGAGGGCGCGGCGCTCGGCGCGCGACAGCCGCGCTGTGTGCCGATAGTGATGGCGGGCATAATGACGCGCGTGATGGCCGGCATGATGACCGGTATGGGCCGAATGCGCGTGACGTGAATGATGCGGACGGGCGGATGCCGGAGCGGCGGAGATCGCGGCGAGAGTGAGCGAACACAGAACCAGCGCCAAAACACGAAGCGACCGGCGACACGCAAGCAACTGAACCATACTTCACTAGATCCTCTGTAACGCTCCCCAACTCCCCGTCGCGTTCCCGGGGGAACACGGCGGTGTTTTGAAAATCGGGATGGCGCGAGGAAGATTTCATGCGGCGTTGCGGGAACAATTTCTGGGTCATTCCGCGATGATTCGATGACGAGAAAGGAACCGGAACTGCCGCATTGCGGCCTTGAAAATTAACTGCAAATCTGGAGACGGCCAACGAGAGGAGAATTTCAATGCCCTATGCCGCGACGAAAGATCATGTCCGCCTCCATTTCGAAGAGGCCGGCAGCGGCAGCCCGATCATCTTCCTGCACGAGTTCGCCGCCGATCATACCAATTGGGAGCCGCAGATGCGCTACTTCGCGCGCGGCCACCGCTGCATCGCCTATTCGGCGCGCGGCTACACGCCGTCGGACGTGCCGCCGAGCGCCGACGTCTACACCTACCAGCACTTCTATACCGACGCGCTCGCGGTGCTCGACCATCTTGGCATCGCCAAGGCGCATTTCGTCGGGCTCTCGATGGGCTCCTATTCGTCGCTGCAGGTCGCGCTCAATGCGCCGGAGCGCGCGCTGTCGATGACGCTGGCCGCCGTCGGCTCCGGCTCGAGCCTCGAGCATCTCGATGCCTTCCGCGCGCAGTGCCGCGCCAATGCCGAGCAATACGAGAGCATCGGCGCGGTCGAGGTCGCCAAGGTGACGCGCGAGGCGCCGAGCCGGATTCCGTTCCTGGTCAAGGATCCGCGCGGCCACGCCGACTTCTACGCCGCGCTCGCCCGCCACGACGCCAAGGGCTCCGCCAACACGATGCGCAGCTTCCAGGGCGGCCGGCCCTCGATCTACACCATGACCGACGCCATCAAGCGTGTGCCAACGCCGGCGCTGATCCTGTGCGGCGACGAGGACGACAATTGCATCGCGCCCAGCATGTTCCTGAAGCAGCATTTGCCGGCCGCCGGGCTTTCCTTCTTCCCGAAGTCGGGTCACGTGCTCAACCTCGAGGAACCGGCGCTGTTCAACGAGATGGTCGAGCGCTTCATCGCGCTGGTCGAGGCCGGCCGCTGGCCGGTGCGCGATCCGCGGTCGCTGGTGGCGGCGTGACCATGCTGTGTGAAGGTTGGGCGCGGAACGCAGCCAGAGCACGCCCGGTCCATGCGGACAACAGGCCCGGGCTGCATCCGGAGCTCAGGGAAAGGAGATCCGTCAACGTTTGCGCGACAGCGAGCGAACGATGAGAACCGGCTATTCCGTTCTGCTCTGCGTCGTCGCAATCGGGCTTGCGATCGTCTCCAGGACGGTTTGCGCGCAGGGCCTCGTTGAGGAAATGAAGCTGGAGGCGGCGGGCGCCGCAGCGGATGCATCCTATCTCCTGGATGGGAAGGCGCAACCGTCGATCCCGATCGGCTGGGCCGTGATGAGTCCGATGATCGTCGTCATCGGCGACGATCAGTACGCACCGATCTTCGCGCCTTGCGATCCTGCGAATCCAGGCCTGTACTGCGTTGAAATCCTGAGAAACGGCGCGACGTTCTCGGAGCGGCTGGATATGGGGCACGCCTTCGTGCCAGCCGGCTTTCAGGCCGGGCTCGCCTATCATCCCCCGCTGCTGTTCACCGATGGAACCAAGCTGCTCATCGCCTACTGGGTGCGTGCAAAGGATGAGCGCTCCATTGTCCAACTGCTCTCACTCGATCCGAAAGCTCCGGATCCCGCGCCATGGACCCTGCTATCGACATTCGAGAACCCTGGCGACGAGCTTCTTAGCTACCTCGGAGGAGCGATGGGGCCTGCCGGCGAAATCGTGATCGCCGGATACGGGACCGGTGGGCCTTCGAGAAGCCACCGGCTCGAAATAACCAAGATACTTCCGCCTTACACCGGGCGATGGATGCCGAAGCAGCTCATCGCCGAATATCCCTCTCCGGCCTACGCCCCGGAGTATCCGCATGTTGCAATTCGTGACGATGGCAGCATCAGCATTTTGACCGTGCTCGCTAACTACACGCCGTGCCCGGAGAATCAGGTAACGTATTCCGTCTACAAGAACGTCATCGCATTCGAGGGACGTTATGCCGGATCGTTCGTCGCGAAATGGAGCGACGCCACGGCGGATACCGTAGCCGATCCCGCAAACCACGGCGACAGCTGCCTGTTCGGGGCGGAGCGCTATCCGCTGGCGCATTTTTGGGACAAGCAGTCGCACGCGATCTATTCGATTGTGCGCACTGCCGACCTCGATGGGGTCGATGCCGGAAACAAGGTGGAATCGAACGCCCGCTTTTCACGGACCTTCAAGCTCTATCGCGACGGCGTCCTGATCGTGCCCGACCTTGCAGCCTACTTCTCGCAATATTTTATCGACCCGCAGCATCCCTGCTACCGCCCGCAAAGCGCCTGTCACATCCATGCCATGACGATGACCCGTCTCGACAGTGGAGAATTCGTCATCCTCGCCAACGCCCGGGACGATGACCCCGCCACGACCTATTCAAAGATCGGCGTCATTTGGTCGAAAGATCTCCATGCTTTCTCCGAGCCGGCTTATCTGCCGACGCCCTACGGTCCCGGATACAGCATATTCGTCGCGCAACCCGACAAGAACGGCATGCACTCGATGCGCAAGCTACAGTTTTTCAACGCGGGCAATACCTACAACCAGGCACAAATCAACTACAATCAGCGCCTGACCGTCCGGCGCTATTCCCTCGAATAGCGCCGGCACTCATCGACATCATTCGACGTTTTGCGCCTGACGAAACATGGCGCGTATGTCGCGTTCCATCTCCGGATAGAAATTGCACTTCCCGCAATATTGCGCCTGCTTGTAGAATTCGTAATTCTTTCCGCGCCTAACGGCTTGTTTCGTAACGGTGAGCGACAGGGGCAGCGAAGTCATGTCCCCAGCCGGGTCCGGAAACTTCACGTCGAGCGCTATCTTACCTTGCGCGTCGGGCCGCAGCTGCGGGAAGTCCTGTATGAACGCCATTTCGGTCACGCGGTTGTCGACCACATCGGCAACGATTCCCTCAAGGCGATAGCCGTAGCGCACGTCGTCAGGGTGAATTTCCAGCTTGCGAAGCAACGGATGGACAATCAGCTTTGGACTTGTCTTCTTGACGAAAACAACGTTGGGGCGCTCAAGGCCGGAAACCGTGTCCGTGAACGTCCAGCGGCTTCTTGCTGCCTGATCCTCGGTATTCACGATGTGCTGCCCCGCCAAAGGATAGAGTTCGTTCGACGGATTTTGCGCAAATTCCAGCTCCTTCGGCGTCGGCACCAGATTGTCCGCGTCGACGAAAGCCGTTGTCGCGTCGCTGCGCGGCAGCGGCTTCGCATCGATCGGCGCCAGGCGGCCGCCAAACGCGAGGCCAAATCGGGCCTTGATTTCCCCACTCGTCAGTCCCTTGAGATCCGCCGGTCCGTTGTCGGCAAAGGGGACGAAGTTTTCGTTCTGGGATCCGAAATACAACTGGAGAGTCTTGCCGTCGGAATTGCTCCAGAAAATCCGGTCGTTTTCAAACAGCATGGCGATGTCGCCATTCTCGGGCACGGCGAGATCTTTCAGATGGAAGTTCGTTGTTGCTCCCTCGGATGGAACGAAGATGTTCTTGAGTGTGATCATACGAAACGGACGATTCGCCGATTCGATGACGATGTTCGTTCGATTGCGAAGGAATGCGCCATCGACGGTATTGATACCGCGCCGCGGCAGCAGCAATCCAATGGGAAACCGCTGGGCCGAGACATTCTGGAAGGTGATGTTCTCAGTCTGGGAGTTTCCCCCGACCGCAAAATCGGTGCCTTCCTGACTTTCGCCACCATAGGTATAGACGTTTCGCACGAGCGTGTCCCGGACGTAGGGGATGAAGAGCGCATGCCGGCGGACATTCCAGACCGTCACATCTTCGATGAGGCTCCGGGATGGGTGCGGCGCAACCAGTTTGTGATTCCAGATCTCCACACCGTCGGTCGAACCGGCCGCATAGTTGCGTGCGAAGTATAAATCGACGTCCGAAGTCGCAATGCGGCCTTCTGCATCGGCGTTGACGCGATCATCGGTATTGCGCGCGTCGAAATAGGTGCGGTTATTTCCTTCCATGAACGCATAGCCGAACACGACATAAGCCGCCCCGGCGTGCCCGAAAGCCCAATTGTCCGTTACGCGGATACCAGCACTCTGCATCCAGAAGCCGTGCCCCTGATGGCCATTGTCGAATATCCCCATTCGACTGACGATGTCGTCGCCCGATCCGGTCGACCGGACTGCGAGATTCCGGCGGAAAGCTCCAATCTCCGTGCCATTCTCCGAAAAGAAATGCGAGCCGGCGATCGCGAACGCCACATTGTTTTCTGCCAGGAGATGGCCGCCATGGTTGACGATGCCATGCTTTGGACTGCCCCTTACGACACTGTTGCGCACCACATGAGGCGGGATATCGATGCGCGCGCCCGAGACGACGTGGAAATGAAGCGCGTATCGGCCGACCGTGTTGTCGTCCGATCCGGGGACCAGGTTTCCGGTCTCATCGAGATCAGGTGAGGTCTGGGCCCGTTTCGCGTCGGTACGGCCGAGATCCCGAAACGCGGCGCCGTCAATGTTTACACCGGTCTGCTGATGCAGGAACATGATATGGCCGCGCGCCGATAAGGGCGCCGCAGCTTCAGAGGCAATACGGACATTCCTCGTCAGGTTGCCCATCGGAACGGAGGTGCCGTCCGGCGTCAGATGCGCATATTTGAGCGGCCGATCGAGCCGGATTTGCTCACCATCGACGCTGGCGATGGTCGGCGTCTCGTCCTCGTTACTTGTGTCGCTGGTCCCGGGCACGATCAATTCATCCCCAACTGACCAGTTCGACGGCGGCTGATCGAACTTGAATTCTGTCGCTCCGGACAGGAGCTGGCTCCGCGGTATCTTCCAGGCCGTCTTTTCGGCGCCGTGAATCCGGATGGCGCCCATCGAAATCAGCCCGCCGGCCATGTCGAACGGATCATGCTTTCGGTCTCGGAACGTTCGCGCGGCGAAGGTGAGCTTTGCGACGACAGTCTTCGAGACAGGATGATCTTCGGTCCCGATTTCGAGCGCCCCTTCAGGCGTCACGACAATCGTCCCGGCATCGACCGAGGAGGCGTGATCGGTGCTCCAGATGAGCGCTCCATCGACGCGAATCCAGTCGATTTTGGCTGGGACCTCCTGATCGATCTTGACGGTCACTCCGGATGGAATGCGGACCCTTGCATTGGCGGCGGGCGACTTGCCTTCGGCCCAAGTGGAGGGGGCACTCCAGTCGCCCGACTTCACGGCGACATGGGTCTCCGAGCACACGGCCACCAGTTCGAGTGCCGCGGAATGCTCTCGATGATGCGCAGGATTGGGCAAATGATCCGCGGCATGCTCGGACGCCTGCGTGTCGCAGGCGCCATGGGGTTGCGCGAGATGATGTTGATGTCCCTCGGGGATGGTGATACCGGTAGCCCTGAGGACTGCGGACAGTGCCGCAACGACAACGAGCGCAATCCAGAAACCTGTTCGCATTGCCTCCCCCGAGCAATTGACCGTTCCACGCCAGCCTGTATCGACCGCCATCAGCCCGTTATTGATTTGCATCGCCTCTGAGCGGGCTGATCCATTCTCGCACGGCAAGTGCGGTAAGAAAAGCTGGACGTCGAAGAACCGGCGCGGTGTAATGGGAGGATGCGCGCTGCGCAGCGCTCACTTCCCCTGCCCACCCCGGCTCAGCAGGAACACGCCCTGCTCGCCGAACATGTTCCACACCCACCAGGGCAGGTTGAGCGGCACCGGGCGGCCGTAGAGATCGAGCGCGACCGCACGCTCCATCTTGACGTTGATCTCCTCGCAGAGCTGCACGAAATCCTTGATGGTGCAGAAATGGATGTTCGAGGTGTCGTACCAGCTCGCCGGCAAATTCTCGGTCCGCGGCATGTGGCCGCCGATCAGGAGTTGCAGCCGCATCTTCCAGAACCCGAAATTCGGGAACGAGACGATGGCGCGCTGGCCGATGCGCAGCAGATTCTCCAGCACCACCTTGGGCTGCCGCGTCGCCTGCAAGGTCTGCGACAGGATCACGTAGTCGAACGCATCGTCGGGATAGTTGACGAGATCGGTGTCGGCATCGCCCTGCACCACGGCGAGCCCCTTGGCGACGCAGCCATTGACGCCCTCGCGCGACAGCTCGATGCCGCGGCCGTCGATGCCGCGGCTTTCCAGCAGCTGCAGCAATTCGCCATCGCCGCAGCCGACATCGAGCACGCGCGAGCCCGGCCGCACCATGTCGGCGACCAGCAGATGATCGGTGCGATAGCCGCCGGTCCGCTCCGGCGCGACGCCCGGCAAGGGCAATGTCTGCTGCATGCTCATGACTGGCCGCCGTCCTTCAGTCCGCGCGCCTTGCCTGCGGCCAGCAGGAAAGCGCGGGAGATCTCGAGGAATTCGGGCACGTCGAGCAGGAAGGCATCGTGCCCCTTGTCGGTCTCGATCTCGGCGAACGATACCCGCGCGCTCGACGCGTTCAGCGCATGCACCAGCGCGCGCGATTCCGAGGTCGGAAACAGCCAGTCGCTGGTGAACGACACCACGCAGAACCGCGTCTGGATGCCGGTGAACGCCTTCGCCAGCACGCCGTTGTGGTCGGCGGCGATGTCGAAATAGTCCATCGCGCGGGTCAGATAGAGATAGGAGTTGGCGTCGAAGCGCTCGACAAAGGACGAGCCCTGGTAGCGCAGATAGCTCTCGACCTGGAAATCCGCATCGAACGAGAAGGTCGGCAGCTCGCGGTCCTGCATCCGCCGTCCGAACTTGCGATGCAGCGCGGCGTCCGAGAGATACGTGATGTGCGCGGCCATCCGCGCCACCGCCAATCCACGGTGCGGATGGGTGTGCTCGTCGACATAGCGGCCGCCGCGCCAGTCCGGATCGGCCATCACGGCCTGGCGGCCGAGCTCGTGGAACGCGATGTTCTGCGCCGAGTGGCGCGTCGAGCAGGCGATCGCGAGCGTCGAGAACACGCGCTCCGGATAGGCCGCGGTCCATTGCAGCACCTGCATGCCGCCCATCGAGCCGCCGACCACGCAGAACAGCGTCGTGATGCCGAGACGATCGATCAGCATCGCCTGCGCCCGCACCATGTCGGGGATGGTGATGATCGGGAAATCGAGTCCCCACACCTTGCCGGTCGCGGGATTCAGCGACGCAGGCCCGGTCGAGCCCATGCAGCCGCCGATCACATTGGAGCAGATGATGAAGTATTTTTCGGGATCGATCGGCCGGCCGGCCCCGACCATGGTCTCCCACCAGCCGGGCTTACCGGTGACGGGATGGATGTTGTTGACATGCTGATCGCCGGTCAGCGCGTGGCAGACCAGGATCGCGTTGGAGCGGTCGGCATTGAGCTCGCCATAGGTCTGGTAGGCGATCTGGAACGGTGCGAGATCAACGCCGCAATCGAGCTTGAGCGGCTGGTCCATCCCGAACTTCGCCACCAGTGACGACGGATGGTCGGCCTCATGGGCGCGATCATCGCTTTGGGTTTGTGGGCTCGGTATCGGACGCACGTTGCTCATCTAGGCGACCCTGCCTCCGCGCGGGAGGGCTCGATGGACCTCAGGCCAATAAAAAACCCGGCCTGAACAAAGGTTCGGCCGGGAGCTGATAAGGTCCCCGGCCTGTTTAGCGAGTTGTTTAACGTGGCTGCAAGCCGGCCGGCTCAAATGACCACGGGACGCCGGGAACGTAGTCCCCGCGCGCCCCGCCGTCAAGACAGCCCTGCTCACGGCCAATTGGTTAACCGAATGCGCAAGGCACGCCCGCGACGTTTCTCTTTGCTTTCGCTGCCCGTCTTTCCTAATCAGGACCCTGTCCGACGCGGCAACGGGCCGCCCCGACGACAAGGTTTGAGAGCATGTCCAACCCACCCCCGTCGCCGCCTTCGCTGCAGGAGCTGCGCAAGGAAATCGATGCGATCGACGAGCAGGTTCACCGGCTGTTGATGGCGCGCGGCGACATCATCGACCGCCTGATCCAGGTCAAGAAGACCCAGGAGGTCGGCTCGGCGTTCCGCCCGGCGCGCGAGGCCAGCATGATGCGCGAGCTGGTGCAGCGTCATCGCGGCATCCTGCCGCTCGACACCATCGAGAGCATCTGGCGCGTCATCATCTCGACCTTCACCTACGTGCAGGCGCCGTTCGCGGTGCATGCCGACGTCTCGGTCGGCGAGTCGGCCATGCGCGACTCGGCGCGCTTTCACTTCGGCTTCGTGGTGCCCTACGTCTCGCATTTCAGCGCGCAGGCCGCGGTCGAGGCGGTGGCGAAGTCGAAGGGCGACCTCGCGCTGGTCTCCGCGATCGCAAGCCGCACGCCGTGGTGGAATGCGCTCGAGGCCAGTGGCGCGCCGAAGATCATCGCGCGGCTGCCGTTCCTCGAACGCGCCGACCATCCCGCCGCGCTACCGGTGTTCGTGATCTCGCGGGTCGCCGACGACGCCATGGTCACCGAGGTGCAGACCTGGAGCGTGCGCGTCTCCGGCTGGAACGCCGATGTCGCCCGCGCGCTGGCCCCACTCGCCGAGATCGTCGCGGTCCCCGACACCGCCTTCGACGGCGCGGCGCTGCTGGTCTCGGTCGCCGGGCACGACTTCGAGAAGATCAAGCTCGCCCTGATCAAGGCCGGCGCCTCGGTTCGCTCGTCGGCCCTCGTCGGCAGCCACGCAACGCGCTATACGGTGCCCTCTAACGGATCGGCCAGGACCTGAAGGTAGAGCCAGCCGTCCGTCCAGGCTTTTGTTTTGACGCGTTTTCTTTACGCGAACCGGTATCCACGTCGCTCGAAAACGCTCTGTTCGGAGTTGATGATGTCCCGCCCCGTGCCGAACCCCGGCATCCTCGATATTGCGCCCTACACGCCCGGCAAGAGCCCGGTGCCGGAACCGGGCCGCAAGGTGTTCAAGCTGTCCGCCAACGAGACGCCGTTCGGGCCGTCTCCGAAGGCGATCGCGGCCTACAAGGCCGCCGCTGACCATCTCGAGGACTATCCGGAGGGCACCTCGCGCGTGCTGCGCGAGGCGATCGGCCGCGCCTACGGGCTCGATCCCGACCGCATCATCTGCGGCGCCGGCTCCGACGAGATCCTCAACCTGCTGGCGCACACCTATCTCGCGCCCGGCGACGAGGCGATCTCGACCACCCACGGCTTCCTGGTCTACCCGATCGCCACCATGGCGAACGGCGCCAGGAACGTGATCGCGGCCGAAACCAACTTCACCGCCGATGTCGACGCCATCCTCAAGGTGGTGACGCCGCGCACGAAACTGGTCTGGCTCGCCAACCCGAATAATCCGACCGGCACCTACATCCCGTTCGACGAGGTCAAGCGGCTGCGCGCCGCGCTGCCGTCGCATGTGCTGCTGGTGCTCGATGCCGCCTATGCCGACTACGTCTCGCGCAACGACTACGAGCTCGGCATCGAGCTGGTCGCGACCACAGACAACACGGTGGTGACGCACACCTTCTCGAAGATCCACGGCCTTGCGGCGCTGCGGGTCGGCTGGATGTTCGGGCCGGCACATATCGTTGATGCCTGCAACCGCATCCGCGGTCCGTTCAACGTCACGACGCCGGCGATGCTGGCGGCGGTGGCGGCGATCGAGGACACGGCACATGTGCAGATGTCGCGGACCCACACCGAACAATGGCGCAACTGGCTGACCGAGGAGATCGGCAAACTCGGGCTGAAGGTGACGCCGAGCGTCGCCAATTTCGTGCTGATCCATTTCCCGACCGACAAGGGCAAGACCGCGGCGGAAGCCGACGCCTATCTCACACGGCGCGGCCTCGTGCTGCGCGCACTCAACAATTACAAGCTGCCGCATGCGCTGCGCATGACCATTGGCACCGAGGAGGCCAACCGCCTCGTGGTCGAGGGGCTGCGCGACTTCCTGGCCGGAAAGTGACATCGTGACCACCGCTCCGCTCTTCAAACGCATCGCGCTGATCGGCTTCGGCCTGATCGGCGGCTCGATCGCGCGCGGCGCGCGCGCGCAAGGGCTGGTCGGCGAGATCGTGACCACCGCGCGCTCGGAGAAGACGCGTGCGCGCGTCGCCGAGCTCGGCATCGTCGATCGCGTCGTCGAAACCAACATCGAGGCGGTGAAGGATGCCGACCTCGTCATCCTCTGCATCCCGGTCGGCGCCTGCGGCCCGGTCGCCGCCGAGATCGCCGGACATCTCAAGCCCGGCGCCATCATCTCCGACGTCGGCTCGGTGAAGGGCGCCGTCGTCAAGGACATGGCGCCGCATCTGCCCGACGGCGTCCACTTCGTCCCGGCGCATCCGGTGGCCGGCACCGAGCATTCGGGGCCGGATTCCGGCTTCGCCGAGCTGTTCATCAACCGCTGGTGCATCCTCACCCCGCCCGAAGGCACCGATCCCGCGGCGACCGACCGGCTGCGCGCGTTCTGGGCCGCCCTCGGCGCCAAGGTCGAGATCATGACGCCGGATCATCATGACCTTGTGCTCGCGATCACCAGCCATCTGCCGCATCTGATCGCCTACACCATCGTCGGCACCGCGGACGAGCTGGCGCAGGTGACGGAATCCGAGGTCATCAAGTTCTCCGCCGGCGGCTTCCGCGACTTCACCCGCATCGCGGCTTCGGACCCGACGATGTGGCGCGACGTATTCCTCGCCAACAAGGACGCCGTGCTCGAGATGCTCGGCACCTTCAACGAGGATCTGTCGAAGCTGACCCGCGCGATCCGGCGCGGCGACGGCGAAGCGTTGTTCGACCACTTCACCCGCACCCGCGCCATCCGCCGCGGCATCGTCGAGACCGGCCAGGACTCCGCCGCGCCCGACTTCGGCCGGCCGCATGCGAATTTGAAGAAGTAGGCGGGGCGACTTCTCTCCATTCGTCGTCCCGGCGAAAGCCAGGCGAAAGCCGGGACCCATACTCCGCGGCGGGTGTGGTTGACGGGACTCGTCGTCCCAGCATCGCGCAACAATGACCAGCTGTGGTTCGGGTTGTTTTGTCGCAGTTCCTGTTGTCATTCCCGAGCAGCCCGAAGAGCTGTAAGCTGGTGCGGCGCCGATGACAGGGAGCGATCAGATGATACTCAGCCCGGATCATGTGACGATCGCAGTGGCAGATGCCGGCCCGGCGATCGCGTTCTTCGCACTGCTTGGCTTCAAGAAGACTCACGTCGCGACCATCGACGGTGGCGTTCCGGCCCGGTACATGGGCATGCCGGCCATGAGAGCCCAGCACATCACCCTGGCACTCGAAGGAGCGGATTTTGAGATCCAGCTGCTTCAGTTCGACCCTCCCCCGGGCACCGATCCGGGGCTGCACCCGACCAATCTGCGAAAGCTGGGCTTCAATCACCTCGCCTTCCGCGTCGACGACATCGAGGCGGCCACCGCGCACCTGGTGGCCAACGGTGTCACCATGCTGAGCGACGAGATGGACTACATCAGCCGGAAGCTCCGGCTGTTCGAGGGCCCGGAGGGCATCACCTTCGAGTTGGTGGAGCGGGACGCCTGAGACCACGCTGGCCAGGGCCTTTTGCATTGCCCCAGGGACAACTCCCAAGGCTGCCCCGACGTCGACTTGTGGTCGAAAGACATCCCGGCGGCGCGCGGAATGATGTCGGCTGTTGATCCGGGCGGACCTGACCTCCGGCTCGCCCGGGCCGTTATCCCGCCCCATTATCACGAGACCTCAGGCGCGCTATCATCCGGCCATTCTTTGGACAAGACTGAAGCGAGTGCTGGAGGCTGATCGCCCCTGACGGATAGCCGATTCGGTACTCTTGGGTGACATTGGACGGAAAGGGATACGTCAATGAACTCCACACCCACTCCGGACCCAGTTGGATCGAGCGATAGCCTGAGCGCGCGCGCCGACGAAAGACTCGCGGAAGCCCACAGGCAGATTGCGCGCGCCGATGAAGAGCTCACGCGTTTGAGTGAACAGCTCGCAAGAATGGAGCGCGATGCCGCGCCCCGCCCTTCGGCGCACCCAAACCCGCCCTCGGTCGGACCTAACCCTGCTTCTTCCGCGCCGAGCCCTGCTTCTTCCGGACCCGCCTCGCAATCGCCGCCCGGAAGACCGATATTCCGAGCCCTCACCGCCTTGTCGGTAGCAGCATGTATCGTTGTCGCTGGCCTGGCGTTGCAGTCGTCATATGGCGGGGAAGCCAAGCTGCTTGTCGCCCGTTGGGCGCCGCAACTCGTCTCAACTCCAGCATTGCCGCCGGATGATCCGCAGCCTCCGGCGCAGCCCGCTCGACCTGCCGTTCAGGGCGGAGCGGCAGAGGCCGCTCCGCCCCAAGCGACGCCGTTGCCTCAGACCGCGCCAGCGCAGGACGCCGCGCCCACAGCCAACACAGCCCTTCCCGACCAGACGCAGCTGCTCCAAACGATCGCACGCGACCTTGCAAATGTTGAGCGAAACATCGAACAATTAAAGGCGAACCAGCAACAGCTGGCCCGCGAGAGCTCGAAAGCCATTGAGGAACTCAAGGCGAGCCAGGAAGAAATGAAACGGGCGCTCGCGAAGGTTTCCGAGCAGAAGGCGTCACCGCCTCCGGCGCAGCCGGCTCCGGCCGTGCGCAAGCCCGAGCGGACGTCTATGCCGCCATACGCAAGGGCGCGGCCTCGAATCCCCAGGGAGTGGTTCTACGACGAATGGTAACCGTCGATGCAGCCATCCTTCAGTTCGGGATCGCCTTAAGCCGGCGGCAGGCCGAGTGATCGCGCGGCCTCCATCCAGACCGGCAATTCGCGCTGATACAGCGCATTGCTGTCCTTGAAGCCGATCGCGGGCTCCAGCACGAAGGTCGCGAGCACTTCCTTCACCTTCGGATCGCTATTGGCGGCGACGCAAATCTCCGACAGCCGATCGGCGATCGGCTGCGGCGTCGCCTTCGGCAGCGCCCAGCCCGAGAACCCGCTCACGGTGAAGAACTTCGACGTCGCGCCCTGCTCGGGCAGCGTCTTGATCTCGGGGATCGCGTCGACCTTCTTCGAGTGAACTCCGAAGACGACGCCGCGACCGCTTTGCAGGACGGTTTGCGCGGCGGTGTAGCTGCCCATCGCGACGTCGAGCGTGCCTTCCGCAAGCCCGGTCCACATCGGTGCCTCGCCGCGATAGTGGATCGGCTCGATGGTGAGGCCATACTGCTTGTTGAGCTCGTTGATCGTCATGCGGAGCCCGCGCTGTAGGTGCTGAAATTCACCTTGCCGCTGCTGCGCGCATAGGCGACGAATTCCGCCAGCGTCTTGACCGCCAATTTCGGGCTCGCGACCAGCAGCAGCCCGGCGCCCGGGATCACGCTGACCAGCGTCAGATCCTTGTCCATGTCGTAGCCGGGGTTCTTCATCATCGCGCGGTTCATCACGTAAGTGGTCGAGATCGAGCACAGGATGGTGTGACCGTCAGGCGCGGCGCGCGCCACCTCGGCGGCGCCGATCGAGCCGGAGGCGCCCGCCTTGTTCTCGATGACGACGGTTTGCCCGACTTGCCTTGCGATGAATTCGCCGAAAGCGCGTGCCAAAAGATCGGTCTGCCCGCCGGCCGGATAGCTGCAGATCATGCGGATTTGCCGCGAGGGCCAGGCGGCTTGCGCCGAAGCGCCGCGCGACAGGAAGGGCGCCGCGACACCGGCAGCTCCGGCAGCGATGACGTGACGGCGGGTGAATGTCGCTGGCATTGAAGTCCCTCCCCGATTTTTTGGTGAGGGTATCGCATCGGTCAGTCGCAGCTACGGGACAGATTGGCGCAGCGGGGCCGCAGGTCCGCGACCATGCTCACCGCCGCAGCCGTTGATCCCGGATCGGCCCCGTCGACATCGCGGCGGCCTTCTGCGCCGGCCGCTGACGGCCGACGAGGCCGGCGGTTGCCAGCATGATGCCGCCACCGAACCACCAGGAGCCGATCACAAACTCCCAGGTGCGCGGCGGAATCTCGTCGAACACGATGCCGTAGACCGACACCAGCGCAGCCAGCGCGGCGAGGAAGATGCCGCCCGCGCTCATGAGCTCGACGGCATCGATGCGCCCCGTGCCGCGCATCGCGGGCTTGGGAATATCGATGCCGAGATAGAAGCCGGCGGCGCCGATCACGATCGTCGTCGCGATGAAGATCAGCGTGCCGAAGACAGCGACATGGCCCTTGGCGAGCTGGGCGGCGACGAAGGTGCCGGCCATGGCACCAGCCATCGCCAACCCGGTTCGCTGCAGCACATGCGCGGCGCGGCTGACCATCATCAATTCGCGCGCGATCACGGCCCTCTGCTTCGGTCTGGTCACGATCCTCATGTGCGTGTTCCTTTCCAGGCTTCACTCCCTCTCCCCGTTCTTACGGGGGCGAGACCAGCGAAGCTTGCTCTTGGAGGGTTGGGGTGAGGGGCCACCTCCGCATAGATGGTGATAGCAACGTTTGCGGAAGCTCCCCCTCACCCGGAACGCATCTAACGATGCGCTCCGACCTCACCCCGCGCGCGGGGCGAGGTAACCAGAGTTCGTAGCTCGGCTCGAAATAACATCATCACACCCTAGAACGGGTAGTAGCGGATCTGGGTCATGACGATGTGGTCGTCGGTCTTCGGCGCGCCGCCGACACCCTGGAAGGCGAAGCGCTGGGTGTAGGAGTATTGCGCGCCGGCCTTGATGGTGCCGTAGGAGCCCCTGAAGATCGTGTCGTAGAAGCCCGCGGTGTACTGCCTCACCTCCGAAGTGTTGCCGTTGCAGGTCGCGGCCGGCGAGTTCTCGATGTTGCAGCCGAGGTTGTTGTAGAGCGGATTGCCGTAGCCGAACGGCACCGTGCCGACATTGGAGAAGGTCGCCTTGGTCTTTTCGAGCCCGGCATAGGCGTAGAGATCGAGCGACGGCGTCGTGTGCCAGACCGAGCCGACTAGGAAGGCCGTGATCGGCAGCGGCTGGATCGAGCCGTCCTGGCGCACGGTTGCATCCGGGAACGGCGTTGCCGTGAAGCGGCCGAGCGCACCGTAAGAGGCGGAAGCCTGCACCTCGAGCAGCTTCGGCACGATCTCGGCCGAGAGATGGCCGCCGAAGCTCACCGTGTTGACGTCGTGATTGGCGAAGTTGAAGCGATCATAGAAGTCGCGGTAGAGCGCCCACGCCTCGACATGCAGCTTGTAGGGTCCGAGCCGCGGATCCCACGCGCCCTTCACGGTGAAATCCGGAACGTGGTTGAGGCTGACATTGTTCAGGCTGTTGAAGAAGCTGCCGCCCGGACCGGCGAGATTGACCAGCAGGTTCGGATTGAGCACGCCCTGCGGACCGACCGCCGGCGTGCCGACCAGCGGGTTGTTGCCGCCGAAAAAGGACGTCTGCGGGTTCTCCGCCGAGACCGCGAGCTTGAACTCGGGCCCGATATCCTGCCAGACCCGGACGCCCGGTTGACGCGCGCCGAGGAAGCCCGGCACCAGTTCGAAGTCGATCACGCCCGGCGTATCGGCGCCTCGCGGATCGATGCCCGCCTTGCTCGGCGTGTTCAGCGACCATGATTGGCCGGCAAGGACATGCAGGCCGAGATCGCTGCGGTCGATCTCGATGCTCGCCTGCCGCAGCCGCGGATTGAACGAATTGGTCGCGACCGAATTGGCGGTCTGCGCGGCGCCCTCGAAATCGAGCTCGCCATAGCCGGCGACGTGGACGTTCTCCGTGGCGTTGGCTTCGGCGAGCACCGAGAAGCGCGTCTGGCGCGCGGTGAAGCGCGACTCGCCGGTGTTGTAGTTCTTGTTCTGCGGAAACGGGATGAAATTGTAGACCGAGCCCGAATCGGAGGCGAGGTTGCGGCTGCGATAGATGCCGGTGAGATCGACCCAGCCGCCGAAGGTGAAGGTGACGCCCTTGTAGCAGAGCTTGCCCGATGCGCAGGGATCGAACGGCACCGGTGCCTTCGCCGTCATCTGCGTGTTCTGCATTGCGTTCTGTCTTGCGGCCAGCGCCTCCTCCTTGCGCGCCTGCGTCTCCATTTTCTGCTCGAGCTGCTTGAGCCGTGCCTTCAACGCACGCAGTTCGGACGCATCGTCCTCCGCCAACGCCGCCCCTGCCGACAGCAGCATGCTGCCGAGCAGAATTCCCCCGAGAATTCGCATCGCTTCCTCCACACGAGGTTACTTCCTCAGGCGAGAGAGAGCGGTATTCGGGAAGTGATATTCGCGCCGAGGCGCATTATTCCGGTCACGTTTTTCTCATCGCGGCGACGGGAATAGATCGCGGTAATCGACGATAGCGCGCGCAAGCAACGCTCAGGGTGGAGGCGTAACAACGCAGGTCGCGATTTCGAATTGTGTTCGGGCGATGGTTTTCAACCTGCCACGGACATTGGATCGACGGAGGACTGCAACATGATCGGTGAAGTCATTGTCGTTGGTGACTTGAAGTTACGGAAGAACGCCGCGCTCGACGAATACAACCGGCTGGGCGAACGCATGTACGACATTGTCAGCCGCCTTCCGGGATTCCTTTCGGTCAAATCATTCAAGGCGGAGGATGGCGAGGAGCTCACCCTGTTTCGCTTTGTTTCGGAGGAGGCGCTCGAAGCCTGGCGCAATCACCCCGACCATGTCGAAACCATGAAGCGGGGACACGCCGAGTTCTACGCCAGCGGCTTCCTGCAGATCTGCAAGGTGATCCGCGAGGTCGGCCCGTTTGAGCATGCCTGACAGGGCGCGGGCAAGTTCGCGTCCGCGCAATCCGCCGCGGCTCAGAACAGCGGCGGGATCTGCGCGACTTTCAGCGGCCCCAAGAACACTGCGCCGTCGGCGAAGCGCAGCGGGAAGCTGCGCGCCTTCTTGCCTTCGAGCATGGCCTCGGTGCCGAGCGAATTGATGCCGGCGGAAATGCCGGCATTGGCGTTCTGCTTGATCACCTTGCCGAGGCCGGGGATGGCGCGATCCAGCGCGCCGAAGAGATTGCTGAGGTCCTGGCTCTTCACGCCGGGCGCGACGCGATCGAGCGTCGACTGCGGCACGCCTTCCTCCAGCACCTTGTCGATGCCGAGCGCGGGGATGACGCGCTCGAGGCCGGCGACCGTCATCTGCAATTCGCCGTCGATGCGGCCTTGCGCGTTGAGGCGGAGCGTGCCGGCCGCAACCGACAGCACATCGCCCTGCTCGATCCGCGACTGCTGGATCTCGACGCTGCCGCCGGCGGCCTGGATCTCGCGGAAGCGATCCGGCCACGGCTTCGGCGAGAAATCCTTCAGGCCGTTGAGCCGCGCATGGATGTCGGCGTTGAACGGCTGGGCGAGCAGCGGATGCACGTCCTGCAAGGTGCCGCCGGCAATCTGCAGCACGGTCTCGATCGCGGGACTGTCCGGCGCCGAGCCGTCGACCTGCCTGCCGTGCAGCTCGATGTGATTGACCCGCGCCAGCGGCGCCGGCGTGGCACCGCCGCTGCGGTCGATGGCGAGATCGTCGAACACAAGCGAGGCGCGCTGCGGCACCGCCGGCAGCCCGACGACGCTGCTGCGTCCCTTGCTCCAGCTCACCGATAGCGTCGGCTGCGCGCCGCGTTCGGCGATCGTGGCCGGGCCCTTGAATTCGGCGATCACGAGCTTGGGATCGTAGACCTGCGCCACGACCAGGATCTCGGCGAGCCGCGCCACGAACGCCATTTGCGGCGAGGCGGTCTGCGAGACCAGCATCACGCTCGGATCGGTGCAGCGGACCTCGAACCGGAACGGGTAACCCGCCACCGAACGATCGCCGCAATCATAGACCCGGCCGGCCTTCGCCTCCTGCGCTCGCCAGGCATCGGCCTGCACGCCGACCTGCGAGGCGGCGAAGAACCAGAAGGCGCTCCATGCGACCGCGGCGATCAGGACCGCGACGGGGACGGCATAAAGGCCGAAGCGCGAGCGGCGGCGGGGGGCGGAGGTCTGATCCGACATGCAGGTCCTTTGGCGGGCGAATTTGTCAAAATCTAAGCGGCCGCGAGCCTTGAACAAGCCCCGAGCAACCCTTGAGCGAGCCTTGAGCAAGCCTTGGAAACATCACGGAATCTGCTTCGCTTCCACGGCCCGTTCTGCTAGCCCATCAGCGCGATGTCAGCAAATCCTCCCCATTCCGAAACCGACGGCGACCTCTGGGTGTTCGGCTATGGCTCGCTGATGTGGAAGCCGGGCTTCGAGTTCCTGGAACAGGTGCCGGCGCGGCTGATCGGCGAGCATCGCGCGCTCTGCGTCTATTCGTTCGACCACCGCGGCACGCCGGAGAAGCCGGGCCTGGTGCTCGGGCTCGACCGCGGCGGCGCCTGCCGCGGCATCGCGTTCCGCGTCGCCGCCCGCCTGCGCCACGACACCATCGCCTATTTGCGCGGACGCGAGCAGACCACCAACGTCTATCGCGAGGTGATGCGCTCGGTGTGGCTGGAGAATGCCGCGCGCGAGCGCGTCTCTGCGCTGGCCTATGTGGTCGATCGCGGCCATGTGCAATATGCCGGGCGGCTGTCGCTCGCCGAGCAGCAGCGCCTGGTGCTGCAGGGCCATGGCCGCTCCGGCAACAACCGCGACTATGTGCTCTCGACCGTGGCCTCGATCGAGAAGCAGGGCTTTCGCGACACGCAGCTGCACCAGCTGGCGACAATGCTGCATGATGTCCATGGGGTTCGTCAGCCGCTGCAAGACGCCCGGGATGCGTAGGCTGCGTTGCGTCACCGCAGCGTAGAGCCCTTCCACGTCAGCGGCATCGATCGGCGTTTGTAAACCGTTTGTTGCCAGATCGCGCTTTTGGCCGCGTGATGCACCCGCATCCGATAAATCGCGGCAGGTGTATGGCATTTCCCTGTGACATTTAGGCTTTTGCATCCCGGCGCGGACGGATAGAAGCTCATCCGCAAACAGCGCTCGCAAATTCGATGAACCTCTCCGCCCCCTTTGTCCGACGGCCGGTCGGCACCACACTGCTGTCGCTTGGCCTCGTGGTGGCGGGCATCATTGCGTTCTTCAAGCTGCCGGTGTCGCCGCTGCCCGACGTCGACATCCCGACCATCATGGTGCAGGCGACGCTGCCAGGCGCCAGCCCGGCCGACGTCGCCTCCACGGTGGCGAGCCCCCTCGAGCGCCATCTCGGCCAGATCGCCAGCGTCACCGAAATGACGTCGGTGTCTTCGCTCGGCTCCGCCCGGATCACGCTGCAATTCGACATCGACCGCGACATCAACGGCGCCGCGCGCGACGTGCAGGCGGCGATCAACGCGGCGCGCGCCGACCTGCCGACCAACCTGCGCGCCAACCCGACCTACCGCAAGTTCAACCCGGCCTCGGCGCCGATCCTGATCTACACCTTGACCTCGGACACGCTGACGCCGGCCGAGCTCTACGACGCCGCCTCGACCGTGCTGGCGCAGAAACTGTCGCAGGTCGAGGGCGTCGGCGAAGTCTCGGTCGGCGGCGGTTCGCTGCCGGCGGTGCGCGTCGAGCTGATCCCGCCGGCGCTCTACAAATACGGCATCGGGCTCGAGGACGTCCGCGCCGCGCTCTCGAGCGCCAATGCGCACAGTCCGAAGGGCGGCATCGACGTCGGCAACCAGCGCTACCAGATCTATGCCAACGACCAGGCCCGCAAGGCGGCCGACTACAGGCCGCTGGTCGTCGCCTACCGCAACGGCGCGGCGGTGCGCCTGACCGACGTCGGCGACGTAATCGATTCCGTCGAGAACGTGCGCACGCTCGGCCTTTCCAACGGCAAGCCGGCCGTCGTGATGATCGTGTACCGGCAGCCGGGCGCCAACATCATCAAGATGGTCGACAGCGTCAAAGGGCTGATGCCGCAGCTGAAGGCCTCGGTGTCGCCCGCGGTCGACATCACGCTGGCGATGGACCGCTCGAAGACGATCCGCGCCTCGCTGCACGACGTCGAGATCACGCTCCTGATCGCGGTGGCCCTGGTGATCCTGGTGGTGTTCGCCTTCCTGCGCAATGCACGGGCGACGCTGGTCCCTGTGGTGGCGGTCGGCGTGTCGCTGATCGCGACCTTCGCGGTGATGTATCTGCTCGGCTATACGCTCGACATCTTCTCGCTGATGGCGCTGACGGTTGCGACCGGCTTCGTGGTCGACGACGCCATCGTGGTGCTGGAGAACATCACCCGCCACATGGACGCCGGGCTGTCGCGGCTCGAGGCCACGCTGGTCGGCACCCGCGAGGTCGGCTTCACGGTGCTGTCGATGAGCGTGTCGCTGATTGCGGTGTTCGTGCCGATCCTCTTGATGGGCGGCCTGGTCGGCCGCCTGTTCCGCGAATTCGCCATGACCATCACGATCGCGATCGTGATCTCGCTGGTGGTCTCGCTGACCACGACGCCGATGATGTGCGCGGTGCTGCTGCGCAAGGAGGAGGGCCGGCCGCATGGCCGGATCTACCGGATCAGCGAGCGCATCTTCGAGCTGATGCTGAACGGCTATCGCGCGACGCTCGGCCTCGCGCTGCGCCATCCGCTCCTGGTGATGCTGATCCTCGGCTCGACGCTCTATTTGAACTTCCATCTCTACAAGGTGGTGCCCAAGGGCTTCGTGCCGCAGCAGGACACCGGATTGCTGGTCGGCTCGATCCAGGCCGACCAGAGCACCTCGTTCCAGCTGATGCAGCAGAAGCTGACCCAGTTCATCGACATCGTGAAGTCGGATCCGGCGGTCGACACCGCGGTCGGCTTCACCGGCGGCGGTGGTGTGGGTCCGGGCGGCACCAACACCGGCACCGTGTTCGCCTCGCTGAAGCCGATGGACGAGCGGCGGCTGCGCGCCGACAAGGTGATCGAGCGGCTGCGCGAACCCTTGGCGAGCGTCGCGGGCGCCACCCTGTTCCTGCAATCGATCGGCGACCTCGGCGCCGGCGGGCGCTCGGGCAACGCGGCTTATCAGTACACGCTGAAGGGCTCGACCTTCGAGGAGCTGAACGAGTGGACGCCAAAGCTCGTCGCGGCATTGCAGAAGGAGCCGACGCTCGCCGACGTCAACAGCGACCAGCAGAACAAGGCGCTGCAGGCCAATCTGATCATCGATCGCGACGCCGCCTCCCGGCTCGGCATCACGGTCAGCCAGCTCGACAACACGCTCTATGACGCGTTCGGGCAGCGCCAGGTCTCGACCATCTTCGTCGCGCGCAACCAGTATCACGTGATCATGGAGGTCGCGCCGCGCTTCTCGCAGGACCCGCAGACCCTGAAGGAGGTCTATATCTCGACCTCGGGCGGCTCGGCGAGCGGCACGCAGAGCACCAACGCGGTGGCCGGCACGGTGGCCTCGTCCTCGCAAAAAAGCTCGGTCAGCGCAGTCGCCGCCAATGTGGTGCGCAACCAGGCCACCAATTCGATCGGCGCCACCGGCAAGGGCGTCGCATCGACCGGAACCGCGGTCTCCACCAGCGCGGAGACCATGATCCCGCTGTCCAGCGTCGCGCGCTTCGAGCACGGCGAGACGCCGCTCTCGGTCAACCATCAGGATCTCCTGGTCTCCAGCACCATTTCGTTCAACCTGCCGCCGGGCGTCTCGCTGAGCACGGCGACCACCACGATCGAGAACGCAATGCACGCGCTCGGCATGCCCGCGGGCATTTCCGGCGGCTTTGCGGGCTCCGCGAAAATCTTCCAGCAGGCGCTGGCGAACGAGCTGTTCCTGATCCTCGCCGCGCTGGCGACGATCTACATCTCGCTCGGCGTGCTCTACGAGAGCTACATCCACCCGCTGACCATCCTCTCCACCCTGCCTTCGGCCGGCGTCGGCGCGGTGGCGGCCCTGATGCTGTCGCACACCGATTTCGACATCATCGGCATGATCGGGGTGATCCTGTTGGTCGGCATCGTGAAGAAGAACGCCATCATGATGATCGACTTCGCGCTCGATGCCGAGCGCCAGCGCGGGCTGTCGTCGCGCGATGCGATCTACGAGGCCTGCCTGATGCGGTTCCGGCCGATCATGATGACGACGCTGGCTGCCTTGTTCGGCGCGGTGCCGCTGATGATCGGCCTCGGCGAAGGCAGCGAACTGCGCCAGCCGCTCGGCATCGCGATCTTCGGCGGGCTGATCCTGAGCCAGATCCTGACGCTCTACACGACGCCGGTGGTCTATCTCTATCTCGACCGCGCGCGGCTCTGGACCCAGCGCCGCCGCGCCGCGCGGCGCGCGCGGCGGGCAGCAGCACGCGCGTCCTGACTAGGCCGTGCACTCACGAATCCGCAACGCGTGTGCAGGGTCGCATGGACGACTCTCATGGGGAGGGGAATGACGAGGTTCGACGAACGTCAGCTCTCGCGGCGCATCGCGCGTGGTTCTCGTCATTCCCGATGAGATCAGTCTCGGGTGCTCGGCACGGGCGTGTTGAGCAACTGTTGCTCCCACAGAAACGCGATGCCGCTGCCGCCGGCATGCTGCGTGACCACCTCCGTCAGTTTGGCGGCCTGTTCGGTCCGGGCCCAGTCGCGCTGCCATTCGGCCGCCACGGCCAGCCAGGTCATCATGTTAGCGCCGGCCGCGATCATGCGCTGGATGGCGACCTCGTGCGCCTCGACCGACACGGCGCCCGACGCATCGGTGACCACCGTCACGTCCCAGCCTTCGCCGAGTGCCTGGATCGCCGGCATCGCGACACACACCTCGGTCCATAGGCCAGCGATGACAAGCTGCTTGCGGCCGGTAGCCTTGACCGCATCCACCACCTTCCGGTCCTGCCAGGTGTTGATGAACGTACGGTCGATCACCTTCTGGCCGGGAAACACATCCGTAATCTGGGGGAAGAGCAGTCCGCCCCGTTCCGCTATCACGCTCGTCAGGATCGTGGGGACATCGAAGGCCTTGGCGGCCTTCGCCAAGCCCGCCGTATTGTTGATCACCATCTGCGGTTCGCGGCTGTTCACGTTCGCAAGCTGGTAAGGCTGATGGTCGATCAGAACGAGCACCGAGTCTTCAGGGCGAAGAAGCGAAGCAAGCCCATTACGAAAGCTCATGAATACATCCTCTGTTGTGGCGAGACATGCGCCGCCTGCGGCGCCGTGCCCGGACACTTGTCATTCCCTTTTGTGATACGATAGCGCCCTATTCTGCGAAGCTGTGTCGCAAAATGGGGAACGCTGAGTTGGACATCGAAGACGTGATTGCATTCGTCGAAGTCGCCGATGCTGGAGGCGTCTCGGCCGCCGCGCACCGGCTCGGCGTTTCGAAGTCGATCATCAGCCGGCGGCTGATCCGGCTTGAGGCGGAACTAGGCGTCCAACTTCTTGCAAGAACCACCCGTGGCGCTGCTCTCACCGAAGCCGGGAACACATTTCGAGATCATGCAGCCAGAGTCCGCGCCGAAATCGATGCGGCCAAGGAAACAATCCTGCCTGGAGGAGACCTAAGTGGCCGCTTGCGCATTGCTGTGCCGCTTTCTTTCGGACCCACCCACTTCGCCCCCATACTCGCGGAAATGGCGCGACGCTACCCGCAGCTTCACATCTATACCGCCTACAGCGATCGCTTCGTCGATCTTATTGCCGAGGGATTTGATTGCGCCATCCGGGTTGGTTATCTTCCAGACTCCAACCTGATCGCGAGACGCGTCGGACCGATCTACGGGAAGCTTGTCGCGAGCCCGGACTATATCGAGGCGCACGGTGCCCCCGAGACGCTGGACGAACTCGTCGGCCACGAAGCACTGATGCAGGGTACCGAAACCTGGCAACTCATGGATGGCGACGAAATCGTCACGGTTCATCCGCGGGGGCGCTTCAAGGCCGACAACGGCACAGCTCTCGCCGTCGCCGCGGCGGCAGGGCTCGGCGTCGCCTGGCTCCCCGATTGCGTCATCCATGAATACTTGGCATCCGGCGCGCTGGTTCCGGTGATGACACGCCATCCACCACCCTCGGCAGGTGCATACGTCGTTCGCCCGCCGGGCCAACATCCCTCACGGAAAGTACGGGCCCTCACTGAATTGTTGATCGAGCGTCTCGAAGAGAATCCGCCCCTCGCGTGAGCCGCCCCTGTCCGAATGATCCATCGATCACGAAAGCGACGGCGTATGCCGAGCGGGCTTGGGCCGCAGAGGACATGCGGTCCGAAAAACCGCTTCGCACTTTTCCGGGTCATGCTTCGCCGGTCGTTGACAGACCCGCGCCGATCTTGCCACCCTGCCGCGAGGTGGCAGACGCAAGGAACCCAGCTGTGACTCCCGCACCTGAACTCGCCGCGTCGCGCTGGTTCAACACCAGCGAACCGCTGACCCTGGCCGCACTGCGCGGCCGGCCGGTGCTGCTGCACGCGTTCCAGATGCTGTGCCCCGGCTGCGTCGCGCACGGCACGCCGCAGACCCAGCGCGCGTTCGAGCTGTTCAAGCATTCGGACCTCCAGGTGATCGGGCTGCACACCGTCTTCGAGCACCACGCGGCGATGACGGAGGTGTCGCTGGAAGCCTTCATCCACGAGTACCGGCTGACCTTCCCGATCGGCGTCGACGAGGCCGGCGAAGGCGCGCCGATCCCGGTCACCATGCAGCGCTACGGTATGCAGGGAACGCCGACCAGCATCCTGATCGGCCGCGACGGCAATATCGTGCATCATGGCTTCGGACAACAGAGCGACATGGCGCTCGGCGCGATCATCGCGGCTGAGCTTGCCGCGCCGCATGGCCGATAGCGGCCCGCCCCGGCTGCAACCCGGCTCACGCGACGGCGTTATGACGGCGTCGCGCAATGCGTGATAGCCTTCCGCCAACCAGAACCATCGCCTTGCGGGAGGATGTCATGAAAACCTATCAGCTCTACATCAACGGCCAGTATGTCGACCCCGCCAATGGCGAATGGTTCGACAGCATCGATCCCTATCGCGGCGAGGCCTGGGCGAAGATTCCGCGCGGCACGGCCGCCGACGCCGACAAGGCGGTGAAAGCCGCCAACGAGGCGATGTGGAACGGCCCGTGGGCGAGGATGACGGCGTCCGCGCGCGGCAAGGCGATGCGCAAGCTCGGCGACCTCGTCGCGGCCAATGCCGAGCGCCTTGCCGAGATCGAGGTACGCGACAACGGCAAGCTGGTGGCCGAGATGCTTGGCCAGCTGCGCTACCATCCGGAGTGGTGGTGGTATTTCGGCGGGCTCGTCGACAAGCTCGAGGGCGGCCTGGTGCCGATCGACAAGGCGGACACCTTCGCCTACACGACGCATGAGCCGGTCGGCGTGGTCGCGGCGCTGACCGCCTGGAATTCGCCGCTGCTGTTCGTGGCCTGGAAATGCGCCGCCGCGCTCGCCGCCGGTTGCGCCGTGGTCGTCAAGCCGTCGGAATTCACCTCGGCCAGCACGCTGGAATTCGCCGCGCTGACCAAGGAGGCCGGAATTCCCGACGGCATCTTCAATGTGGTGACCGGCTTCGGTCCTGAGGCGGGCTCCGCGCTGATCGCGCATCCCGGTGTCGCCAAGATCACCTTCACCGGATCGGACACGACCGGCGCAAAGGTCTACGAGACTGCGGCCAAGAGCCTGAAGCGCGTCTCGCTCGAGCTCGGCGGCAAGTCGCCCAACATCGTGTTCGAGGACGCCGACCTCACCGCCGCCGCGGCCGGCGCGATCTCCGGCATCTTCGCCGCCACCGGGCAGACCTGCATCGCCGGATCGCGCCTTCTGGTGCAGAGCTCGATCAAGGAGAAGTTCGTCGCGCGCGTGCTGGAGCTGGCGAAGTCCGCCAAGATCGGCGATCCCATGCAGTTCGACACCAATGTCGGCCCGATCACGACGCCGGCGCAATACAAGAAGGTACTCGACTATATCGATATCGCCAAGGCCGAAGGCGCGCGCTGCCTGCTCGGCGGCAAGCCGGCCACTGGCGACGGCATCAGGGGCGGCCAGTTCGTCGAGCCGACCATCTTCACCGACGTCGACAACACCATGCGGATCGCGCGCGAGGAGGTGTTCGGCCCGGTGCTGTCGATCATCTCCTTCGACACCGAGGAGGATGCGATCCGGATCGCCAACGACACGATCTACGGCCTTGCCGCCGGCATCTGGACCAAGGATCTCGCCCGCGCCATCCGCGTGCCGAAGCAACTGCGCGCCGGCACCGTGTGGGTGAACACCTACCGGGCCATCAGCTACATGATGCCGTTCGGCGGCATGAAGCACTCCGGCGTCGGCCGCGAAAGCGGCATCGACGCGGTGCGCGAATATCAGGAGACCAAGAGCGTCTGGATCTCGACCGCGACGGACGTGCCGGCGAACCCGTTCGTGATGCGGTGAGCTTTCCGCACTGACATCGCTTGCTTCACCTTTCCCGGACGGACAGAGGTACGACGGCACCCGCGCGCCGAGCGGCCGCACTTGACGTGCAGCGCGGAGCAGCGATCATGAGTGCCCACGGCACACACCGAAGAGTGTGGCCGATATTTGGGGAGATTCGCCATGACGTTTCGTTACTTGCGCGCAGTGTTCTGCGCGCTCATGCTCGCCGCCGCCCAGCCTGCCCTCGCCAACAAGAAATACGGCCCCGGCGTCACCGATACCGAGGTGAAGATCGGCCAGACCATGCCCTACAGCGGCCCGCGTCCGCTTATGGCACCCAGGGGCGCATGGAGGAGGCCTACTACGCGATGATCAACGCGAAGGGCGGCGTCAACGGCCGAAAGATCAAGCTGATTTCACTGGACGACGCCTATTCGCCGCCGAAGACCGTGGAGCAAACGCGACGCCTCGTGGAACAGGACGAGGTGCTGGCAATCATCGGCACCATCGGCACGCCGACCAATTCAGCGATCCAGAAGTATCTGAACCAGAAGAAGGTTCCGGAGATCTTCATTTCGACCGGCGCGGCAAAATGGGACGACCCGAAGAACTTCCCGTGGACCACCCAGCTCTATCCGCCCTACCAGATGGAGGGCATGATCTTCGCCAAATACCTGTTGAAGAACAAGCCCGACGCGAAGCTCGGCGTGTTCTCCCAGAACGACGATGCCGGAAAGGATTACGTCAAGGGGCTGAAGGATGGCCTCGGCGATAAGGCGAAGACGATGATCGTCAAGGAAGTGACCTACGAAGTCTCCGATCCCACCGTCGACTCGCAAATCGTTTCCCTGAAAGCATCCGGCGCCGACACGCTGTTCACGATGGCGACGCCCAAGTTCGGCGCGCAGGCGATCCGCAAGGTCTACGAGCTCGGATGGAAACCGCTGAATTACGTGGTCAGCGTCTCTTCATCGATCAAGGGCGTCATGGAGCCGGCCGGTATCGAGGCCTCGAAGGGATTGCTGACCGCGCTCGCGTTCAAGACGCCGACCGATCCGAGCTGGGAGAACGCAGCCGACGTGAAGGAGTTCAAGGAGTTCCTGGCAAAGTGGTACCCGCAAGGCGACATCGCCGACGGCAGCAACGTCACCGGCTACATCTCGGCCTATATGACGGTGAAGGTCATCGACATGTGCGGCGACGATCTGACGCGCGAGAACCTGCTGAAGCAGGCGACCAACCTCAACAAGGTCGTCGCGCCGCTGCTGCTGCCCGGCATCGCCATCTCGACACGGCCGGACCGCTACGCGCCGTTCACCCAGATGCAGATCGCGACGTTCGACGGCAAGAGCTGGGTGCCGCAAGGCGAGACCTTCAACACCGACGCGGCGGCCGGTCAGTAGTGGCAACGCCATTCGCGATACGTTAACTCACCGCATCGCGGCCTACCCTTTCGCCGCGTTCGGCACACCGCCGAACAATTTCGCCTGCTCGGCGCGGCCGGCCTCGACGATGCGGGTGGTGGCGGTTTCGATCGCCTCGCGCAGGCGGGTCATGAACTCGTCGCGCGGCAATCCCGGCGGCAGCGGATCGAGGAATTCGACCACCAGCGTGCCGGGATAACGCATGAAGGTGCGGCGCGGCCAGAACAGCCCGGAATTGAGCGCGATCGGCAGGCACGGCACGCCGCTCTCGGCATAGATCTGCGCGACGCCGGCCTTGTAGTTCGGCGCCGCACCGGGCGCGGTGCGGGTGCCCTCGGGGAAGATCACAAGCTGGCGGCCGAGCTTCACATCGGCGGCCGCGCGCTTCAGCGTCTTGATCAGCGAGCGCGGGCCGCCCCCGCGCTCGACCGAGATCATGCCGACCTTCTTGAGGTACCAGCCGAACACCGGGATCATCATCAGCTCGCGCTTCAGGATGAACAGCGGATGCTCGAAGAAGCGCACCAGCGCGAACGTCTCCCAGAACGACTGGTGCTTCGAGGCGACGATCAGCGGCCCGCTCGGAATCTTCTCGACCCCGCGAAACTCGATCCTGATGTTGCAGATCACGCGCATCAGGAACAGGCTGGTGTTGGCCCACGCGACTTCGAGCGCCATCAACGCTCCCCGCGGCAGCAGCAGCGCCGGCAGCGCGATGATGCAGAGCGCCACCAGCACGAGATAGAACAGCACGTTGAAGATCAGCGAGCGTAGGAAGATTGAAGTCATTCTCTCAACACTATCCTTTACACGGTCATTCCGGGATGGTGCGTCAGCACCAGACCCGGAATCTCGAGATTCCACAATTCGCAATTGCGAATTGGGGTTCGATGCTGCGCATCGCCCCGGAATGACGGTGCCTGATACATCAATTCGCCTGCGCCGTCGCCGGGCGGCGTGGCGCGGCAGCCGGCTCGGCGAGATCGGAGGTCAGGTCGAGGCCGAGATCGGCCAGCCGCACCCGCATCTCCGCGGCGACATATTTGGCGTATTCCGATAGCAAGAGACGGAACGTCGCGCCACTCGTCCACCACGGCTCGTCGCGCCATTTGTCGCCGACCACGGCGAACGGGATCAGCGTGACGTCGGGCATCGCATGTGACAGTTCCACGATCGCCCGCGGCATGTGGTAGTTCGAGGTCACCACGATCAGCGACTTGAAGCCGCGCTCGCGCACCCAGCGCCGGGTCTCCGCCGCGTTGCTGCGGGTGTTCACCGCCGAGCGGTCGAGATCGACGCAGCATCTCATCAGCCCCTGGCTGTCCGGAACCGTGCGGGAAATGTCGCTGGCATCGTTGGTCGGATGCACGCCCGAGATCAGCAGGCGCTTGCCGTAGCCGGCGGCGAGTAGCTCCATCGCATCCGACACCCGCGACGAGCCGCCGGTCAGCACCACGATGCCGTCGGCATTGTGCGGCGGATCGGTCTCGACGCCGCGCAATTGCGAGAGGAAGCCGACAAAGCCGATCGCCGCGGCGACGAAGGCAAGCGCCAGCGGCGCGACGATGACGGCGCGCAGCCAGCCGCGCGGGCGCGCGGCAAAGCCATTCGGCGACGTATCGTCGGACTGCAAACTCATGTGATGCGGTTATCCTTCCCCCCAGGCGATTTTAAAGCATGATCCGGAAAAGTGGAAACCGGTTTTCCCGGGACAAGGGCCGCGCGCATGCGCGCGAAATCACACCTGGGCGACGAAATGCGATCACGAGGCGGCGCCATGATTTCGAATTTTCGCGGCGCCGTCAGTCGATGTCGTCGAGCGTTGCAAACAGGGTGTGCCGCGATGCCCAGGCGGTGATCGCCGCGATCAGCACCGCCTGCATCGCCAGCACCAGATAGCCCGACGGACGCAGCGAGAACGTGCCGAGCAGGGCCGCGAACTGGTCACCCACCGGCGTGCCGGAGAACCAGTTGGCGATCGACTCCGAGAAGCCGAACGCCAGCATCGCCGCACCGCCGCCGATCAGGCCGCCTTCGAGTCCGAGCCGAAGGAAATGCCGCAGGAAGCGGTTGGCGATGAAGCTGTCGCCGGCGCCGACGAAATGCAGCACCTCGACGATCGGGCGGTTGGCAGCCATCGCGCCGCGGGTCGCGAACGACACCGAGATGATGGTGGCGATGATCACGAGAATGAGGATGCCGACGCCGGCGAACATCGTGGCGCCGGTCATCGAGCGCATGCGCTCGATCCAGGCGCGGTGATCGTCGACGCTTGCGGTCGGCGCCACCTGCGTCACCCGCGCGCGCAAGCCGGCGAGATCGAGCGTGGTGCCGGGCTGCACCCGCGCCACGATGACGCGCGGTACCGGCAGTTCGTCGATCGAGAGCCCGCTGCCGAGCCACGGCTCCAGCAGCTTGGCGGATTCCTCCTTGCTGAACGGACGGACCTCGAGAATGCCGGGCTGCGCCCGCATCGCCTCCACCGCGGCCTGCGCGTCGCGATCGAGGTCGCGGCCCGGCGAGGGGCGCACCTGGATGGTGATCTCGCTCGACACTTCCGACTGCCATTCGGCGGCCGACGCGCTGACCAGCAGCACGGTGCCGGTCGTCAGCGAGGCAAGGAAGGTCATGATCGCGACGACCGCGACCAGCGCACGGCCCGAAATCGACGCCCGCGGCACGATCGGCGACATGTTGCGCGCGGTGGCCGGGACCTGCGGGCGTTCGCGCCCGAGATCGACCAACGACACTTTCTCGTCGCCGCTCCTATTCATAGATGTGCAGTCGTCCCTGATGCAGCACCAGCCGCCGCGCCTCGTATTGATCCATCAGCGTGATGTCGTGGGTCGCGATGATGACCGCGGTGCCGGATTTGTTGAGCTCGATGAACAGCCGCAGCAGGCGGCGCCCGAGCGTCGGGTCGACGCTGCCGGTCGGCTCGTCCGCCAACAGCAGCTGCGGCCGCGAGATCACCGCGCGCGCGATCGCGGCGCGCTGCTTCTCGCCGCCCGACAGGATCGGCGGCAGCGCGTCCATGCGCTCGCCGAGGCCGACCCATTTCAAGAGATCGATCACCTCTCGGCGATAGCTCGATTCCTCGCGGCCCATCACGCGGAACGGCAGCGCGACATTCTCATAGGTGGTCATGTGATCGAGCAGGCGAAAATCCTGCAGCACGATGCCGATCCGCTTGCGCAGGTCGGCGACCTGATCCTTGCTCAGCAGCGAGACGTCCTTGCCGAACAGATTGACCAGCCCGCGGGTCGGCCGCAACGACAGGAACAGGAGCCGCAGCAGCGAGGTCTTGCCCGCACCCGACGGCCCGGTGAGGAACTGGAACGAGTGCGCCGGGATCATGAACGAGAGGTCGCGCAAAATCTCCGGGCCGAGCCCGTAGCGCAGACCGACATTTTCGAACCGAACCAATGCGCTAGCTCCGTTCGAGAGGGCCGATGGCCCAATACCCCACACCGACAGCGAAGACGGCCCGAACCCCGGCCGAGCGCCCGCGAACCGCACAGAAAGCTTGTGCTTCGGTTATGGTTTCCGATTCGTTAACGGTCGCTAAGTAGCATCCGGGTATCCACACGGTGGAGATTCGGCCTCCATGCATATTGTTTGCCCGCATTGTACAACATCCTACGCCATCAATCCGGCCACCCTGGGCGAGGCCGGACGCACCGTCCGTTGTTCCCGCTGCCGGGAGATCTGGCTGGCCCGGCCGGAGGACGCCATCGGGGCGACCGCGCCCACTCTGGCCTATCAGTCCGCCGGTTCCGATCTCGCCGCCGAATGGGAGGCTATGGGCCGGGAGGAGGCTGACGCGACCCCGGTGGTGGAGAGCCCCTCGATTTCGGCCGATTTGCCCGCCGAGGGCAGCGACGCCGCCTCGGAATGGCCGGCGCTGGCCGATGCCGCAGCCCATGCCGACGCCGGAACCAGGGGCCGCTTCCGCCTGCCCCGGCTTCCCCGCCTGTTTCGCTTGCCTGCCGTACCCCGAATTCCGTTCATGCCCGTGATCGGCGCCCTGCCGACCACCTGCGGCGCCATGGCCGCGCTGATCATCGCCCTGTTCGTCTGGCGCAACGACGTGGTGCGGCTGCTGCCGCAGACCGCGCTGTTCTACAAGATGGCCGGACTCGACGTGAATTTGCGCGGGCTCGCCTTCAAGGATATCAAGATCACCAACGAGACCGTGGACGGCAAGCCGGTGCTGGTGATCGAGGGCATGATCGTCGGCCAGACCAGGAAACCGGTCGAATTGCCGCGGCTGCGCTTCTCGGTCCGCGACGCGCAGGGCGCCGAAATCTATGCCTGGAACGCGGTACTGGAGCAGCCGGTGCTCCATCCCGGCGAGCGGGCCTTCTTCAAGTCGCGCCTCGCCTCGCCGCCGCCCGAAGGCCGCAATATCGACGTACGCTTCTTCAACAAGCGTGATCTCACCGGCGGCCGCGCGTGAGCCGCCGGTCAACTCTATCGGGAACCGACCAATCACCATGACGCGTGTTCTGATCGCCGACGACGAAGACTCGATGCGCTCGCTGGTGGCGCGCGCCATCGCCATGGACGGCCACGAAACCGTGACCGCGCAGGATGGCGCCGAGGCGCTGGAGGTGCTGACGCGCGACGAAGGCGCGTTCGACCTTCTGCTCACCGACATCCAGATGCCCGTGATGGACGGCATCGCACTGGCGCTGACCGCGGCGCGCGACTTCCCTGCGTTGAAGATCCTGCTGATGACCGGCTTCGCCCATCAGCGCGAGCGCGCCTCCGGCCTCGAGGCGATCGTGCATGACGTGGTGACGAAACCGTTCTCGGTGGCTGATATCCGCACCGCGGTCGCGGATGCGCTGGCGGCGCGGAAGGCCAGCTAGGGTTACGAGCTCAACTCGGAAAGCATGCCCGGGCGGTCAGCGTCACCGGGGACAGATTGAGAAATTGTGCAAATTGAAATGCATAACTCGCGCTGACCACGTTGCCGCAGGCTGACGTGGAATAGGTGAATGTCTGCGCCGGGAGCGTGAGGCCGAACGCCTGCTGCGCGGCGTAATTCGTGATGGCGCTGCCGCTTGGACAGAGCGTGCTGTTGACGGTCGCGCAACGCGCCGCCATTTCCGTGCCGTGCTGCAGCCCGAGCTGGGTCCAGAACAGCAATCCGAATTCGATGATGCCAAATATGAACAGGAAGAACACGGGAGCGGTCAGGGCGAATTCCAGCGCCGAGGCCCCTCGATTGTCCCGCCATAGCGTTGTGAGTTTCACTGCAGCCTCGCAGTGGACTGGGCGCTATAGGTGTATGAGGCCGCGACAATCTGATAATTGATCAGCGTGTAGTAGGTCCCTTGCGCCGAAACCATGGCGTATGTTCCGGCCTGCGCGCCGCTCGGGCAGACCGCACCGCAACTGACGGTGCTGACCCCCGAACTCGTCGGGCACCCGCAAAACTGGTACGGCTTGGGCGAAGCGCTGATGGCCGTGGAATTCGTGGCGGCTGTCACGGCACCGGTAACGCCAGTCTCGTCAAAGCCGCGCACGATGGCGTATTGCGCTCCCGCCTGCGCGGCATTCTCCACCTGCATCTTGCGATAGAGCGCGAGTCCGATGTCGGTCACCGAGACGACCATCAGGGACAGCAACGGGATCATGATGCCGAATTCGATGGCCGCGACGCCGCGTCTGTCGTGAACGGCGGCGCTCATGCGCCGTGTCAGAGAGCAAAGCAACCCGCCGTGGCGCGTGGGTGAGGATTTCTGGATTTGCATCGGGGCCAACCTCATTCGATGAGTTGCGCGGTTTGCGAGCCGATCGTCGCGGTGCCGAGCGCCGAACAATTGACCTGAAGGTTCGACGTGCCGCTGAACGTCAGGGTATCGGCGATGATCTTGGTGCAGGATGTGCTGGTCCCGTTACCACCACCGAAGCTGAGGTTGACCTTTGGCAGGTAGATGGCACCGCCGAAGTTCTGGGTGGCGCCACCCGTGAGATTGAAAGCGGTCCCGGCCGGCATGTTGCGGTCGCCATACATGACGATGCCCTTCGTGGAGCCCGAGGTCGGCGCCGTCAGATCGATGATCGCGTTGCTGCCGATCGAAGCCGTGCCCCACTTGCTTCCCGAGCCGGTGAAGACCAGGGTCACGCCGCTGCCCGTGATCGTGGCGTTGCCCGCGACGCTCAGGTTCGAGCCGTCCAGGTAATAAATGCCCGGATCGAGATTCAGCGTTGCGCCGGCATTCACGGTAATGCTGCCCGAGTAGCAGCCGGGACTGAGCGAGTTCGTCTTGCCGTTGGAATTGACCGTAATCTTGGCATTCGAGCAACTCGGCTTCGATGGCGGAGAGACGTTCGCATACGGGTCAGCCATCGGCTGCACGTGCGTCTTGACGCCGTTGGTGGCGGAGATGTTGCTGGCGCCGGAGACGTCGCCGACGACTCCGACCTGATTCGCAGAGACGGTCGCGCTGCCGGCCACGTTGAGCGATGGGCTCGCACCCGAGTTGCTGTAAAGGTTGCACTTGATCAGGTTGAGCTGGTTGCCGCCGCTCACGTTGACCGCAGGACTGGCGCTGGCGTTGAGCGCAAGTACGCAGCCCGTCCCGGAATTCGGCAGGGCGACCGCGCGCGCGGTGACCGGCACAGGGGCCGAGCCGAACAAGGCCGACAGCAGCCGCTGTTGCGGTTGGCTCACGATGACTTCGATCGCCTGCAGGTTCGACGTATGACTGCCGGTTTTCGGCGGTTGATTGACCGTCACCGTCACGTTGTTCGCCCCGTTCGCGTAACCGTAGTTTGCCGTTACCGCATTGGCTTCGGACAAAAGGTCAGCGCCTGCACTTGCCGCCGTTGCGGCGCTTACCGCGCCGGAGTCGGCGGCACTCTGCATGTTCTTATGTTTGTAGTACCACCACCCCACTTCGGTACCGAGCCCTGCCGTGCCGACCAGGACCGGCATCAGCAGCGCTGAAATAATGACATAGCTGCCCGACTGGTCTCGAACGAAGTGTCGAAACGGGCTGGTCTTCTTCTGTTGGTGCCGGCGAGTAATACCCAATGGCCGGCGTGACGATGCAATGAATAAACGGCTGTGCCTCATGTGCTCTCCTGAGACGCTTGCCAATTTCAGAAGTACAGTGACGCAAGCGACTTAAATGCGCGCCAACGGGAACCCTGCAATTTTAATGAAATTGCGCGAAACCGGCGAACGCCCCGCGGACCCGATCGCACGATTGGAACGCGAGGTGCGTCGCCCGCAGAAGCCGACGTCTGCCGGTTACGGCCGTCGTGCAGATTTCGCGTCATGCCCGCGAAAGCGCGGCATCCAGGTTGCCACGGCCGTTCGATTGAAGCGCAGACGTCTCTTGAATGCCGTCACCCGCTTTCGCGGCTGACGTCAGTCGAGGACGAGGCGCGGGCCTCAATAATCCTTCAGCAGCCGCTCGATGTAGTCGAGCTCGATCTGCGGCCGCGACGGATCGGCGAGGCGGCGGCGCAACTCTTCGAGGATGCGGCGAACGCGCTGCACGTCGATCTCGCCGGGGATCTTCACCGTGTAGTCGTCGCCGAATTCGCGGCCGTGCAGCGGACGGCCCAGCGGATCGGTCTGGTTGCCGCCGCTCTGCTGGCGGCCGGCGCGGTTGCCGGGGCTGTCTCCCGGCTGGTCGCCATCGCCCTGCTGCATCGCGTCGGCGAGGCTCTGGGCGCCCTTGCGCAGCGCATCCAGCGCACGGCCCTGCGAATCCACAGCACCGTCGGCATTGCCCTCGCCGAGCCGTCCGGAGGCATCGCCCATCGCGGAATCGGCCTGGTCGAGCCCGTCGCCGTCATCGCCCTGATCGCCGCCTTGATCGCCCAGCTGCGCCTGATCGCCCTTCTGACCCTGGCCCTTCTGGCCGCGCTGGTCCGGTCCCATGCCGCGCTTGGCGAGTTCTTCCTGCAGCTTCTTCAGGCGATCGCGCAGCGCCTGCTGGTCCTGCTGCAGGTCGCCCATCGACTGCTCGCCCTGCTTGCCGCGCATGCGGTCGCGGCGGGAATCCTGGCCCTGCTTGAAGGTCTTGTCGCGCAATTGCTGCTGCTTGCGGATCATGTCGCCGAGTTCGTTGAGCGACTGCTGCATGTCGTCGTCGCCCTGATTGGGCTGCGCCATCTGCAGGTTTTCCAGCATCTGCTGCATCTGCTCGAGCAGTTGCCGCGCCGCGTCCTTGTCGCCGGAGCGTGACAGCCGCTCCATGCGATCGAGCATGTTCTTGAGATCCTGCTGGCTCAGCACCTTGGCATTGGGATCGAGCGGCCGCGCGAGCTGCTGCGGATTGTTGCGGAACTGCTCGACCATCTGGCGCAGGAAATTGTCCAGCGCCGCGCGCAGATTGTCGGTGAGCTTCTTGATCTCCTCGTCGGTCGCGCCGCGCTCGAGCGCCTGCTTGAGCGCGTCCTGCGCCGCGCGCAGCGCCTTGTCGACGTCGGAGATGTTGCCGTCCTCGATGGTGACGGCGAGCGCCCACAGGCTGGCGACCACCTCGCGCAATTGGTCGTCGGTGCGCGCCGCCTCGAGCTGGCGGCTCACGGTGTGCAGGCCAAGGTAATAGCCGGTCTCCGGCATGAACATTTCGGGCGCGATCATCAGCGCCTCCAGCGCGGCGAACACCTGGCCATTCTGGTTGGCGTCGAGCGCCAGGATACGGCGCTGCTCGATCAGCGCGCGCGCCAGCGGCTTGGTGAACAGGCGCTCCGGCAGCCGCATGTTGAACGGCTCGCTCGTGCCCTCATTGCCGGCCTCGTCCTTGGCCGTCAGCGTCAAGGTCACGTCGGCGCCGGCATAGGGATCTTCACTGAGGTCCTTCACGGTCTGGCCGACGCCGTTGCGGGTGCGCGCATTCGGCAGCACCAGCGCGAATTGCGGCGGCTCGAACAGCGGCCGCGGCTGCGCGGACTTGCCGTCGGCATCCTTCTTGCCGTCGGCCTCCTTCGACGCATCGGTCGGCCGCGCCACGAACTGCGCGCGCGCTTCGCTGACGCCATAATCGTCCTCGAGCCGATAGGACATCTGCAGCGCGCCGCGCGCCTGCCGCTCCGGATCCTTGGCGAGCGCAATCGACGGCGGGCGGTCCGGCGTCGCGGTGAATTTCCACTGCGGCTGGCCAGCCGGCGCACGGACATGCGCGGTGCCGTCGCCGGTGATCTTGAAATGCCGCTCGTTGGTGCCCTTGGGCGCCTGCCCGTCCGGCGCGACCTCGGTAACGCCGCCACCGACGACGACGTCGATGCTGCCGCCGCTTGAACGCACCAGGAGCGTGCTGCCGGCCGGGACCGCGAGCGGGGTGGTGTCGGCCGCATTGGCGTCCTTGTTGGCGTTCGACAAAATAATCGGCGGCTTGCCGGTGTAGTTGGGCGGCGTCACCCAGGCATCGACCCGGACATTGGCCGGCGCCATGATGCCGTTCCAGTCGAACGCGGAAGCGACCCGCAGGCCGCGCTCGTCGCCGGCGGCGACATAGCTCGCGACCAGCATCACGATGACCAGCGCGCGCAGCGCCCAAGGGTCATGCAGCGAGACGCGCGGCCGCGGCAGCCCGGCGCGGATGCGCTTGATTGAGGCCAGCGTACGCTCGCGCTGCGCCTGCCACAGCGCCAGCGCAAACGGGTCCTTGTTGGTGAGCGTGTCGGAGAGCGCGGTCGCCGGCCGATGGCGGATGCCGGCGCCGCGGTCGAGCCGGCTCAGGCCCTCCTCGCGGCTCGGCCAGCGGAAGCGCACCAGCGGCGACAGCGCCGCGAGCGCGGCGATCGCGAACAGGCCGGCGCCGGCCACGCGTGCGACAAACGGCAGCACCAGCCACAGCCCGGCCCAGGACGCGACCAGGAACAATCCCGCGACCGTCAGGAGCCGCGCCAGATGCGGCCAAGCCCGTTCCCACGCAATCGCGAACCTTGCCCGCTGCAGAGCCTCCGTGAGTCTCTGTTGCGTCAGTTTCACCCGCGCGACCGCATCGCTGTCGCGGACGGCGCCTGACGGGTCAGAGGGATCGATGTTGGCTCCGCTCAATAAAATCTCCGGGGTAGCCGGCAGATCAGCCTAGCACGGCGGCGGCTTTGAGGCACCCGTTCCAAGGCGTAACCCACACCGGGAAATACGCATAACACGAAGGCGTGACTGCGGCGGTTCGACCCCGTAACGTCGCGGCCGAACCATCGCATTAACGCATGAGGAACGCGATATGGACCAAAAAACGCACGACAAGGGGCTGGAAATCCGTAAGGCGGTGCTGGGCGAAGCCTATGTCAACAATGCGCTGAAGAATTCGGACAGCTTCAACAAGCCATTCCAGGAACTCGTCACCGAATATTGCTGGGGCGCGGTCTGGGGCCGCGAGGAACTGCCGCGCAAGACCCGCAGCATGCTCAACCTCGCCATGATCTCGATCCTGAACCGGCCGCACGAATTGAAGGCCCACATCAAGGGCGCGCTGACCAACGGCGTGTCCCGCGACGAAATCCGCGAGATCTTCATGCAGGTCTCGATCTATGCCGGCATCCCGGCCGGCGTCGACAGCTTCCGCATCGCGCGCGAGGTGTTCGCCGAACTCGACAACAAGGCGTGAGGCATTGCTGCCTCACCGCCGTCGTCCTGGCGAAAGCCAGGGCCTATAACCACAGGCATTGGTGGTGGGAACACGCTGGGGCTCCAGCGGAGCACAGCAATCAAGCGCGGTGGCAATGGGTCCGGCCTTCACCGGGACGACAGTGAATGTGGGGCATGCGGCTCCGCACATAACGACGTAGAGGAAACGACTCATGGAAATCGGATTCATCGGCCTCGGGAAGATGGGCTTCCCAATGGCGCGCCGGCTGATCGAGGCGGGCCACAAGCTCACCGTGTTCGACACCAGCAAGGACGCCCTCGGCAGGCTGGTTGCACTCGGCGCGGTGGCCGCAACCTCGCCCAAGGACATCGCCGACCGCGTCGAGACCGTGATGGCGAGCCTGCCCTCCCTGCAGGCTTCGCTCGAGGTCGCAACCGGCGCGGGCGGCGTGATCGAGGGCACGCGCGTCAAACGCTTCATCGACCTCTCCACCGTCGGCTCGCAGATGGCGGTGAAGATCCACGATCTGCTGGCCAAGAAGAACATCGTGCAGATCGACAGCCCGGTCTCCGGCGGCGTCTCCGGCGCCGAGAAGGGCACGCTGGCGGTGATGGTGTCGGGCCCGCGCGCCGACTTCGAGCTGGTGAAGGGCGCGCTCGACGTGATCGGCAAGGTGTTCTTCATCGGCACCAAGCCGGGCTCCGGCCAGACCATGAAGCTCGCCAACAACTTCCTGTCGGCGACCGCGATGGTGGCGACCTCGGAGGCTGTTGTGATGGGCGTGAAGTCGGGTCTCGATCCGGCCGTGATGATCGACGTCATCAATGCCGGCTCGGGGCTGAACACCGCAAGCCGCGACAAGTTTCCGCGTTCGGTGTTGCCGCGCAGCTTCGACTTCGGCTTCGCCACCGGGCTGATGGTGAAGGACGTGCGGCTCGCGGTCGAGGAAATGCGCTCACTCGGGCTTTCGATGGAAGTCGCCGAAGCGGTCGGCCGGCTCTGGGAAGTGATCATCCGCGACGAGGGACCGGATTCGGACTTCACCGCCGCGATCAGGCCGATCGAGAAGGCCGCGGGCGTGATCGTGGGCGGTGGCAAGGGTGGCGTGCACGCTGCGAAGTAAGCGTCGTCGTCCTGGCGAAAGCCGGACCCATTACCCCCGGCGTTCGTGGTGAGGGAAGCTGGGGCCACAGCGCCGCAAGACAAGCGGTAATGGTGGTTATGGGCCTTCGCCAGGACGACACCATTGATGTGGCGCGCCTAGCACCTCACAACCACGGCGCGGGCTTGTCCATCGCGATCAGGGCGTCGACGTCGATGCGCGGGCGGACCACGGCGTACTGGTCGTCCTTGACCAGCACTTCCGGCACCAGAGGCCGCGTGTTGTAGGTGCCGGACTGCACCGCGCCATAGGCGCCGGCGGTCATGATCGCCAGCAGATCGCCGGCCTTCGGCTGCGGCAGCGCGCGGTCGAGCGCGAGGTAATCGCCGGTCTCGCAGACCGGGCCGACCACGTCGGCGATCATCGTCGGAGTGCCGGGCGCAGGCTGGCGCACCGGCAGAATGTCGTGATGCGCTTCATACAGCGTCGGCCGGATCAGGTCGTTCATCGCGGCGTCGATGATGACGAAGTTCTTGGCATCGCCCGGCTTCACATGGATGACGCGGGTGACGAGGATGCCGGCATTGCCGACGATCATGCGGCCCGGCTCGAACATCAGCGTGCAGCCGAGATTGTGCGTGACGCGCTTGACCATCGCCGCATAGGCGTCCGGCGCCGGCGGCGCGGCGCGATCCATGTAATAGGGGATGCCGAGGCCGCCGCCGAAATCGACATGCGAGATGTCGTGGCCGTCGGCGCGCAGCGTCTGCACGAATTCGGCGAGCAGCCGGAAAGCGACCTCCAGCGGCCCGAGATCGGTGATCTGGCTGCCGATATGCACATCGGTGCCGGTGACCTTGATGCCCGGCAGCTTTGCCGCGCGGGCATAGACCTCGCGGGCGCGGGCGATCGGAATGCCGAACTTGTTCTCGGACTTGCCGGTCGAAATCTTGGCATGGGTGCCGGCATCGACATCCGGATTGACCCGCACCGAGATGCGGGCCGTCTTGTTCATCTCGACCGCGAGACGCGACAGCATCTCGAGCTCCGGCTCGGACTCGATATTGATGCAGAGGATGTCGGTGGCGAGCGCGGCGCGCAGCTCGCCCTCGGTCTTGCCGACGCCGGAGAACACGATCTTCGAGGGCGGAATCCCGGCCGCCAGCGCCCGCTTCAATTCGCCGCCGGACACCACGTCGGCGCCGGCGCCGAGCTTGGCCAGGGTGCGCAGCACCGACTGGTTGGAGTTCGCCTTCATGGCGTAGCAGACCAGCGCCTTCTCGCCGGCGAAGGCTTCGGTGAAGACGCGGTAGTGGCGCTCCAGCGTCGCGGTCGAATAGCAATAGAACGGCGTGCCGACGGCCTCCGCCAGCTCAATGAGATTGACCGCCTCGGCATGCAGCACGCCGTTGCGATAGTCGAAATGGTTCATGACACGCTTTTAGATACTAATTGCCGAGCAGCGGATCGAGGATGAAGGGCCGTTTATTGCCTCGCGGCGCGGCCGGCGCAGCCTCCGAGCCATAGGTCGGATTGAACACGCTGGGCTGCGCTGCCCGCTCGCTCTCGGTGTCACTCGGTGCAGCGCCCGGCGCGACGTTCGCGGTCGGCGGCAGGTCGAGCGGTCCCTTGCGGCCGCAGCCGCCGAGCGCCAGTGCTGATACGCCCAGCACAATTATGGCCCATCCCGAGGGGGTCAGGCGGTTCTTGCTAATCACGACGAATTCCCCAATTCGGGCGGCACCATACAAACATTGGCGTGCTCTGGCGAGAGGCGGAGCGCCATGAAATCACGGCCAAATTTTGCGGTTCAGCCCAATTTTTGCTCTTTTTCCAGCCGCTTGGCCCAGCTCTTCGCCTGCGCCATCACATTCTTCGGCGCCGTGCCGCCGAACGAGGTCCGGCTCTGCACCGAGGATTCGACGCTGAGCACTTTCAGCGCGTCCGCCGTGATCTTCGGCTCGACCTCCTGCATGGCCTTGAGCGGCAGCTCGTGCAGCGCCACGCCCTGTGCCGAGGCCAGGCCGACGATACGCCCGGTGACGTGGTGGGCGTCGCGGAACGGCATTTTCAGGGTGCGCACCAGCCAGTCGGCCAAATCGGTCGCGGTGGCGTAGCCCTCGCCCGCGGCGGCCTTCATCCTGGCCTCGTCCGGCACCAAGTCCGCAACCATGCCGGTCATGGCGCGGATTGCCAGCGACAGCGCCTCGAAAGCCTGCATCGCGCCCTGCTTGTCCTCCTGCATGTCCTTTTGATAGGCGAGCGGCAAGCCCTTCATCACGATCAGGAGCGCGGTGAGCGCGCCGATCACGCGGCCGGTCTTGGCACGCACCAGCTCGGCCGCGTCCGGATTGCGCTTCTGCGGCATGATCGACGAGCCGGTGGTGAACTTGTCGCTGAGCTTGACGAGGCCGACCAAGGGCGAGGTCCAGATCACGATCTCCTCGGCAAAGCGCGACATGTGCACGGCGCAGATCGCCGCCGCCGACAGCGTCTCCAGCACGAAATCGCGGTCGGACACCGCGTCGAGCGAATTGGCCATCGGACGGTCGAAGCCGAGCGCCTTCGCGGTCGCGGCGCGGTCGATCGGAAACGAGGTGCCGGCGAGCGCGGCCGCCCCCAGCGGCGATTCGTTCAGCCGCTTGCGCGCGTCGGCGAAGCGACCGCGGTCGCGGCCGGCCATCTCGACATAGGCCAGGAGATGATGGCCGAAGGTCACGGGCTGCGCGGTCTGCAGATGGGTGAAGCCCGGCATCACCGTGCCGGCATGCTCCAGCGCGCGGGCGACCAGCGCCTGCTGGAACGCGGCCAGCGCCGCATTGGTCTCATCGATGGTGTCGCGGACATAGAGCCGGAAATCGGTCGCGACCTGGTCGTTGCGCGAGCGCGCGGTGTGCAGCCGGCCCGCCGCGGGCCCGATCAATTCGGACAGCCGCGACTCGACATTCATATGAATGTCCTCGAGCGCGCGCTTGAAATCGAAATCGCCCTTGCCGATCTCTGACAAAATCGTGTCTAGACCTTTGCCGATATTTTTCGCATCAGCTGACGTGATGATGCCTTGCGCAGCGAGCATCGCGGCGTGGGCCTTGGACGCGGCAATGTCCTGGGCATAAAGGTGACGGTCGACGTCGATGGAGACGTTGATTTCCTCCATGATCGCGTCGGGACGTTCCGAGAACCGGCCACCCCACATCTTGTTGCTCATGACATCTCGCTCACGAATTTGTATTTCAGCCTTGCGGTTTCATGGCCGGAGGCGGCGAAACAGCACCGCAGTTCCGGTCGTATTCCCGGCACTGCTTAGCCACATCGACCCAGGATGACAAACGATATGCCCGAGACGACCCCACCCAACCCGACCGCCAGGCCGACCGCCAAGTGGCGTATCCCGCTGGTGATCGGCGCCGTGCTGGCCGGGGCCGTGATCGGCTATGTCGGGGTCGCAAGTCTCAAGCATCCCGCGGGCGGCGATATCGCCTGTAACAGCGCGGTGGCTCTGGCGAAGAAGATCGCTCCGCTCGCCCATGGCGAGGTCGCGGCGCTGACCATGGCAACCACCCCCTTGAGGCTGCCCGACCTGACCTTCGAGGACGCCAACGGCCAGCCGAAGAAGCTCTCGGACTGGCGCGGCAAGACCGTGCTGGTCAATTTGTGGGCGACCTGGTGCGTGCCCTGCCGCAAGGAAATGCCGGCGCTCGACAGCCTGCAGACCAAGCTCGGCGGCAAGGATTTCGAGGTGGTCGCGATCAACATCGACACCCGCGACCCGGACAAGCCGAAAAACTTCCTGAAAGAGGCCGATCTGACCAATCTCGGCTATTTCAGTGACCAGAAAGCCAAGGTCTTTCAGGACCTTAAGAACATAGGCAAGGCATTGGGCATGCCGACCTCGGTGCTGGTCGACGGCCAGGGCTGCGAGATCGCCAATATCGCCGGTCCCGCCGAATGGGCGAGCGACGACGCGATCAAGCTCGTGAAGGCGGCGCTAGCCCCGGCCGCAGCCGGGTTCTGATCAAGCGACGGCGTTGAGGTTGTCGCCGATACCGGGCGACAAATTTGCGGTGGAAGGCGTGCCGAACAGGGTCTGAACCGCGAACTTCTCGGCGTCGAGGTTCTGCTTGGTGACGCGGGTCGCGATCTCACCCTGCAAATTGCCCTGCTGCATCGACAGGATGCTGGTAACCATGCTCATCATGTCCATGCGCGGCACTCCCAAAGCTGGGGTTTGAGGTAACGCGCGAAAGTTAATGCTTGGGTAATCGATGGCCGCGTCAGGCTGACGCATCGTCCTCTTCATGGCGCAAGAGGTCGCCGGGCTGGCACTTCAGATAAGTGCAGATCCGCTCCAGCGTATCAAAGCGCACGCCTTTCACCTTGCCCTGCTTGAGCAGGGACAGGTTGGCCTCGGTGATCCCGACATATTCGGCAAGCTCCTTCGATTTCACGTTGCGCTCGGCGAGCATCACGTTCAGCCTGACCCGGATCGGCATCGCAATGTCTCAGACGAATTGCGCGTGCTCGTCGGCGATCGCATTGGCCTCGGCCATCACCCAGGCCGTGACCGCGACCAGGCCAGCGAACAGCAGCGCGAGCAGTGTGTCGGAACCGAGCGCGATGACGATGGATTTGCCCTGCGCGTAGGTTTGCCAGCTCAGCAGGATCGAGAGCAACGCACCGATCAACGGCTTCAGCAGGGTCGAAACCAGCATCGCGATCGCAAGGTCACGCAACCTCGCCACGTTGTCGGCCGTGAAGAAGCGCCCCTGCGCGAACGCATTGAAGCAGCGGCGCACGCGCGACAATCCCCAGATCAGACCGGCGAGCGGCAATACCGAGACCACAAGACCCATCAGTCGGACCAGCCAGCCGATTGGATGGAACGCGACGCCGGTCAGCCCCGCGTCGCGCAGGATCGCTTCATCGGGGCTCGCCACCCAATACGCCAGCAATCCGACGGCAAGCACGAACGAAATGCCGGTGCAGGCGTAAGCGAGCACGCGGCTGACCGCGCGGATGCGTTCGAGGCGCGCTGGCCGCGCGGACGGGGAAAGCTCTGACGAGAGGGGCGCGGACATGCTCGACCTTGATCGTTGTTGACCTGATATTATCATTTTACGATAATTAATATCTGCAATTCAACATGCACGAAAGGCCAATTCATGCTGAACCGTCCTGCCCGCGCCGTCTGCGCCCTCCTCTTATTGACGACAGCTGCGCATGCTCAGCCCTCGACATCGCGCGGACAGATCTCCGTCGCGCAAGTCAGGGCCATGCTGGATCAGGCCGCCACCAATCCGAGCGCGCGGCAGGCCCTGACGGCCTATCTGGCCGGCGCCGGTGAAACCGCCGGCTGGCTGCTCGATGCGGGGCGCGATCGGGGCGTGCTGCGTGCTCCCTGCAAACGTTCGCTGTCGCTTGACGCCGATCAGGCGCGCGCCGCGATCGCGGGAGCGTCAGGCACGGCACCGACCGATACGCCGGCAACTCCACTGATCGTCAGCGACATGCTGAAGCGCGCCGGTTGCGATCCGGCAAAGTGATGCAGAAGCGCGCACCCGGCCGGGTGCGTTGCGGACGCTCCCATGGGAGGCGGGAGGTTCGAAGGACGTAGGCGTTAGGTTCGTGATGCGCGTCCCGCGCTCCTCACCATAAGGAGCTCATGACACGCAAGACACCGCGGCAAGACTACCGCGTCGGAATCGGCTTGTCGCCGCGATAGTCGTAGAAGCCGCGCTGGCTCTTGCGTCCGAGCCAGCCGGCCTCGACATACTTCACCAGCAGCGGGCACGGCCGGTACTTGGAGTCGGCGAGCCCCTCGTGCAGCACCTGCATGATCGACAGACAGGTATCGAGGCCGATGAAATCGGCGAGCTCGAGCGGGCCCATCGGATGGTGCGCGCCGAGCTTCATCGCGGCGTCGATCGCCTCGACGTTACCGACGCCTTCATACAGCGTGTAGATCGCCTCGTTGATCATCGGCAACAGAATGCGGTTGACGATGAAGGCGGGGAAATCTTCCGACACCGCGACCTGTTTGCCGAGCTTGGCGACGAACGACTTGGCGGTGTCGAAGGTCATGTCGTCGGTGGCGATGCCGCGGATCAACTCGACCAGTTCCATCGCCGGCACCGGATTCATGAAATGAATGCCGATGAATTTCTCCGGGCGGTCGGTCGAGGCGGCGAGCCTTGTGATCGAGATCGACGACGAGTTGGTCGCGACGATCGCCTCGGGCTTCAGCACCGCGCAGACCTCATGGAAGATCTTGCGCTTGGTCTCTTCCTTCTCGATCGCGGTCTCGATCACGAGATCGCAATCGGCGAGCGCGTCGAGCGACTCGGCGGAGGTGATGCGGTCGAGCGCCTGCTTGCGGTCGGTCTCGCTGATCGCCTTCTTGGCGACCTGGCGGGTCAGATTGCCGTTGATGGTCGCCAGTGCCGACTTCAGCCGGTCGCCGGACACGTCGTTGAGCACCACGTCGAAGCCGGCCAGCGCCGCCACATGGGCAATGCCATTGCCCATCTGGCCCGAACCGATCACGCCGACCTTTTTGATTGCCACCGTCATCTTGTCATCCACCGGAACGGCGCGCACATCGCGCCTGCCCAATTCCAACGATACCCGAAGTAAAGCCTTCCGGGTTGCCCAATCCGCCGGAAAACGTTTCCCGGGACCATGATGTGATGACAGGTCATCACACCCGGGTCCCATTTTCCCCTGTCGAGCATGATCCTTTCGGAAAAACGTTTCCGGATCATTGCCTCGAAAATAATAACACCGGCCGGAGCTTACCCATCTGGCCGGTGTCTTGTCGCTTACTTTCCGAGCTTGCCGAGCGCTTCGGTGAGCTCCGGAACCGCCTGGTAGAGGTCGGCGACCAAGCCGTAATCGGCGACCTGGAAGATCGGCGCGTCCTCATCCTTGTTGATGGCGACGATCACCTTGGAGTCCTTCATGCCGGCCAGATGCTGGATCGCGCCGGAGATGCCGACCGCGACATAAAGTTCCGGGGCCACCACCTTGCCGGTCTGGCCGACCTGCCAGTCGTTCGGCGCATAGCCGGCATCGACCGCGGCGCGCGAGGCGCCGACGCCGGCGCCGAGCTTGTCGGCGAGCGGCTCGATGTATTTGGCGAAATTCTCGCGGCTCTGCATGGCACGGCCACCCGAGACGATGATCTTGGCCGAGGTCAGCTCGGGGCGGTCGCTCTTGGCGACTTCCTCGCCGACGAACGTCGACAGGCCGGGATCGGTGGCCGACGCGGCGTTCTCGATCGCCGCGCTGCCGCCCTCGCCGGCGGCGGCGAAGGTCGAGGTGCGCACGGTGATCACCTTCTTGGCGTCCTTCGACTTCACGGTCTGGATCGCGTTGCCGGCATAGATCGGCCGCTCGAAGGTGTCGGGCGCGACGACCTTGATGATCTCGGAGAGCTGCATGACGTCGAGCAAGGCTGCGACGCGCGGCATCACATTCTTGAAGCGCGAGGTCGCGGGCGCGACGAAGGCGTCATAGCCGGGAGCCAGCGCGACGATCAGCGCAGCCAGCGGCTCGGCAAGGTCGTGCTCGTAGGCCGGGCCTTCGGCCACCAGCACCTTGGTGACGCCGGCAAGCTTGGCAGCTGCTTCCGCCGCCGCCTTGGTGCCCTGGCCGCCACCGGCAACCAGCACATGGACATCGCCGCCGAGCTGGCTCGCCGCGGTCAGCGCCTTGTTGGTCGCGTCCTTCAGCGTCTCGTGGTCGTGTTCAGCAATCAACAGCGTCGTCATCAGAGAACCCCGGCTTCGGTCTTGAGCTTGTTCACGAGTTCGGCGACGTCCTTGACCTTGACGCCCGCCTTGCGGCCTGCCGGCTCCGCGGTCTTCAGCACTTCCAGACGCGGTGTCACATCGACGCCGTAGTCGGCGACGCTCTTGTCGTCGATCGGCTTCTTCTTCGCCTTCATGATGTTGGGCAGCGACGCATAGCGCGGCTCGTTGAGGCGCAGGTCGGTGGTGACGATCGCCGGGCCCTTGAGCTTGATGGTCTGCAGGCCGCCGTCGACTTCGCGGGTGACCTTGAAGTCACTTCCTTCGACCTCGAGCTTGGAGGCGAAGGTCGCCTGCGACCAGCCGAGCAGGGCGGCCAGCATCTGGCCGGTCTGGTTCGAGTCGTCGTCGATCGCCTGCTTGCCGAGAATGACGAGGCCGGGCTGCTCCGCCTCGACCACCGCCTTCAGGATCTTGGCAACCGCGAGCGGTTCGACATTGCCTTCGGCCTTGACCAGGATGCCGCGGTCGGCGCCCATCGCAAGTCCGGTGCGAATGGTCTCGGAGGCCTGCGCGGGACCGATCGACACCACCACCACTTCGGTCGCCTTGCCGGCCTCCTTCAGCCGCAGCGCTTCCTCGACGGCAATTTCGTCGAACGGGTTCATCGACATCTTGACGTTGGCGAGCTCAACGCCCGTCCCGTCACTCTTGACGCGGACCTTGACGTTGTAGTCGACGACCCGCTTTACCGGCACAAGAACCTTCATCGATCCTCTTTCGCTTTGATTTTATGGGTTTCGGTTGGCTGGCGCGGAACCTAAAGGTCCCGTTTCTCCCGGTCAACGCGCCAAAGCCAAAAAACCGTCCCCCGGTTTTGAACCAGTTTAGCGGTTCTGGCCCGGCACCCACAACACGTCTCCCGCGCCCTTGTTGTTCTGGAAGCGGCTGGCAACGAACAGGAAATCCGACAGGCGGTTCATATACTGGATGCCAGCCTGATTGACCGGCTCATCGGGTTGGGCGGCGAGTTCCACCATCATCCGTTCCGCGCGGCGACATATCGTCCGAGCGAGATGCAGATAGGCGGAGGCAGGCGTGCCACCGGGCAGCACGAACGAGGTCAGCGGCGCGAGCTGGTCGTTCAGGCTGTCGATATCGCGCTCGAGCCGCTCGACCTGGCTTGCCAGCATCCGCAGACGTTCGGCCTTGCCCTCGCGCTCGGGCACCGCGAGGTCGGCGCCGAGATCGAACAGATCGTTCTGGATCCGGCCGAGCATCGCATCGACCTCGGGGCTGCCAGTGAGATGCAGCCGCACCACGCCGATCGCGGCATTGGTCTCGTCGACCGTGCCATAGGCGGCAATGCGCAGATCGTATTTCGGCCGCCGCTCGCCGGAGCCGAGCGCGGTGGTGCCGTCATCGCCGGTGCGCGTGTAGATCCGATTGAGAACGACCATGGCAGGCTCCGGTGTTCGATGTTCGAGTCCACCGCTCCGATCGGGAGAGGTAGAGAATAGCCCGACAAATCTACCTCACCTAGCGCCCCATCGCCCAGACCGCGAGCATTGCGATGACGATGGCCACGAACTGCAGCAGCACGCGCAGCCGCATCAGCTTCTGCGACGTGTTCGGCGAGCCGCCCTTCATCATATTGACGAGGCCGAGCAGGAGCACCAGCGCGACGGCGCCGACGGCGATGGGAAGAATGATCGTGCTGAGGAGAGATGTCATTTGCGGTACATAACACCGCAGGACGCGGACTTCCACACAGCCCGGCCGTGCAACCAACTGGCTTTTCTGCGCGTAATATCCGATGCTGGGTGCGTTCTCGGGCCGAGCGGTTTTCGACAATGCCGGGTGGAATGTGAATCAGCTTCGTTACGTCACCCACGTCGTGATGGATGCCTTTTACACATTCCTCGCTGACGACGGCTGGGCGATCGCGAGCCACATCGCGCTGTCGACGCTGATGGCGCTGTTTCCGTTCCTGATCGTGCTGACCTCGGTGGCCGGCTTCTTCGGCTCCAAGCAGCTCGCCGACCAGGCGGTCGGGCTGATGCTGCAGGTCTGGCCGCAGCAGGTTGCCGAGGCGCTGTCCGGCCAGATCCACGACGTGCTGACCAACACCCGCGGCGACATCCTGACCATCGGCGCGGTGCTCGCGGTCTACTTCGCCTCCAACGGCGTCGAGGCGCTGCGGGTGGCGCTGAACCGCGCCTACGCCGTGATCGAGCCGCGGCGCTGGTATTGGCTGCGGCTGGAATCGATCGGCTACACGCTGGTCGCGGCGTTCACCTCGCTCGCGATGGCTTTCCTGATCGTGCTCGGACCGCTGATCATCGAGGCGGCGCGGCGCTATATCCCGTTTTTCGTCGAATCCAACGAGAGCCTGCTCAACACCGCCCGTTACGGCGTCACGATCCTGGCGCTGGTCGTCGCGCTCTTCATCCTGCACGCCTGGCTGCCGGCCGGCCGTCGCAGCTTCACGCAGATCCTGCCCGGCATCATCTTCACCATGGTGGCTTCGCTGCTCTCGGGCATCGGCTTCGGCATGTACCTCGCACGCTTCGCCAACAACTACGTCACGATGTATGCCGGGCTGGCCTCGGTGGTGATCGCACTGGTGTTCCTGTATTTCATCGCCGCGATCTTCGTGTTCGGCGGCGAGTTGAACGCGGCGATCATCAAGTCGCGGCTGCCGCACGGCGTGTCGCTTCATGCAGCGCAGTCGCGAGCGCCCGCGGAGACACAGGCTTGACCAGGAAGCCGTCAGCGCCGGCAGCGCGCGCCGCGGCTTCGTCCTCGGCCCGGCCGGAAATCCCGACAATCACGATGCGGCCGTGCGGCGGCGGCAGCGCGCGGATGCGCTTGATCGCCTCGATGCCGCCGATGCCGGGCAGCACCATGTCCATCAGCACGGCGTCAAAGGCGCCCTGCACGAGCCGGTCGGGCGCGGCCTCGCCCTGACCGACGAATTCGGCGTGGTGGCCGAGCTCGGTCAGGATCGTGTTGAGCACGACGCGGCCGAACGGATTGTCCTCGACACTGAGCAGCCGCAGCCCTTGTGACGTCAGCGCCGCCGCGCTCGCGCCGGAGGCGGTGCTGGCCGGCCCTTCGGCGGGCGCCAGCTCCACCTTGAGCGTGAAGGTGGTGCCCCCGCCGGTGCGGCGGTCCGCTACGATGTCGCCGCCCATGGCGCGCGCGAGCTGTCTGACGGAGGACAGGCCGAGCCCGGCGCCGCCGAACCGCGCGGCGATCGAGACGTTGGCCTGCGAGAACGGCCGGAACAGGCGCTTGACCTCCGATAGCGTCAGGCCGATGCCGCTGTCGGAGATCGCGAACGCGACGCCGAACTTGTCGCCCGACCTTCCCTTGGCCGCGCCCACCGGCGCGATACGCAGCTCGATGCCGCCCTGCTCGGTGAACTTCACCGCGTTGTCGATCAGATTTTCGAGCGCCGCGCGCAGGCGGACGGGATCGCCGACCGCGAAGGCAGGCAGCTGGTCGGAGACCTCGACGGAAGCCTGCAGCCCCTTGGCTGCCGCACGGCCGGCCAGCGAATCCGCGGCGTGGCGCGCCAGCGTGCGCAGGTCGAAGAAATCCTGCCGGATCTCAAGCCCCGGCCCCTCGCTCCGGGCAGCGTCGACGAACAGGGTCGCAAGGCTCGCCAGATGCTCGGCGCCGGCTTTGATGGTGTCGACCCAGCGCCGCTCGCGCTCGCCGAGATCGGATGTCGCGAGCAGGTTGCTGATCGCAAGGATTCCGGTGAGCGGCGTCCGCACCTCATGGGCAAAGGCGGCAAGCGCGGTATCGACCATGCCGGGACCGGCCTTCGGGGCCGGCTTCGGCACGGCCCGCTTGCGGCGCGGCCTGGCTGCCACGTTGGCGGCGCTGGTCTTGGCAATACGTGTCTTGGCAACACGCGTTTTGGCACGCGGTTTGGTGGCGCGCGTCTTCGGCGGCGTCCTTTTGGATGGCCGCTTGCTGCGCCGTGCGCGCGATTTTGACGCCATGGTCTCCGTGATCCCCGCCCCGGTCGACAACATGGCATGCCAGGCGTGCCGGAGTCACGGCGGCGTTTCCGGCGCGCCCGCGCAAAGCGCGATGATGGTAACCGTGTTCCTTTGCGATCAAACTTGGCCAAAATCCTCGGGCAAACCGACCAGGCGGCGGATATCGGCCGGGCTCGCCCCCTCCGCTCGCAATTCGCGCAGTCCAGTCGCCTGGGTCGATTTCGACAGCTTTTGGCCGGCCGCGTCTCGGATCAGCCGATGGTGCCGGTAGTTTGGCACGGGCAGACCGAGCAGTTCCTGCAACAGCCGATGCACGCTGGTCGACCAGAACAGGTCAACGCCCCTGACCACATCGGTAACGCCCTGCAGGGCGTCATCGATCACGACCGAGAGATGGTAGCTTGTTGGGGTCTCCTTGCGCGCCAGGATCACGTCGCCCCAGGCCTCAGGCCGGGCCACGACGGCTCCGCTCTCGCCAGCCGGTCCCTCACCCGCGTCCTGCCAGCGCAGTTCGCCGGCGCGCGCGGGGGCTGACGTCATGTCGAGCCGCAACGCGAACGGCACGCCCTGCCCGATCAGCCGGTCGCGCGCCTCGGCCGACAGCGATTTGGCCAGCCCTGGATAAAGCGGCGCGCCGTCCGGATCACGGGGCCACGCGCCCTGGGCCTCGCGTTCCGCGACCAGCCGCGCGATCTCGGTCCGGCTTTCGAAGCTCGGGTAGACCAGCCGCCGGGCTGACAGGCGGTCGATCGCCGCGCCATAGGCGGCAAAATACTCGGACTGCCGCCGCACCGGGGTCTCCCAGGCGATGCCGAGCCAGGCCAGATCCTCATAAATCGCCTGCTCGAATTCCGGCCGGCAGCGCGTCGCGTCGATGTCCTCGATCCGCAGCAGCAAGCGTCCGCCGGACTGCCGCGCGAGATCGTGGTTGAGCAGCGCCGAATAGGCGTGGCCGAGATGCAGGTAGCCGTTCGGACTCGGCGCGAAGCGGAAAACGGGTGGCATGGTCATGGTCAAGCGTCATTGCCGGGCTTGCCCCGGCGGCTCTGATTCATGCGCCTGGACAAGACTCTGTTACGATAGGAGATCGATGCGCGGGTCAAGCCCGCGCCTGACAAGCCGATGCAGACCCCGCAAATGCTGATTCATCTCGAAACCCAGGCCGACCTCGACGACGCGATCCACAAACTGGTCGACCAGGACCGCCGCCTGCGCCCGATCCTGGAACTGACCGGCATGCCGGCGATCCGGCAGCGCGAGCCTGGATTTGCCGGGCTTGCCGCGATCATCTGCGGCCAGCAGCTCTCGACCGCGAGTGCAGCGGCGATCTGGGGGCGCGTCAGCACGGCGTTCGACCCGTTCCACCATGACGCGATCCGCAAGGCGCGGGCCGACCGGCTCGGCCGGCTCGGGCTGTCGGCGGCCAAGATCAAGACGCTGAAGCACATCGCGCGCGAGCTCGCCGAGGAGCGGCTGAACCTCGACGTCCTCGCCAATGAGGAGGCCGATGCGGCGCACAACACGCTGACGGCGCTGCCCGGGATCGGCCCGTGGACCGCCGATGTCTATCTGCTGTTCTGCCTCGGCCATGGCGATGCCTGGCCCGCGGGCGACCTCGCCGTGCAGGAAGCGGTCAAGGTCGGGCTTGGCTTGAAGGAGCGGCCGACGCCGAAACAGATGGCGCCGCTTGCGGAGCCGTGGCGTCCGCTGCGCGGCGCCGCAGCGCATCTGTGGTGGGCGTATTATCGCGTGCTCAGAAATCGCGAGGGCGTGATCGCTGGCGCAAAGTAGTCGTCGATAAAAACACACCAACCGCGTGATCGCGTGATATAGAATCACCGGACAGATACTCTTTCAATTTGCCGGCCTCGCCCATTTAGCACGCGCAGCACGTCCTTATTGCAAGGAGACGGATCTGATTTCTCTCCGTATCCCGCTGACGCTTCTCTCGGTATCCTTGAGCGCGATCGCCGCGGTGTGGTGGTGGCTCGGCATCCCGGTCAACCTGCCGCGCGCGCCGATCGATCCGAACGACAAGGTACAATGCATCTCATACGCCCCCTTCCGTAACGATCAGACATCACTTTCGCCGGCGACGCAGGTCTCGCCGGAACAGATCGCGGAGGACCTCGCCCAGCTTGCGAAGATTTCCGACTGCATCCGCACCTATGCGACGGATCTTGGTCTCGACCAGATTCCCGCACTCGCGGCCAAGGCGGGGCTGAAGGTCATCCAGGGCATCTTCCTCGATCGGGACCGCAAGAAGAATGCAACGCAGGTCGCCACCGCGATCCACCTCGCCAAGGAATATCCGGACACGATCATTGCACTCGTGGTCGGCAACGAGGTGTTGCTGCGCAAGGAAATGTCGGCTTCCGACCTCGCCGCCACCATCCGCTCGATCAAGGCGCAGGTCAGCGTCCCCGTCACCTATGCCGACGTCTGGGAATTCTGGCTGAGCAATCGCGAGCTTTCCGACGCGGTCGACTTCGTCACGGTTCATATCCTGCCGTATTGGGAGAATGTTCCGATCCGGGCGGAAGATGCTGCCGCTCATGCCGACGAGATGCGCCGGCAGATCGCGGCGGCTTTTCCGGGCAAGGAAATCTTTATCGGAGAGATCGGTTGGCCGAGCGAGGGGCGCATGCGCGAGTCCGCGCTGCCGTCCCGCATCAATCAGGCGCGAGTGGTTTCGGAGGTCCTCGACCTTGCCCGGCGCGAGCATTTCCGCGTCAACCTGTTCGAGGCCTATGATGAAGGATGGAAGCGGGAGATCGAAGGCACGGTCGGCGGCTCCTGGGGGCTGTTCGATTCCGAGCAGCGCGTGCCGAAATATCCGCCGGGCCAGCCGGTCAGCAATTTTCCGCTCTGGAAGCTGCAAATGGTCAGCGGCATGGCGCTGGCGATCCTGGTCTTCGGCGCGGCATGGCTGACCTTGCGCCGCAAGCCGAGAAAGCCCGTATTCGCGTCATGGCTTGCGATCGCGCTATCGGCGACCACGGCTGGCATCCTGTTTGGCGTCGCCGAGCAAAGATTGGTCTATGAAAGCTACGGAACGGGAGGCTGGCTTGTGTGGGGCTCGCTGCTGATGGCGGCCACGGCTTCGCCGGTGTTGAGCGCCAACGCCCTGATGTCGGGCCGCGCACCGCCCAGCTTTCTCGAAGTGTTGGGTCCGAAGGGCCACCACACCGAATCGGTGCTGGTGACCCTGCACGGACTGGCCTTGATGATCACCGTCGTGATCGGCACGGCGACCGCAATCGGACTCGTGTTCGACCCGCGCTTCATTGACTTTCCCTTTGCGCCTCTCACCATGGCGGCGGTGCCCTTTGCCGCCGTGACGCTGCTCAATCCTCCCAGCAAGGGAATCCGCCCACTGGCGGAGTCGATCTTTGCCGGCATTTTCATTGCAACGGCGATCTACACAGGGTTCAACGAAGGGGCGGAGAACTGGCAGTCGCTGTGGACCTGCGCGGCCTTTGTCTTGCTCGCAGTGACACTGTTGCGGGCGCGGGCGTGACAACGCGCTCTAGCCGCGCAGCCTGACTCGGTCCTCGCGCGCGCAGTCGGTGACGAAGCCGATGACGGCGCGCACCGCGGGAAGCTCGACCAGATCGGGATGGGCGAGCAGCCAGAGATCGGAGAGGCTCGAGAGCTTTTGCGGCGCGACCCGCACCAGATCGGGGTAGTCGGCCCCGACCAGGCAAGACAGCGCGCAGATCCCGAGCCCGGCCCGCGCCGCCGCGAGCATGTCGCCCTGTGAGGAACAGCGCATCACCAGCGTGCCCTGCCGGGTGATGACGTCGCTCCAGCGCGCCAGATGCGCGTTCGAGGCCTGGTCGGCAAAGCCGATCACATGGTGGCCCCGCCACTCGTCCCGCCGCTCCGGCAACTTGCGCCCTGCCGCATAGTCGCGGGAGGCGTAGAAGCCGGTGCCGAGCCGCCCGATCTTGCGCCCGATCAGGTTCTCCTCCCCCGCATCGACCGGCCGCAGCACCACGTCGGCCTCGCGGCGACGTACGCTGGCCGGGAACGGATGGGTGATGATCTCGATCTGGATGTTGGCGTGATCGCGCAGGAACGGGCCGAGGCGCGGCATCAGCCAGTGCGCGGCCAGCGTCGCGCCGATCGACAGCTTCACGACGCCGCGCGCCTGCGCTCCGGTGGCCGACGCGGCCGCCTCCGCGCGGAGGGCCGCCGCGGCCATTGCTTCGGCGTGCTCGCGGAATTTGCGGCCATGCGACGTCAGCGACAGGCCGTCATTGGAACGCGCGAACAGGCGGGTCCCGAGTTGCTGCTCGAGCGCCGCGACGTTGCGACCGACGGTGGGGTGGCTGATGCGCAGCCGCCGTGCCGCCCCGGCAAGGCTGCGTGTCTCCGCCACCGCCACGAATGTCTTGCAAAGCTCCCAGTCCATGCCGCTCCCCTTCCTGCGACATCGTTCATTTCTGGTCGATTCGATGTTCAATATTGAACGCCATGACCGAGCCGTCCAGCCTTATATTGCCTATTGCCGCGCCAAGAGCGCCACCGCTCCAGCCATCACAATAAATCGCGATCCGCCCGGGCCGCCGGCCGGGCGACGCGCATGGAGGATCCGAAAATGACGCTGCCCGCTTCGCTCGCCAACAAGCTTGAACTGCCGGTCGTCGGCTCCCCGCTGTTCATCGTCTCGGGGCCGGAGCTCGTGATCGCGCAGTGCAAGGCCGGCATCGTCGGCTCGTTCCCGGCGCTCAACGCCCGCCCGGTCGAGAAGCTCGACGAATGGCTGACCCGGATCGAGAACGAGCTCGGCGAGTACCAGGCGCTGCATCCGGAGAAGAAGGTCGCGCCCTACGCCGTCAACCAGATCTGCCACGCGTCCAACGACCGCCTGATGCGCGACATGGAGACCTGCGTGAAGCACAAGGTGCCCGTGATCATCACCTCGCTGCGCCCGCCGTCCGAGATCGTCGAGGCCGCGCACTCCTATGGCGGCGTGGTGTTCCACGACGTCATCAACGTGAAGCACGCACGCAAGGCCGCCGAGCAGGGCGTCGACGGCCTGATCCTGGTCTGCGCCGGCGCCGGCGGACACGCCGGCACGCTGTCGCCGTTCGCGCTGGTGCGCGAGGTCAAGCAATGGTTCAACGGCACGATCCTGCTGTCGGGCGCGATCTCCGACGGCTGGAGCATCGCATCCGCGCTCGCGCTCGGCGCCGACCTCGCCTATATCGGCACCCGCTTCATCGCGACCGAGGAAGCCAACGCCGATATCAGGTACAAGCAGGCGCTGACCGAATACGCCGCGCACGACATCGTCTATTCGAACCTGTTCACCGGCGTCCACGGCAACTACCTCGGACCGTCGATCGCGGCAGCAGGGCTCGATCCGGGCAATCTGCCGGTCGCCGACAAGACCAAGATGAACTTCGGTTCCGGCGGCAACATGAAGGCCAAGGCCTGGCGCGACATCTGGGGCTCGGGCCAGGGCATCGGCCAGATCTCCGATGCCCCGCCGGTCGCCGAACTGGTGGCGCGGCTCAAGTCCGAGTTCGTCGCGGCGCGCAGCGATTTCCTGCGCGCCAGCGCCTGACGCTATTGCGCAAAGTCCGGGAGTGAACCATGAAACGAGCGCAACACGCGCTGGCGGCCGCGCTTGCGGTCTGCGCGATCACCAACACGGCCGCCGCCGACAACGGCAACGAGGCGATCCGGATCGGCCAGACGCTGCCCTATAGCGGACCGGTCTCCGGCTTCGGCACCATCGGCCGCGCACAGGAAGCGTTTTTCGCGAAGGTCAACGCAGAGGGCGGCATCAACGGCCGGCAAGTGAAGTTCATCACGCTGGACGATGCCTATTCGCCGCCGAAGACCGTCGAGCAGACTCGCAAGCTGGTGGAGCAGGAGGAGGTGCTGATGATGTTCGGCTCGCTCGGAACCGCCACCAACAACGCCGTGCACCGCTATCTCAACAGCAAGAAGATCCCGCAATTGTTCGTGCTGAGTGGCGCGACCAAATGGGCCGACCCGAAGACCTATCCGTGGACCATGCCGGGCATGGCCTCCTACGAATCCGAGGGCGTGGTCTATGCCAAATATGTGCTGCAGGCCAAGCCTGACGCAAAGATCGCGATCCTTGCGCAGAACGACGATTTCGGCCGCGACTATGTCGCCGGCTTCAAGCGCGCGCTCGGCAGCAAGGCCGCGAGCATGATCGTCGCGGAAGCGAGCTACGAGACTTCGGCGCCGACCATCAGCTCGCAGCTCGCGACCCTGAAGGCGTCCGGTGCCGATGTGCTGTTCGGAGTCGTACTCGGCAAGTTCACGCCCCAGATGATCAAGGGCGTCGCCGAGATCGGCTGGAAGCCGGACCTGTTCTTCGTGCCGACCTCCGCGTCGTCGATCTCGTTCCTGGAGCCCGCCGGGCTCGAGAACGCGGTCGGCCTGATCTCGTCCAGCAACCAGAAGGACACGATGGACGCGCAATGGGCCGACGATCCCGCCGTGAAGGACTATCTTGCCTTCATGAAGCAGTACCTGCCCAATGCGGACCTCAGCAACTCGAACTACTCGGCGGGCTATCATTATGCGACGCTGCTGATGGCCGTGCTGAAGGCATGCAAGAACGATTTCAGCCGCGAGAACATCATGCGCCAGGCGGCGTCATTGCGCGACGTTCCGCTGCCGCTATTGTTGCCGGGCATGACGGTGTCGACCGGGCCGGACGACTATCTGCCGTTCCAGCAGTTGCGGCTGCGCCGGTTCAACGGCAAGAGCTGGATCAGCTTCGGCGAGATCCTGGACGACCGCTAGGAAACGAGGCGCGACATGATCATCAGCGGCGACAGACAGATCAGCTACGGCGACATTCACGCCCGCATCGCGCGGGCGGCCAGCGGCTTCCGGGCACTCGGCGTGCAGGGCGGCAAGCCGGTCGGCATGATGCTGCGCAATGACTTTGCGCTGTTCGAGGTGGTCGCGGCTTCGGCCGCGCTCGGCAGCCCGGTAGTGCCGATCAACTGGCATCTGAAGGCCGACGAGGTCGCCTACATCCTATCCGACAGCGGCGCCGACACGCTGGTCTGCCACGCCGATCTCTTGCCACAGATCCGCGACGGTCTGCCGCCGGCAATCAAGCTGCTGGTGGTGACGACGCCGCCGGAGATCGCCGCGGCCTATGGCGTGGCGCCTACGGCCACGCGCGTGCCTGACGGCATGACCGACTGGGACGTCTGGCGGGAGACGCACCAACCGCTGACCGACGCACCGATCGGCGCCGCGCCGATGTTCTACACCTCGGGCACCACTGGACTGCCGAAGGGCGTGCGGCGCAAGCCGATGCCATCGGAGCAGCAGGCGGCGGCCGCGCGCGTCGGCGCCATCACCTACGGCGTCAAGCCGAACGAGAACCAGGTGATCCTGATGAACGGCCCGATGTACCATTCGGCGCCGCACTCCTACGGGATGCTCGCGTTCCGCAACGGCTGCGTGATCGTGCTCGAGCCGCGCTTCGATCCGGAGGATCTGCTGCAACTGATCGAGCGCCACCGTGTCACCCACATGCATATGGTGCCGACCATGTTCGTGCGGCTGCTGCGCCTGCCCGAGGAGACGCGGCGCCGCTACGACCTGTCGTCGCTGCGCTTCATCGTCCACGGCGCGGCGCCCTGCCCCGTCGACGTCAAGCGCGCGATGATCGAGTGGTGGGGACCGGTCATCAACGAATATCTCGGCTCGACCGAGACCGGCATCCCGGTCTGGCATTCGTCAGCCGAGGCGCTGGCGAAGCCCGGCACCGTCGGCCGCGCCATCGAAGGCGGCATCGTCAAGATCTTCCGGCCCGACGGGACGCAATGCGACGTCGGCGAGCCCGGCGAGATCTTCATGCGTCAGACGTTGATCTCGGACTTCGACTATCACGGCAATGCCAAGGCACGCGCCGAGGCCGATCACGACGGCCTGATCAGCGTCGGCGATGTCGGCTATCTCGACCCGGACGGCTATCTGTTCCTGTGTGACCGCAAGCGCGACATGGTGATCTCGGGCGGCGTCAACATCTATCCGGCCGAGATCGAGAATGCGCTGATCGGCATGGCAGGCGTGCGCGACTGCGCGGTGTTCGGCGTCCCCGACGACGAATACGGCGAACGGCTGTTCGCCTGCGTCGAGCCGGAAGCAGGCAGCACGCTTTCGGTTGCGGCGATCCAGGATTTCCTGCGCGACAAGCTCGCCAATTTCAAGGTGCCGAAGGATATCCGCTTCATGGACGCGCTGCCGCGCGAGGCCACCGGCAAGATCTTCAAGCGCAAGCTGCGCGACCTCTATCGCGAAGGACAGCTCGGCTGAACGATCTGACGGCGAAGCGAACGACGTTTGAAACTTAGTTGCTGTTGCAAACGACCGGCGAACGACGCAACGATGCGCCTGCATCCTGAGCCCGGATCATCCGCCATGAACTCGACCGACTTCATCGTCATCCGCAACGATCTGCAGCAATGCAAGGTGATCGAGACGCAGTTGCCCGACGCCGCCGCGCTGCCGGCCGATGCGCTGCTGGTGAAGGTGACCCGCTTCGCCTTCACCGCCAACAATATCACCTACGCCGTGATCGGCGAGCAGCTGAAATACTGGCATCTGTTCCCGGCGCCCGAGGGCTACGGCATCATCCCGGTGTGGGGCTTTGGCGACGTGCTGGCATCGAAACATCCCATGATCGCAGAAGGCGAAACGCTGTTCGGCTATTTCCCGATGGCGACCCATCTGGTGATCGAGGCGGCCGACGTCAGCAAGCGCGGCCTGCGCGACGGTGCCGCGCACCGGCAGGAGGTCTCGCCGGTCTATAACGCCTATGCCCGGGTCTCCGGCGATCCGACCTATGCCGGCCAGCAGGGCGATTTCCGCGCGCTGCTGCTGCCGCTGTTCATGCTGTCGTTCCTGGTCGACGACTTCCTGGCAGAGAATGAATTCTACGGCGCACGCCGCGTCATCCTGTCGTCGGCCTCGAGCAAGACCGCGTTCGGGCTCGCCCATCTCGTGCACAAACGGGGCATCCCGGTGATCGGGCTGACCTCCAGGGGCAATGTCGATTTCGTCAGCTCGCTCGGCTGCTATGACGAGGTCGTCACCTACGATCAGGTCACCGCGATCCCGCCGGCCGAGCCGACAGCCTATGTCGACATGGCCGGCAACAGCGCGCTGCGCGAGGCCCTGCACCGGCACTTCGACGCGCAGATGGTCTATTCCGGCCGGGTCGGGCTGACGCATCGTGCGAGCGAGCCGGAGGAGCCGACGCTGCCCGGCGCCAAGCCGGTGTGGTTCTTCGCCCCGGACCAGATCCGCAAGCGCGCCAAGGAATGGGGTCCCGGCGGCATCGACCAGCGCTTTGGCGCCGCCTGGGCGGAACTGGTGCCGCATCTGCCGAATTGGCTTGATGTGGTCGAGCGGCGCGGCCCGGCCGCGGTGCGCGAGGCCTATCTCGATACCCTGCAAGGCCGCGTTCCGCCGGATCAAGGCCTGATCCTGTCGCTGGCCGAATAGGCGATATCCCGTCGCGCCCTTTCTGCATGCCTTCGAATGGGTATAGGCTTTGCGGAAAGGGAACGCCGCCAAGAAAATATCAGCAAGGCGGCCGATGGCGAGAAACGCTCGATGCTCGACAAGACGGACGATATTTCGGTCGCCGCCGACAATTGGCTTGTGCAGTTCGAAGATGCGTTGGCCAGTCCCGACGATGTGTTGCTGAAGCCGTTGTTCCATCCCGACAGCTACTGGCGCGACGTGCTGGCGCTGAGCTGGAACATCCAGACCGTCAATCGGGCCTTCGCAATCATCGAGGAGCTGCCGGCGCATGCGCGTCACAGCGCGCCGCATGACTTCCGCATCGATGCCGAGCGCGCGGCGCCCCGACGGGTGACGCGCGCCGGTACCCCTGCGATCGAGGCGATCTTCAAATTCGAGACGGCGGTTGGCCGCGGCCACGGCATCGTGCGACTGATTTCCGATGCCGCCGACGACGATCGCCTGAAGGCCTGGACCTTGCTGACGACGCTCGAGGAGCTGAAGGGTTTTGAGGAGCAGCAGGGCCACACCAGGCCGCGCGGACAGGCCTATTCGCGCGACTTCCGCGGCCCCAACTGGCTCGACCTGCGCAAGGCATCCGCCGAATATGCCGACCGCGACCCCGATGTGCTGGTGGTCGGCGGCGGACAGGCGGGACTTGCGATCGCCGCGCGGCTGCAACAGCTCAAGATCGACGCGCTGATCGTCGACCGCGAGGCGCGCGTCGGTGACAACTGGCGCAAGCGCTATCACGCGCTGACCCTGCACAACCAGGTGCAGGTCAATCACCTGCCCTACATGCCATTCCCGCCGAACTGGCCGACCTACATCCCGAAGGACAAGCTCGCCAACTGGTTCGAATCCTATGTCGACGCCATGGAGCTGAACTTCTGGACCGGCACGGAATTTGTCGGCGGCAGCTATGACGACGCGGAAGGGCGTTGGAGTGTCGAGCTGCGCCGCGCCGACGGCACGACACGGACAATGCAGCCGCGCCATGTCGTGATGGCGACCGGCGTCAGCGGCATTCCCAATTTGCCCGACATCCCTGGCCTGAAGAACTTTTCCGGCAAGGTCATGCATTCCAGCCGCTACGAGGACGGCGAGAGCTGGACCGGCAAGCGCGCGCTCGTGATCGGTACCGGCAACAGCGGCCACGACATCGCGCAGGACCTGCACTCCTCGGGCGCCGAGGTCACGCTGGTGCAGCGCTCCTCGACGCTGATCACCAATATCGAGCCGTCGGCGCAGCTTGCCTATGCCGCCTACAATGAAGGTACGCTGGAGGACAATGATCTGATCGCGACCTCGATGCCGCTCGTGCTCGCCAAGCGCAGCCATGTGCTGATGACCGAGCAGTCGAAGCAACTCGACAAGCCGCTGCTCGACGGCCTCGCGCGCAAGGGCTTCAAGCTCGATTTCGGCGATGGCGGCACCGGCTGGCAGTTCAAGTACCTGACCCGCGGCGGCGGCTATTACTTCAACGTCGGCTGCTCCGATCTCGTCGCGAGCGGTGCGGTCGCCCTGCAGCAATTCGCCGATATCGAGACCTTCGTAAGCGAGGGCGCGCGGCTGAAAAACGGCGAGATCGTTGCCGCCGACCTGATCGTGCTCGCGACCGGCTACCGGCCGCAGGAGGAGCTGGTCAAGAAACTGTTCGGCGAGGCGATGGCCGCGCGCGTCGGTCCGATCTGGGGCTTTGGCGACGGCCAGGAGCTGCGCAACATGTACACCCGCACGCCGCAGCCCGGCCTGTGGTTCATCGCCGGCAGTCTCGCGCAATGCCGTATCAACTCGCGCTATCTCGCATTGCAGATCAAGGCGATCGAGGAAGGCCTGTTGCTGCGCGACGTCGGGCCACGGGCGGGCTTTTCATAGAAACCTGCCGTCGTTCCGGGATGTGCGAAGCGCACCCCAATGCGCAATTGCGCATTGGGGAACCTCGAGACTCCGGGTTCGATGCTGCGCATCGCCCCGGAATGACGATTTTGGGGAGACATCTTATGCCAATCACCCTCGGCACCGGCGAACACCGCTATCGCGTGGTGGAGAACTTCGCAAAGCTCCCCGACGGCTGGAGCCTGACGGATGTCGCCTCCGTCGCGGTCGACAGCAAGGACCGCGTCTATGTCTTCAACCGCGGCGACCATCCGATGGTGGTGCTCGACCGCGAGGGGAATTTCATCAAGAGCTGGGGCGAAGGCGTGTTTTCGCGCGCCCACGGCCTGCACATCGATGCCGACGACAATCTCTATTGCACCGATGACGGCGACCACACCGTGCGCAAATGCTCGACCGACGGCAGGGTGCTGCTGACGATCGGCATCCCGAACAAGCCGGCGCCGTTCATGAGCGGCGAGCCGTTCCATCGCTGCACCCACACCGCGCTGTCGCCGACGGGCGATATCTATGTCTCCGATGGCTACGGCAATGCCTGCGTCCACAAATACACTCCGGATGGCAGGCTGATCAAAACCTGGGGCGAGCCCGGCACCGATCCCGGCCAGTTCAACATCGTGCACAACATCGCGACCGATGCCGATGGCTGGGTCTACGTCGCCGACCGCGAGAATCACCGCGTCCAGGTGTTCGACGGCAACGGCAGATACGAGACGCAGTGGAACGACCTGCACCGGCCCTGCGCGCTGTGCTGCTGCGGCGGCGGCAAGCAGCCGAACTTCGTGATCGGCGAGCTCGGCCCCGGCATGGCCGTCAATCGCAAGGTGCCCAATCTCGGCCCGCGGCTGTCGATCGTGGATCACACCGGAAAGCGCATCGCGCGCCTCGGCGGCGAGCAAGGCCCCGGCGCCGAGACCGGAAAATTCCTTGCGCCGCACGGTATCGCGCTGGATTCACGCGGCGACATCTATGTCGGCGAGGTCGGCGTCACCGACTGGAAGACCAGCTTTCCGGACACCGAAGTGCCGGCCGCAGTGCGCATGGCGCGGTGCCTGCAAAAGCTGGAACGGATTCGGACATAGCGTCGAATACCCTAACTCCGTGACCCTGAGGAGCGCGCATCGCGCGCGTCTCGAAGGGTCGACCGCCACCAGCGGGGCCGTGCATCCTTCGAGACGCGCGTTCCGCGCTCCTCAAGATGACGGGTCAAAAAGTACTGCCGCTGAAAATCAAATCTCGCCGATCACCTCGCGGCGGCGCTGCTCGGATTCTTCCGCATAGCGCCGCATGGCGTGCGCTTCGGTGAGCAGGCCGATCGGCCGCCGGTCGCCGTCGCCCCCGACCACGGCGAGCGATTCCGCTTCGGCCGCGTCGAACACCGCGATCGCCTCCTGCACGTTCATGCCGGGATGCAGCACCACGTCGGCGTAGCGCAGAATGCCGGCAAGCCCCTTGTCGGCCTCGAGATCCGGCGCGTGCGCTTCGGCGACCAGCGCAAGCCCCGCGTAATGCCCCTCGCCGTCGACCGCGACGACCTGGGTCTTCGAGCCCGGCGGGAATTCCTCGCGGAACGCCTCGATCTGCATCGCGGCGTTCACCGTCGTCATGTCCTGCCGCATCATCTTGCCGACCGTGAGATCGCGGATCCAGCCGATATCGGCGGCGCTGCGGATGGTCTCGCCGCGCAGATGCAGCCGCCAGGTCGCGAACGAATAGCCGAACAGCTCGCGCGTGATCGTGGTCGAGATGATGACCGCGACCAGCACCGCGGTGGTGAGCCAGAGGTTGCCGGTGGATTCCAGCGCGATGAACGACATCGTGAGCGGGCCGCCGATCACGGAGGCCGACAGCGCGCTCATGCCGATCACCGCATAGGCGTTGGGGTCGAGGTTCAGCCCCGGCCACACGATGTCGACGCCGGCGGCGAACAGCCGGCCGCCGAGCGCACCCATGAACAGCGTGGCGAAGAACAATCCGCCACGGAAGCCCGAGCCGAGCGAGACGATCGAGGCCACCGCCTTCAGCGCGAACACGGCGGCGATGAAGGCAAGCGGCATCGCCACGATGCCGGCGAAGCGCAGCGCGCCGTGGCCCGACGACATCACCTGCGGCGTGAGTAGCGCCATCGCGCCGACCGCAAGCCCGCCGAGCGCCGGCCGCAGCGGCGGCCACAGCCGGCTCTTGGTCAGTAGCGCCTCGCACAGCGTGACCCCGCGCATGATCGCGATCCCGGTCAGCGCCGCGACCATGCCGAGCAGCGCGGCGATCGCAAGATCCCGTCCGAGCACATCGCCGACGGTTCCGACGCCGACGCCGAGCGGCAGCGGCTCAAAGGCATGGGCGACGAAGTAGCCGGTCACTGCCGCCACGCCGACCGGGGTCAGGCTGGCCGGCGTATAGCCGCCGATCACAAGTTCGAAAGCGTAGAACGCGCCCGCAAGCGGCGCGCTGAACGCACCGGCGATCGCCGCCGCCGCGCCGCAGCCGACCATGATTCGCTGGTCGTTGCGGCGGAGGTGAAAGCCGCGGCCGAGCGAGGCGGCGAGGCCGCTGGAGAGCTGGGTATAGCCGGCCTCGAGCCCGACCGAGCCGCCGACGCCGCTCGACCAGATCGTCTGCAGCGCCACGATCACGCTGCCGCGGAACGACATCCGCCCGCCATAAAGCGCGTTGGCCTCGATCGGGTCGATTTCGCGGGCCGGCCGGACCCGGAGCAACAGAAGGAACGCAAATCCCAGCAGCAGGCCGCCGATCGTGGGAACCACGAGCGCGCGCACGGGATCGATGCTGGGCTGGCTCGACAACCGGTCGCCGAGCGGCAGATTGAACAGCACCGAATGCAGCACCGTGACGAGGCCGCTCATGACCGCCACCACGAGGCCGCCAATGGCGCCGATCAGCACCGCAAGCACCGCAAGGCTCGTCTCGTGCGCCCGCACGAACGCGCGCAACCGGCGCGGCGCCTCGAGATAGCTTGAAGTCGTGGTCATCGGCAGGGTCCGTCACTGGCCGACAGGGCCTTGCGGCTCCCTTTACGGGCCTCGCGGGCGGGAGGCAATCGGGGCAGGAACATGGCAGGGCGCGGCGGATAAGCCGCTCATTGCTCTTCACAATCCCGTCACGCTGCCTGTAGTATGTGAGTGCATGCTGCTTCGCAGCTAATGGGAGTCAGGAGCGTTATTTGAACGCACATGTCTCGCAAGGCGGTTGGCCGGTGCTGGTCTTGAATGCGGACTTCCGGCCGCTGAGTTATTACCCGCTGTCGCTCTGGTCCTGGCAGGACGCGATCAAGGCGGTGTTCCTCGATCGTGTCAACATCGTCGAATATTACGACCGGGCGGTACGAAGTCCCTCGTTCGAAATCCAGCTGCCGAGCGTCGTATCCCTCAAGTCCTTCGTCAAGCCGACCACCCACCCCGCCTTCACCCGGTTCAACGTTTTCCTGCGCGACCGATTCAGCTGCCAGTATTGCCTGTCGGGCGACGACCTCACCTTCGATCACATCATTCCGCGCAGCAAGGGTGGCCAGACCACCTGGGAGAACGTCGTCGCCGCCTGTTCGCCGTGCAATTTGCGCAAGGGCAATCTGACGCCGCAGCAGGCCAAGATGTTTCCGAAGCAAACGCCCTACGCCCCGACCGTGCATCAGTTGCATCGCAACGGCCGGCTGTTTCCGCCGAACTATCTGCACGAGAGCTGGCTCGATTATCTCTACTGGGATACTGAGCTGGATCCATAGAGCGCGCTGACGCGCGCCGTCCTCGCACCGAATGCAAGCTGTACTGCTGTTGGCTTAGATCAGGCGGGTCGCTTGGTGAGGGCCGCCTCGCCCTCCTCGCGGCCGGGAACGCTGACGTGGACCTCGTGCCCCATCCTGATCGCCAGTGCCGCGGCGGCCGCCGCCGATTCGAATGCAGCTTCCTTGGTGGCGTATCCGCCGTTGAGATTGCCGTCGTGCAGGACGCCCCATTCCTCACCGGTCGCAATCACCGCATATTGAGCCAATCCCATCGTCTCCTCCTTGCGCCAGTGGCGCTGCGTCAGGTCTCATTCCGCTTGTATCTTTCGCGGACGACCTCCCCGCCGGCCTGCACCGCGCGCCTGCTGCGAAAATGGTGCTGAAGCACGCCGAAGATCAAAGCGGTCAGAAGCACGAGCGCTCCGATGCCGTAGATGATTTCAAGGCCCATATCCATTTGGTGTCTCCAAGCCTCGCTTCCGAAGCCTTGTTCTCGAAGCCGCCTTGCCGCTTCTCGAAGCCTTGCCGCCGGACGGCATCGTTCACCCGCTCTTCTCGGCGCTGTCGATGCTCTCGCGGTGAATTTCGCGTGCGTCGCTGCCGATCACCGAGATGGAGTAACCGCGGCCCAGATATTCTTGTCGGGTCTCCGCAAGGTCGATGGCGAGCCGCTTGGCGGCGGCAATGGCTTCATCGCGGTCGGCAACCGGCTGACCGGTTGCATCGATCACACGCTCATCATTCACGATCGCGAAGTGAAAGGCGGGCATTCGCTATCTCCGCGCATCACTGCGTGTTCGATTCATGCCACTTTTCCAGGTCGGGCTTCTCGTCTCCGGAGCCCTTCGTGTTTCCGGAGCGCTGCTCCTTCTCCGGGTTTCCCTTCCACGGCTTATCGGTTTGCGCGTGGGAACCCCAGTCGCTCGAGCGTCCGGAATCCTGCGTGACAGGCTTTCTGTTCATGACAATCTCCTCAGGAACAGAAGCATCTGTATCCCGATGCGTTCCTAACCGGCCGCGCTCAAGGTCCGCCCGCAACCGAGCCTGCGATCACCATAACCAGCGCATCGAGGTCGATCGTGCCGCTGACCGACAGTTCCCCGGCATCCAGCACGCGGAGCAGATCCGGCCGATTGGCGGCCTGGCGTTTCAATTCGCCGATGATCGCATCCCTGAGCTTTTCTTCGAGCATGTTCGACACCGTGCCCTCTATGATTTGGCCTCGTCGCGACCGTGCACTTGCGCCGGTGGCGCGGTGGCTTCGACGGCCGTGAACGGCTCGAGAATGCGATAACGGTGCTCGGCCCCGGCGGGCACGAGCCAGGAATCGCCCGGCTGCAGGCGGATGGTCTGCCCTTCCAGGGTCAATTCGGCGCGACCGCTGATGACATACCCAACCGTCTCGTAGTCGCGATGATCGGAAGCGCCCGGTTGCGGCTGTTCGTTGTCCCAGAGCCGCATGGCAACGCGCTTGCCCGACACCAGATAGGTCTGGCCCATCGTCCCCTTCGGGGACGTGCTGACCGATACTTTCTTGATCGTGCTATCGCTCATCGTGTTCTCCAATCGCTCGCGTGTGCGGGTGAGACCGCCGAAGTCAGAGCCCGTCCCGAGGCGTCCTTTGGCCGCTTGATCGGCTCCGTCCCCGGCGCCTTGGACTCGACGACCAGGATGTCGCCATTAGGGAGCGCATAGAGCGACCGCGGATGCTGCAGGCCGGTGGGGGAGCGCATTGATCTGCAAGCTGTCCGGCACTCTGGGCTCCTCGCCCTGCTTCCACCCGACCGCGGATGCGATGTGCATCGGCGGCATCGGAGGCCGCCATCCTTCACGACGTCAGATAGTCGGGCGCGAGGTTCGGGCCGATCGCGCATCTGCGTGCCTCCGAAAGAAGCCTCAACAGCGCGTTCGGAGCGAGGTTCCTAAGCGTGCGCTCCGGCCCGGGACACCAGTTAGGAACGAAGCTGCGTCAGCCGCGTCGGAATAGAGTTGTGATACGCAGGACGCCAACCATGGTCCGGGAAGGTCCCGCTGAACCAGCTCCGGCAAACACGGCAGAGACGACCGAAGGGAGACAGGCACGTCCCTACGGCATGATGATCACGTCTGCGATCATCGCGCTCGCTGTCATCGTCGTCGTGTACGTGCTGATGCGATAATCAAGAAAGAGCCGAGCGAGAACGAGCCAGGAAAGACTGATATGGGCGATATGGTCCGGCGCACGCTTGGTCCGTGACGTTGCCGGCCGTCTTGCGCTCCCGGAAAATCGTACCGCCGGCCGCCATGCACATTGCGCAGAAATATCGGTCCGTGGTCGCTTCATTCCGCGGCCCTGCGCGTTCGTGGAATCATGCCCATTGCAAAGCGAAAACGTCTCCTGCACGCCTGTGGCCGCTGCTGGCTGTGAACTTCTTCATGGCAGACATGCAGTCCGGGATCGGGCCGTTCGTCGGGGTTTTCCTCCAGCTGCATGGCTGGACCAGCGGCCTGATCGGGACCGCCCTGACACTCGGCAATATCGCGGGCATGCTGATCACGACGCCGATCGGCGGCTGCATCGATACGACGAACCACAAGCGGGTATGGGTGATCGTTCCCGGCATCGCCGTCGTGGTGGCATCGGCCGTCATTTTGATGTCGCAGAACTTCTGGGCCGTCGCGCTGTCCCAGGTTGCGACCTCGATCGCGGGCGCCGCAATCGTTCCGGCGGTCACCGGCATCACGCTCGGCATCGTCAGGCAGCGTGGGTTCAACCGGCAGAACGGCCGCAACCAGGCATTCAATCATGCGGGCAACATGGTCGGCGCCGCGGCGTCGGGCTATCTCGGCTGGCAATTTGGTTATGTGGCGGTCTTCGTCCTCGCCGCCCTGTTTGGCGTGATCACGATCGTCAGCGTTCTCTTGATCCCGCCCGCCAGCATCGATCACCGCGCCGCACGCGGCAAGGAAGAAGACCCGGACAGCCAGCCCAGCGGCTTCTCCGTGCTGGTCAAGCACAAGCCGTTACTGGTGCTTGCCGTCGCACTGGCCGCGTTTCACCTCGGTAACGCGGCGATCGTGCCGCTCTACGGCCTTGCTGCGGTCGCAGGCAACCATGCCGATGGCCCGAGCTTCGTCGCGACCACGATCGTGGTGGCTCAGGCGGTGATGATTCTTGCCTCGATCGCCGGCATGCACGCCGCCGAGCGTCGAAACTACTGGTCTGTCTTGCTGCTGTCGTTCCTGGCCCTGCCGATCCGCGGCGCGCTCGCTTGCTCCCTCTCCGGCTGGTGGCGCGTGCTGCCCGTGCAGATCCTCGACGGCATCGGCGCAGGCCTGCAAAGTGTCGCCGTGCCGGGCATGGTGGCGCGATCGTTGAACGGAACCGGCCGCGTGAATCTCGGACAAGGCGCCGTCATCACGGTTCAGGGAATCGGCGCCTCGCTGAGCCCCGCGCTCGGCGGCTGGATCGCGCAATGGGTCGGCTATGGCCCAGCCTTCCTTGTGCTCGGCGGATTGGGACTTCTGTCGGTCGCGTTCTGGATCGCCTTCCGATCGACCGTGCAGAAGTACTGACGCCCCTCACGCAGGATCGCATTTGCGTGATGATCCGCGATGTTCGCAGCTATATTGTTGCATCCTAATAGTTCGCATCCTATCTATTTTGCATGCCGCCTTCGCAGTCCCATATCCACGCCGAGATTGGCCGCCTTGTGACCAGGCTCGCCCGGATCTGGCGCCGCGAGTCGGATCAGGCCTTGTCCGACCACGGCCTGTCCTACGCGACGGCGATTCCGCTGCTGGTGTTGTCGCGCCAGGGAGAAAACGTCCGGCAGGGCGTGCTGGCCGATGAACTGGGAATCGAGGGGCCTTCACTGGTGCGGCTGATCGATCTGCTCCAGTCCGAAGGCCTCGTCGAGCGTCGCGAGGACCCCACCGACCGGCGCGCCAAGACGCTGCATCTCACCGCGACCGGCGAAGCCAAGGTCAAGGAGATCAACCGGGTACTGCGCCGCGTGCGGGCCGGCCTGCTGAAGGATATCGGCAGCGCGGAACTTGCGGTAACCTTCGAGACGCTGCAGCTCATCGAGCAGCGGGCGAGCCGCCTGCAGGACGCCAAGTCTGCTACAACAAAAACTGCACCAGCCAAGACTGCTCCAGAGGCGAAATAGTCATGCGCGCGGAAGAGCCGTTCCTGGTCCGCCACGCGGACTTCGTCTTCGCGTTGAAGACGTTCGCGGCGTCGATGCTGGCGCTCGTCATCGCCTTGGCGATCGATCTGCCGCGCCCCTATTGGGCGATGGCGACGGTCTATATCACGTCGCAGCCGCTGGCCGGCGCGACCAGTTCGAAGGCGTTCTTCCGCGTGATCGGCACCCTGGTCGGCGCGAGCGTCACGGTCGCCCTGGTGCCGAACCTGGTCAACGCGCCGGAACTGCTGTGCCTCGCGATCGCGCTCTGGGTCGGGCTCTGCCTTTATCTGTCGCTGCTCGACGGCACGCCGCGCAGCTATGTCTTCATGCTGGGCGGATATACCGTCGCGCTGATCGGCTTTCCGTCGGTGGCTGACCCCGGCAGCATCTTCGATGTCGCGCTGGCACGGGTCGAGGAGATCTCGCTCGGCATCATCTGCGCGAGCCTGGTGTCGACGGTGGTGTTTCCGCGCAGCGTCGCGCCGGCGGTCGGCCGCCGCGTCAGGAGCTGGCTGTCGGATGCGCGCCGCCTGTCCCGCGACGTGCTGCTTGACCGCGGGACCAGCGAGACGCGCCGGGCCCAACGCCTTCGTCTTGCAACAGACATCGTCGAGATCGATACGCTGGCGACCCATGTCGCCTATGACCGGCTGGCCGACGTCGGCACCGTGCGAGGCCTCGGTGAGGTCCGGCTGCGCATGCTGATGCTGTTGCCGATCATCACGTCGATCGAAGACCGGCTTGCCGCACTCGGCGAGGCGGCGCTGCAAAGGCAACCGGAGCTCCGGCGCCTGATCGACGATATCGCCGCATGGATCGTGGACGAGGACCGCCAGCGGCAATCGGGCGAGCAGATCCGCGCTGCAATCGCCGAGCGGCAATCCGCGCTCGACGGCATCGCGTCGCGAGAGCGCATCATCATGATCAGCTTGCTGCTCCGGCTGCGCGAGCTTGTCGACATCTCGGCCGACTGCCGCGCAATAGGCGATGCGATTGCCGCGGGCCGGGACATCTCTACCGTCCCGCTGGCGTTCCACCCGGAGTCGGGGGCCGCGCCGGTCCGTCATCGCGACCACGGCATGGCGCTGTGGTCGGCCGCGGGAGCGGCGGTCGCCATCTTGATCTGCTGCGGCCTGTGGATTGCGACCGGCTGGCCGGATGGCGCCTCGGCGCCGATGATGGCGGCGGTCGCCTGCTCGTTCTTCGCCGCGCAGGACGAGCCGGCGCGCAGCATCCGGGCCTTCGGCCTGTTTTCGCTGGTCGCGATCGTCGTCGTCGCGATCTACCAGTTCGCGGTGGTGCCGGGTATTACCCATGTCGAGGTCCTGATCGCCGCGCTGGCCCCGACCTTCCTCCTGTACGGTTTTTTGATCGCACGGCCCAAAACCGCGCCGATCGGTATGGCGCTCGCGGTCAACACCGCAACGCTGCTGGCGCTGCAATCGACCTACAGCGCGGATTTTGCCAGTTTTGCCAACAGCTCCGTCGCCTTCTTCCTCGGTATCGTGATTGCGGAGATCGTGACGCGGATCGCGCGCGGCGTCGGCGCCGAATGGATCGCCAAGCGGCTGATGATGTCGAGCTGGCAGACGCTCGCGGTCGCGGCCGAGCGGCGCGGCCACGGCGATCGCGCGCAGTTTGCCGGCCTGATGCTGCATCGGCTCGGGCTATTGGTCCAGCGGATCGCCTTTATCTCCGAGAGCGACCGCCGCGATGCCGACAGCCTGGTCCAGCTCCGCATCGGGCTCAACATCATCGACCTCAGGCGGGCCCGCTACGGCCTCGCCGCGTCGACCGTGCGTGCCATCGACGACATGCTGGACGACCTCGCGGCGGCGTTTCGCGCCCATGCGGACCAGGCAATGCCGGCCGAACTGCTGTCATGCATCGATGCAGCGCTGTCCGCGGTCGTCAAGGATCCCAATGAGCGCCCGCGGGACGATGCGTTGCTCGGCCTCGTCGGGATCCGCCGCGGCCTGTTTCCGGATGCGCCCGCCTATCGATCGCAGCCCGAGGAGAGTTTCGCCGCATGAGATATGAGCTCGATATTTACGGCGTGCTCGTTCCGGCGCTGCTGCTGTGGCTGATCGTTGCCTATGCGCTGAGCGCGGTGGTGAGCCGGATCATGCAGCGCTTCGGGGTCTACCGGCTGGTCTGGCATCGCGCGCTGTTCAATTTCGCCCTGTATGTATGCCTGCTCGGCGTCGTCGTTTATCTTTCGGAGTTTCTGCCATGAAGGGGAATTTCGCCTGGCTCGGCCGGGTTGCGCTGACCGCGGTCGCCGTCATCGCTGCACTCGCAGTCGCTCGCGCGCTCTGGGTCTACTATATGGAATCGCCATGGACCCGCGACGGCAGGGTCCGCGCCGACGTGATCCAGGTGGCTCCCGACGTCTCCGGCTTCGTCACCGACGTGCTGGTCAAGGACAATCAGCCGGTGCGTCGCGGCGACATCCTGTTCCGGATCGATCGCGCACGCTTTGCCCTGGCACTGAAGCAGGCCGACGCGGCGGTCGCCGGCCATCGCGCGACGTTGGATCAGGCCGACGCCGACCTCAAGCGCTACAGCTCGCTGACCACCGATGCGGTGTCGCAGCAGAAGCAGGAGCAGGTTCTGGCGACGCAGCTGCAGGCCAAGGCGGCCTATGACCAGGCGGTCGCCGATCGCGCCGTCGCGCAGCTCAACCTGGATCGCAGCGAGGTGCACGCTTCGGTGAACGGCACCATCACCAATATGGACCTGCGGCCGGGCGCCTACGTCACCGCGGGCAAGGGCGTGATGGCGCTGGTCGACACCGATACGCTGCATGTGGAAGGCTATTTCGAGGAGACCAAGCTCGCGCGCATCCGCGTCGGCGACAAGGCGCAGATCCGGCTGATGGGCGAGCCGGTGCGGCTCACCGGACATGTCGAGAGCATTGCGGCCGGCATCGAGGATCGAGACCGCGCGGCAGGCGCGAGCCTGCTCGCGAACGTCAATCCGACCTTCAGTTGGGTTCGGTTAGCGCAGCGCATCCCCGTGCGCATCGCGCTGGATCACCTGCCGGATCGCATCGCGCTGGTCGCCGGCCGTTCGGCGACGGTCGAGATCATAAACTAGCCGGCTGGCCGGGCCGCACCCGCTACGACAGCATCGGACCGTCCCGCTTGCTGCACCTCCGTCGGCCGCACTCGGCTATCGCACGCCGTAGCGTGTGAAATCGTCGCCGATGCTGCCCTGGATCGCCTTGGCCGCCGCGATGTCGATATTGCCGCCGGCCTTATCGCCCTGCTTCAACTTCGCCAGGCCGCGTCCATAAAGCGCGCTCGCGAGCTTGGGATCGATGCGAAGTGCGGAGCTGTAGTCGGCAATCGCCGCGCCAAGCTCGCCGGTCTTCAGATAGATCAGGCCGCGCGAGTCATACGTCGCGGCGTTGGCGGGCCCCGATTGAAGTGCCTTGTTGCAATCCTCCAGCGCCGCCTGCAATTCGCCAAGGATGGCCCGGCTCCAGCAGCGTCCACTCCACACCCCGTCCAGGTTCGGCTTGAGGCGAATGGCCTCATCGTAGTCCTGCGCCGCGCGCGCAAAATCGTTCTGCTTCAAATAGGCGCCGGCGCGGTTGGCGAAGGCCTCGCCGTAATTCGGGTTGAGCCTGATCGCCTGATCGAAGGCGTCGGTCGCGCGATCATATTCGCGCTTCTTGAGATAGGCCACGCCGCGGTTGTTGAACGGCTTGGTGTAGGTCGGATTGAGCTCGATCGATCGATCAAAATCCCGGATGGCGCCGTCGAAGTCTCCCTTGGCAGCGTAGGCGTTGCCACGGTTGTTGTAGGCGATCGCGAGGCCGGCAGGGGTCATGTCCTGCCCCGCATCGATCAACGCCGTGCAGGCAGCAACGCGCGCGTCGGCCGGTGTGCGATCGAGGCCGCTGCACAATCCGATAGTGCGGAGATAGTTGTCCTTCTTCGGGTTCTGCGCGGCCGCAGGCAACGCGGGGAGCATCGCAACGAGAAGCGATGTCAGGCTGACAATTGCGCCGGCGCTTGCACGAAGTTTCATATCGGGCCTTGCTTGCACGAAACGGGCTGCGCCTGGCCTAGCACCCTCGACAGATGTTTGGATTGAACTTGTGGAGAGTGTTTTGCTCAGGTTGCTGCGGCGTTCGTGTCCCGACCTTCCTGACCTTGCTCTTGCCCTCTTCAACGAGCGTGGCGAACTTCACCGTTCCATCGTCCGATATCTCGATGCGTGGCGTTGTGCCTCGAATGCCCATCGTTGCCACGGGAGTGTCGATCTTCATGTCGCCGGTCTTCGCAATGTTGCCGGCAACGAAGGTGAACGTCCCGTTGGTCAGTTTGAGCAAGGTCGAGTTTGACTTGCCGTTTGGATCGTACACAAACTCGGTCATCGCCATCTTGGCGTTGCTCGACAGATTGAACGAAGTGCCGTCGGTGAAATTGATCCCGACGCGTCCGTCAGCTCCAGTTTGCACCACGTCGCCCAGATAAACGGGATCGCCAACCTGCGCCTGAGGCAATTTGCCGGGCAGCCCTGCCTGAACGACGACTGCACTCGGATGCTCGATCGTGACCGAACCGGTGGCGGCTACGACCCTTCCGATGAATTTCAACTGAATATTGTCGACCGCCGGCTGGGCCGGTTCGGTTTGCGCCTGCACCTGGCCGGGCGTGAGCGTTGCGAGCGCCAGGACGAAGCTTGCAAGCAATTGAACAATCAAATGGATGCGCACGATCCCCTCCTCGAGAAGGTCCTGTCGTGTCGTGGCTCGATGGGTGGTCGGGACCGCCGGGCCGAGACTGCAGGACCTTGAGTGCCAGACGAGTTGTCGCGGACAGGCCTAAATGCCTGACGCAGTTCGACTAAAAATTAATAAGTGGACAATTTGCATGGTAATCATACTATTAATTTTGCGGGGCTGCACGCGCGATAAAGGACACCTGTTCTGTCCTTTTCGTATTGCTCCCCGCAGTACTGGAATTCGATTTTTTACTGCCGAATTTGGTTTCAATCAGGACGTTTCAGCGGACAAGCCTATGGCTGACGGCGCGGGGTTTTTCGCCGCGTGGCCGAACCAAGCCAAAATAAAAAGACTGCGGCACCACCTCCCGCTCGAACTGCCCAACAGGCAAAAAGCCAATGTTTGTTGCGTCCGGCGTAGAGTTCGGGGACGCGTGCATGGCCGTTTTGGGCCAGCCGCCCCGTGTGGTTGGCACTGTTTGGACGGCGATCGGTTGCGGCACGATCGCTCGTGCCCGCGGCATACCGATTCAAATCGTAGCTGGCGATCCCGTTCGCCAGGGTGACGTCATTGAGGTCGGAGTTGGCGGGCGGATCGAAATCCGCCTGGTCGATGGCAGGCTGATCAATTTGCCGGCCGGCACCCGGCTGGAGTTGGGCGACATCGCGCAGGACCCCGGTGGGGGCTTGCGGCCGGGCTCGTTCGCGAAAGCCAGAAGCTTCTTCCGCCTCATCGGCAGCCGGCTGGCAGGATCTGGCGTCCTGACCGCTGACACACCGGTTGGCACCATCCGGGCCAGCGGCCTCGGCATGCTGTCGTTGGCCGCCCTGACTTTCTCGCTGCTGGAGGACGCCCGGGCCGCGGAGCCGAACGTCACGTTCCTGGACGACGACGGCATCAAATACAAGGACCTCCACCACGGCGTGTTCGAGCTCGTGACCAAGGAGGCGATCCCCCGTCATATCATCGTCGAGGATCCCGAAGAGACGATCATTCTGAGCAGAAGAGGATCCTCCGTCGGCGTGAACCATGCCACGAATTCCCCTGCGCACATGGAGGAATTACGGGAGGCCCAACAAGAGACGCTCGCCTATTTCGAGAAAGGACCGGCATCGAAAGGGTCCGGCATGCCCGCTCTCGAAGGGGGCCAGCTGCTGCTACCAATCAATTTTATTCAGCAGTCCCCGCTGTCGCCGGTGCAAGATACGCTCGGGCCGCTGCCGGTCGCGATCTTCGCGAAAAATGATCTCTTCAAGCTGCCGCCGACTCCGCCGAAGCTGAACCTCGGATCGGGGCCGACTGAAATCGATACGGTGATATTTGACGACTTCAATGCGGCGAACGGGACCTTTTCCGCGAGCAGCATCAAGGGCGGCGCACTGAAATTCGGCATCAGCGGAGGCGCCACAGGCAATACGGTGCTGGGACAGGCGACCTACGACGTGTCGAGCGTCGGTACATTTGGCACGCTCTATCTCAACAGCGCCACCGGAAACTACACCTTCGTTCCGAACAATACCGCAATCAACGCCCTGAAGGCCAACACGACCCAGAGCTTTGTGATCACGGTCTCGGACGGCTCGCTCTCGGCCAGCGAGAGCTTCAACATCAGCATCCTGGGCGCCGATGACGCCTCCATCATCTCCGGGACCAAGGCCGGCTCGGTGGTGGGTGCGGTCGGCGTCAGTCATGCCTCGCCCGGCCTGCTCATCGCACAGGGCACCCTCACCGACACCGATGTCGACGATCCCGTCAATACCTTCACCGCCGTGAACGTGCCGACGACAAGCGTTGGTGGCTACGGCTCATTCACGCTGACAACGGCCGGGGTGTGGACCTATACGCTCGACAACGCCAACAGCTCCGTGCAAGCCCTCCATGTCGGCGACGCGCTGACCGACAGCTTCACGGTGACCACGATAGGCGGTACCCCGCAGACGGTGACACTCGTCATCCATGGCCCCTTGATCGGGATCGGAACGGCGCCATCGCTGACGTTGAGCGAGACTCATCTGACAGCAACGACGCAGGACGACAACATCGCCGGCTCGGCACCGGACGCCGCGCTGACGACGACCTCGGGCGAGTTCTCGGCGGCATTCGTCACCGCACCGGGTCTGACGGTCAGCTACGCTCTGACGATCACCGGCGGCAACGGTACGGCGTCAGGGTTGATCGACTCGCATACCGGTCTCGCTGACCTGCTGGTTCTGAACGGCAACACCATCGAAGGCCATGTCGGTACAGCAAGCGGAGCGCTCGCGTTTACCATCACGGTTGACCCGGCCACGGGCCGCGTGACCTTCGTCGAGCACCGCGCCGTCGAACAATCGTCGGGCACCAGCCCTGACAGCGGCGAAGGGATCGCACTGGGGACCGGCCTCGTCAACCTGATCGCGACGGTCACGGAGAGCGACGGCCAGTACCAGGATCTCAGCATCGATCTCGGCAAGCAGCTGACAATCACGGACGATGGCCCGCGCATCAAGGCGACGGGCACGGCCCCATCGCTGACGCTGAGCGAGACGCATCTGACGGCAACGGCGCTGGATGACCACATCGCCGGCTCGGCACCGGACGCGGCGTTGACCACGACTTCCGCCGATTTCTCGATGGCGTTCACTTCGGTGCAAGGCGCCGATGGCGCGACCATCCGCTACGCGCTGACGATCACCGGCGGCAACGGCACGGCATCGGGGCTGATCGACTCGCATACCGGCCTCGCCGACCTGCTGGTTCTGAACGGCAACACCATCGAAGGCCGCGTCGGCGCGACCAACGGCACACTGGCATTCACCATCACGCTCGATCCGGCCACGGGACACGTCACCTTCACCGACTACCGGCCGGTGGAGCAGCCGCTCGGCACCAGCCCGGACAGCGGCGAAGCCGTCTCACTGGCGGCGGGCATCGTGAGCCTGAACGCCACGATCACGGACAAGGACGGCGACTTCCAGAGCGCCAGCCTCGACCTCGGCAGCAGGCTGAGCATCAGCGACGATGGCCCCTGCATCCGGGCCAATTGCAGCGCTCCGTCGCTGACGCTGAGCGAGACGCACCTGACGGCAACGGCGCTGGACGACCACATCGCGGGCTCGGCGCCGGACGCGGCGCTGACGAAAATTTCCGCCGATTTCTCGACGGCGTTCACTTCGCTCCAGGGCGCCGACGGCGCGACGACTCACTATGCACTGACGATCAACGGAGGTGACTGCACCCCATCCGGTCTGATCGATTCGCATACCGGCTGCTCCGACGTGCTGGTTCTGAACGGCAACACCATCGAAGGCCATGTCGGCACAGCGAGCGGGGCGCTGGCATTCACCATCGCGGTTGATCCGGTCACGGGATGCGTCACCTTCACCGAATATCGCGCGGTGACGCATCCGTCCTGCGCCGGCCCTGACAGTGGCAAAGCCGTGTCGTTGACCGCCGGCGTCGTAAGCCTGGTTGCCACCATCACGGACAAAGACGGCGACTTCCAGAGCGCGTGCATCGACCTCGGCAAGCAACTGACGATCACGGACGATCACCCGACCATTTGCGGCTTCCCGGAGACCTTCGTCGCCGCTCAGGACCATCAGACTGCGACGGGCACTTACGATATCAATTTCGGCGCGGATGGCGACGCCGCGATGCTCGTTGCCGTCCACAACGGTCCAGTCGGCTGCACGGGATATGATCTGGCCACGTCATGTCTGGGCAACGGCATTACCGCGGTGCACGTCACCGGACATGGCGATGACTACAGTTTCTACTATACGACCCATGAGGTGGGCGGCGGCGTCGAACTCGACGCGTATCTTACCGATTGCGGCGGCAGGTTGGACGATCCGTATTTCAAGTTGCTGGTCGATCCGGATGGAACCTTCTGCTTTGATCTCGAGCACGCCGGGCCATCGAAGGACGTCACCGTCAGCGGCTCCGATTTTGATGCCCAGTTCTGCGGCACGCCGTCACTGACTGCTCCGGACGGACAACTGGTGATTACCGGGTCCGACTGCTCTGGCCATCCGCTCGATGTCAAGGCATCGGACTGCGGTATCGCAGTCGGCGATAGCGGACTGCAAATGGACCCGGCCGAGCAGTTGAATCTCGCCTTCACCGAGAAGCAGTCGCAGGTCAGCTTCAATCTCACGCAATGGCAGGGCTACGGCACCGCTGGTGTCATCTTCAAGGTTCTTGATGGCAGCGCCGACGTTCACGACTTCTGCATCGACGTGCCCAGGCCGCTCTGCGGCAGCGCCAGCTTCGTGGTCCAGGAGACATCGGATGCTTCGCTGATCGACAGCTACTCCTTTGATGCCACGACGACGACGTACACGCTTTACGTTGACAGGTCCTTCAGCCAGGTTCAGGTCGACTACGATCGGGTGGAGGCCGGGTGTCCCACCTTCGCGATCAACAACATCAGCTATACCGAGAAGACGAGCATCAACGCGGATCTCCTGTTCGATGTGACGGCGGTCGATGCGGACGGCGATTCGGCCACGACCAGCCTTCAGGTCGATATTCAGTGTCATACGGCGGGGATGGACGCCTTCATATTCGCCGCCAGCCCGGACAGCCCCGCGCCGCCGGTCGGCGGCAGCGCTCCAGCGCCCGATGTTAGTCCGATGTCACCGAGTGGCCACGAGGACGCGGCGTTGTCTCAGGCAATGCTGCCCTTCGTAGACGGCGGAACGACCGAGCAGTCCTTTCATTTCGCGGAGGAGCTTCCGAGCCTTGAACAGCAGGGAGCTTCGTCTCCTCCACAATTCGATCAGAGCCCCACGTGGTTCGGTCACTACGACGATTCCGCCGGATTTCAGCTGGCACAAGGAGTTGCAGCTGGTGGAACGTCGGCAATGGGGCTGGCTATCCCGGAGCAACAAACAGATTTCTTCCCGGACCATACGCCGGACACCGTCATGACCCATCCGCTACACGATCTGATCGTGTAGCGATGCTTCGTGCAGCGATCCTTGGGCGCATGGCCGGCCTCCGGCCCGCGTCAGGCGTTGACGCGGACCAGAACCGTTTCTCGTTTAGTGCCAGCCCTCGCCGGCCTTCAGCGCCGCCGAGAGGCTGCGCACCGGGCGCGTCACCAGCGGGTCGAGGTCGAAGCGCTTTTCGAGCATCTTGAGGATCGACGTCGTGTCGAAGTCCTCATGCGCGACGCCCGACTTGTTGAAGCGCTTGGCGATCAGGAGCGCCGGAATGCGGGTGCCCGGGCCCCACTGGTCCGCAGCCTTGGCTTCGGCACCATGACGGTTGAACGGCGGCGGCGGAACGTGGTCCCACTGCCCGCCGAACTCGTCATAGGTGATGACGATCAGCGTGTCCTTGCCATCCGGCCCCTCGACGATCGCCTTGACCAGATCGACGAGATGCTGGCTGCCTTCGGACTCGCTGGTGTAGCCCGGATGCTCGTTCTCCTCGCCGATCGGCTTGATGAAGCTGACCTGCTTCAGCCGGCCGGTCTTGGCCGCCTGGATGAACTCCGCCTCATCCTTCAGGTGATCCTTGCGGGCCTGCGTTCCGGGCGCGTAGTTGGCGAAGTAGTTGAACGCCTGATGGTGGTACTGGAAATCCACATCCGGGCAGTTCGGGAACACCGCCGTGGAGACATGGTTCGGGTCGGTGCAGGTCGTGCCGTTGCCGTTGGTCCAGCCCGAAGCGCCGACGTCGCCGTTGGCGTTCGACCAGCCGCCCGAATACCAGGCCCAATCAACGCGCTTTGCCGACAGCCGATCACCGATGTTCGGCGTGTGCAGCGGCGGCAGGCGCTTGATGTCGGCGGTTCCCGGCGAATAGGGCTGATAGAACGGCTGCGTGGTGTTGATCGCGTAGTCGCCGCAGGCGAGGCCCGCCGTCAGGCCGGCCTGATTGCACTTCGCCGTCAGCTGGGCATCCTTCACGGTCGAGAGCGGCGTGTAGAGCGGCGTGCTGGTCGGCATACCGTTGGCATCGACGATCGAGTGGAAGTCGTTGGCGCTGCCGTCATTCAGGGCACCGACGAACTGCGGCGCCGCGGCGGCGACGAAGAACTGGTGGTTGAGGAACGAACCGCCGAACGCGCCCTGGAAGAAGCTGTCGGCGATGACGTAGTTCGGCGCGCCGTGGCCGTGGAGATAGCCGTAGATCGGCAGCTTCTTGGTATCGTAATAGCCCATCACCAGACCGGCCGCATCACTGCCGGTCATGTAGCGGTTCTGCCGGCCGCCGTTGAGCTGATACTGCTCGCTGTAGAAGCGGTGCACGATGTCCGCGGTGCAGCCGCCGGGCGCGCCGGTGCCGTTGAGGAAACCGTGAGCCGCGAAAGCGCCGAGCGGCTTCGGGCAGGTGGTGGCCGAGGTCGGAATGAATTCATTGATCTCGAACGGCTTGTTCTTGAAGGCGCTCAGGATCGCGACCGTGCCCGTATTGTCGGTGCAGCTCGTCGGTTGCGGCGACGGAGAGGTCAGGTTGACGTCGTTCTGCAGCAGGCAGGCATAGACGGTCTGGTTGTCCTGCCGAACCTGCAGGGTGTGCGCCTGATCGGCATAGGATATGCCGTTGATCCGGTCGCGGCCGACGTCGCCCCAGTGACCGTAAAGGTTATCGAAGCTGTGGTTCTCCTGATAGATGACGACGATGTGCTTGTACTGGTGCACGCCTTCATGGCCGCGATCCCGCAGATCTCGCAGTTCATCCCTGATCTCGTGCTTGAACTCATCAACGATCTTTTCGACCAAATTCTCTGCGTTTGCTACCGGCGAGATGGCAACGGCGCCAGCAACAACCGCGAGCGCCGGAATGGCTCCCCAAAGCCGCATAGTGCTCTCCTGATTTAGAAAGAAATAGAAATGGAGCTACACGCTATGCAAAACACATTTCGCTGGGATGACTGTTTTTCGACGCGCGCGCAAACGCGCGGAAAGATGCTCGCGCACCAACAGACTTTCATGCTGTCGAACGCAGACTGCGTTGCGGTGCGCTGATCGAGCGTCATCAAACCGCAATCAAAATTCGTCTATCCAGTCAGATGGTCATTGATCCTGCCGACAGGAAACTGTCACCTCCGTGACATCTTCCGACGCGTGGCAGCGCATATGCATTTATGAAAAGGGGCGTTTTCGCGCAATGGCTTGGGATATTCTGGCGTCCGGCTCCGGAAAACATCGTGCGACAGCTGCCGATCGCGGCGTCAGACCGGCACGGATCGCGTGCCTGGCGCTCGTCGTTGCCCTGCTGCCGTTGCGCGCGACGGCGTTTCCGCTCGGCGGCGACCAGACCGTGCTGCCGGCCGGCACCGAATTTTCCGAGGAGGCGCTGGCCCGGCCGCGCGAACTCTTTCATTCCGAAGCCGTCGGCGGGCGAAAGTCCTATTTGGTCAATCTCGGCGATCTCGCGTTCAACTCGCCTTCCATCCTCGGCGGCAAGGCGCGTCAGGCCGAGATGAGCTGCGGCACCTGTCACGTCAACGGTGCATCGAATCCGAAACTGTTCGTTCCGGGCGCATCTTCGCGCCCCGGCACCTTCGATACGACCAGCCTCGTCTTCAACGCGAAGACGTTCAACAGCATCCTCGATCCGATCAGGATTCCGAGCCTGCGCGGTGCCCGCTTCCTCGCCCCCTACGGACATGACGGGCGCATCACCTCGCTGCGCGACTTCGTCTATAATGTCATCGTCAATGAATTTTCCGGTCCGAAGCCACGCGACGAGGTTCTCGACGGCCTCGTCGCCTATATCAACGATATCGATTTCCTCCCCAATCCGAAGATTGAGCCCGGCGGCAGGCTCGCCGCGCAGGCGAGCCTGGCCGAGCGCCGCGGCGAGGCGCTGTTCTTCAAGCCGTTCCCGAAGCAGGCCGAGCTGAGCTGCGCCGGATGTCATATTGCGGGGGGAACCTTCAACGACCAGATGCGCCACGACGTCGGATCCGGTGGACTGGTCAAGACCCCGACTTTGCTGAACGCCAACTTCAACGCCCCGTATTTCCACGATGGCCGCTACGACAGCTATGAACAGGTGGTCGATCATTTCGATCGTGTGTTCGACCTCGAACTGTCGACCCAGGACACCCAGGACCTCGTTGCCTATCTGAATGCGGTCGGCGACGGCGAACGCCCGTTCGACAAGGACGGCGTTATGCTCCGGATGAAAGAGGTGCTCGAGCTCTCGAGCGTCCTCGAGGTCGCGATCCCGGCTGCCGATACGGCGGTTGTGTCACTGGCCGTGACCGGGGTCGGGGCCGAACTGCGGGAACTGACCGAGCGCATCCCCGACATCAGGAACACCGCGGTCGGTGGCAAGGACGAGCGGCTGGCGGCGCGCGCGATCCTGAAGGACCTCGTTCTCACCCTGCGCCGCATCGATCTCGACGTCGCCGCCGGCCGTATCGACGATGCGATGGCCGAATATCGCAACTTTGCGCAGCTGGTGCACTTCGACGTACCCGTCGCCCTGAAAAAGGCCGAACCCTGGTCGCGGTTCAACAGCAACGTGCATCAGTCGCACTACACGGCGCTCGGCCGGATCCTGCCGGGAACAAGCCAGCAGTCGCAGTGACGGACGGCGTGCTCACTCCGAAGCCGGCGGCTCAACCCACACATCGCTCTGCTGGATCCGACGGATCAGCGCTTGCGGGTCGAACTTGCGCAAGCCTGCGGGAATTTCAAACGTCTGCGCCGGCTGCGGCTCGTCGCGGATGTGATCGGCAGCGATCACCGTCCCATCCGCGGTCTTGATCCGTACCGGAAACCTGCGCACGCGATCGATCCAGCCGACAAAGCTCAAGCCGGACGGCGCGGCGATTCGAAAGACGTCGGTGTCGTGCCCCGCGATGGTTTCCTCTCCATCGCGCCGGCAGTGCCACGTCGCGAGGTCGATCGGCGCGGATAGCTGCGCCATCGCCAGCCATTGCCGGCAGGGATCATCCGGATCGACCGGAATGAACATCCGGGTGAGCGGGCTCGATTGCCGCGCGTCCATGTAAACCCGTGCCGCGGGACGGACGAAATAGGCTGCGGGCTTGCGCGTATCGATCAGGAAGAAGCCGTCGGGCAGCGCGCTTGTCTCGATCCGTGCTTTTGCGCCGGAGACCCGCAAGGCTCCCATGGCGGCCGCCGTATCGTCCTTGTTCGCGACGAGGTCGGCGGAAAACTGCTGCGCCATGGCCGGGATCGCCGCGCCGGCCAGGATGGCGACGGCAAGCAGCCCGGCCGCGACGCTGCTGCTGATCGAGCACATCTTCTCGTTGCGCTTCATCGCATGTCTCCGGTCGATCAGGTAGTGGGCGGGTAGAACAAGACGGCGCCGACCGAACCATTGGTTCGATCGGCGCCGCCCTCGGATGGAATCAAGGCCTCGCTGTGTGCGAGAGCCTGATCACTCGGTGTAGGACAACGTGACCGGCTTGCTGAAGTCGAACGCGTCGAACATGTCAGACAATGCCGGGCTGTTGGTCGGAACGTACTCGTTGTTCTTCGAGTAGGTCGGGTTCGGCAGGTTATCGCGGCTGCGGTTCGTGATCGGCTGGAGAGCCCAGTTGCGTTCGATGAACTTCAGCAGCGAAACGTGGTCGGCGTAGTTGTGGTTGACCTTGCCGCCCGTCGAATAGGGCGAAAGGATCAGGGTCGGAATGCGCGGTCCGTCGCCGAAGAAGTCGATGGACTGCTGGTAGCCGGAGTCCCAATAGCCGCCGGCCTCGTCCCAGGTGATGAAGACCGCGGTTTCAGCCTTCAGCTCCGGATTGTTGTCCAGCGAGTTGAGCACGTTCAGGACATAGGCCTCGAACAGATCAACCTTCGAGCTCTGCGGATGACCATCGAGCAGGCCGTCCGGCTTGCCGAACGACACCGCAGGCAGCGTGTTGTTCTGGATCGCCGTGATCAGATCGGCAGTGTCCTTCATGTGAGCCTGACGCACGGCCGGGTTGGCCATGATCGAGGTCGCATACTGGAACGGATTGCAGATCTGGCAGTAGGCAACACCGAGCGCGTGCGCCGGATCGGCGACCGCAGCGGCACTGAGGTTGGGGTTCGACGGATTGGCGGCAACCGCGGCGTTGGAAAGCGCCACAGCGTCGTTAAACGCGCCGCCGTAGAACGCCCAGGAGATGTTCTTCTCCATGAGCGCATCGCCGATCGTGCGAACCGACGACGGCGGCACGTTGTTGCCACCCGACAGCGCGCCGTTCGGCAGATAGCCCGGGTTGACGTTGTTGAGCATGTAGTAGTGGTTGGGCTTGCAGTTCGGCTCCGCCGCGTACGGCAGATTGTTGAGGTAGGTGACGATCGGCTTGACGCCGGGCTGGAAGACATCAGAGCAGTTGCTCCAATTGCCATCGACGGTGTAGCGGTTGACCGAACCCGCGACCGGATTCGGATTGGCGATCAGGTTGGCCGGCGGCGTCACCGGATTGCCCTTGCCGTCGCTCCAGAAGGCCGCATCGCCGGTACCGAGCATGAAGTGGTTCGCGCCGGTGCCGCCATGGAACGACTGGTGGAAGTTGTCGCTCAGGGTGAAGCGATCGGCGAGCATCTTCAGGACCGGAGCCTGCCCCTGCTGGGCGTTGTAGAAGCCCATCGAGTTGGCCATGCTCTTGTTGGATGCCGAATAGGTCGCCATCACGAACGGGAACAGGTCGTTCAGGCAGCCCGAATTGTTCTTCTTTGTGGCGTTGGCGGCGCTGCAGTCTTCCTGCTGCCAATCCTGATAGAAGCGATGGGTCGAGTCGCCGGTGTAGTCGTCGTCGCTGATCTGCTCACCCTGCAGCTGGAACGGTCCGTTCAGACCGCCGGCGCCGGGAATGCGAGTATCCAGCACACCGGTCGGCAGGCCGCTGAAGCCGGTGGTGAGGATATCGAGATCGGCCGGGTCCATGTCCTTCTCGACGCTGGCTTCGGCGATCGTCTTGAACGGGGGAGCGGTGTCGCTCTGCGCGGTCGGCGTGCCGGCCGTGTTCGGCTGCGGCATCGGGTTGGTCGCGTTGTAGGGCGACTTCGCGATCGTCGGTGCGCCGATATAATACAAGGGCTGGCCCGCGACCGAGGACTGCTGCGCCTGCGCAAAGTTCGGTCCCGGCGTTCCATCCTCGTTGACGATGCCCTTCGACAACAGGTTGGAGATGGTCTGCCCCTTGCCCTTCGGCTTGTAGATACCGAAGGTGTGATCGAGGCCGCGGTTTTCACCGATCAGAATGATGACGTGCTTGATCGGCGACGCGGTCTTCACGCCGTGATCGCCGTCATCATGATGTCCATGGTTCTCATGCTTCGCACGATCGCCCTCTTCGTGCGCCTGATGATTGTGATGCGGACGCTTGTCCCAATCACTGCGACCGCCCGGATAGTGAGCGGCATATGCTGCTGTTGCGACGAGCACCGTTGACGCGATGCAGAGCGCGGTGCTGGTTCGCCAGTGCTTTTTGTAATTCAAACTCATTGTCGACCTCAGGGTGTTTGCGGTTAGCAACACACACTGCTTAGTGCGACAATATGACGCATGGTTTTCGCTTACGTGAAAGCGCGCAAGAAATTTCGAAACGTTCAAATATTTTCTGTGGAGACACCCGCCGCTGCGCCGCGTCTCCACGATTCAACTATGCAATCAATGATAGAAAACTGATCGAGCATCCGCGCTACGCCGCAGATCGCAAAATCACTGCACTAAAATACAATCAGTGCGAAAGGTGCTTGGAGCGCATCACTTGGCGAAGCGCGGCATAATGCTGGTCATGCACGTCTTGATTGAATAGCGACCATGGCTCGGCGCTGGCCAACAGCGCAGGCACTGCGGCGGCCATCAGATTGCGATAATTCCTGAACTCGGTTGCGGCATCCGCGTTGCGCCCTGCCGCAACCGCCATCTCGATTCGCCGCAGCGTGAGCACGAGTTCCTTGAGGCCGCTGCGCGCAAGTACGCGCTGCTGCTCGCCGCCCGAGACGCTGGTGTTCTTGCGATCCGGATATTGCTCGGTCAACTCGCGCAGTTCGCGGCCGATCGTATCGACCGCAAGTGCGACGATGTCCTTGTCGCCGGCAGGAATCGCAGTCGCGAGCACCGTCGAGAAATCGTTGATCTCCTTCAGCGTTGCACCGGCACCGTCGCGCTCATAGGGCTGCACGCCATCGCCCACCGCCGCAAGGTAGGCAACGAGGTCGTCCTTGTCTTGTGCCGAGAGGTCGAGCTGAAAAATCCGGTCGAAATAGTCGACAACCTGGCTGTAATTGTCGAAGCGGCCATCATGAAAGTACGGCGCGTTGAAGTCGGCGTTGCGCAGTGTCGGCGTCTTGAACAGGCCGCCCGAACCGATGTCGTGCTGCTGGTGATCGACAAAGCCGGACGACGGAACGTGGCATCCCGCGCAGCTCAACGATGGATCGTGCGGGAACGGCTTCGCGAACAGCGCTTCGCCGCGGCGCTCCGCGTCGGTGATCTTGCCGGCCAGCCGCCCGGCGGGACCAAGGCTCGGATTGGGCAGGAAGTCGATGTCGTGAATATACGCCACGATCGCATCGAGCGTTGCCGGCGACGGCTCCGGACCTGCGAACTCGTTGGTGATGACGTTGTGGACGAAGTCGCGCAGCGAGGCGAAGCGGCCGTCGGCGCCGTAGGGCGCAAGATAACGGGCGCCGCGCAGGCTCGGGATCCGCACGGGATCAAACGCCAGATTGTTGGCCTTCGGATTGAACAGCGGACCGGTGGTGTCGAACGTGCCGGGCCGGCTCGACATCTTCGGCATGAAGAATTTGGCGTTGTTCGCGCCATTGACGTGGCAGGTGCCGCAGCTCACGCCGGCCTGACGCGCCACATCACCGAGCAGCCCCGGCGAATTGAACGCGAGATCGCCGAGATTCACCAGATAGGACTTGGCTCCGGTCCGCTCGGACTGGAACACCTCGCGCGGCTTGTCGAGCGCATCCTCGTTCAGCTCGGTCGCAACAGGCAGCACGGTCTTGTCACCGTCGACCGGAAACGCCATCGCACGCCCGAGCAGTGCCAGGGCGATGACGCCGGAGAGCAGCGCAGCCAGACGCAGGTGAAGCGATCTCATCGCGCCTGGGCCTCCAGGGTCGGCCGTTGCAGCCCGAGCTTTGCCGAGGCGCTCTGCAGCGCAACGACCAGTTCCTCGCTGGTCTGGCGCAGATCGGCAATATTGACATGCGGCAGGTCGGGCGTGGCGACAATCGCTTCGAGCTGCTCGATCCGGTTGATCACCATCTCGTCGAGCTTGCCGTCGACCGTGTTGAGCGCGGCCGAGAAGATCGTGTGGTAGGCGAAGTCGATGCCGGCGATGTTGTTGCGCATGTCGTCCAGCGAGGTGCCGCTGATGCGCGACTCGCCGCCATCGGCCTTGCTCTCTCCGACTTCGTAGGCAAGCCGCACCGTGCCATCCAGGAGGCCTTGCGGCGTCAGCTTGATATCCTTGAGCTTGCCGTGGAGATCGTTCAGATGCTCGACAAGGCCGGTCGCATCGGCGGCAACGTCGGTGCTGGCAGCTCCGAACAGTTTCGCCTCGATGGCATGGAACCCACTGTCGGCGTTCGGCCAGGCGTCGATCTGCGCATCGAGCTCAGGCACGAAGCCTGCGGTGAACACCTCCGAGCGCTCCCAGCCGGCGCGCGCCGACAGCCAGGCCTTCTTCGCTCCAGGCAAATCCGCCGCCGCGGCGCGCTCGCGCAGCGCACGCGCGCCTGTCAGCGCACTGGCGACACCCTCGATCAAATATGGTCGGTAGCGCTCGGCGCCCTCCTCGAGAGCGCCGGCATTCGCGGCACGCACGCCTGCGAACGCTGCCAGCAAAGCAAGGCACGCCGCCACCTGCATCTTGTGCATAGTCAATCCACTCGTCTGCCACGAAGGGCTCGCGGCATGTAGCGGGGCGAACTATTGTCGGTATCCTATGCGGATTTGTGACAGCGCAGACTTTTTGTCGCACCTTTTTGCTTCGCCAGCGTCGGTGACGATCACAATCTCGCAAACTCGTTCGCGCTGCTGTAGACCGATTGAAACTGGACTGTTCAACGCGCGTGAGTTGTTGCAACACAACGTCCGCACCTGTCACTTATCCGTCGCCATGCAGATTGATCGCGAAGCTCTTTATTTTATCGGATCTTACGGCGCGCTTTGCATACTCTGCTGCGCCGTCGCGCTGATCGATCTTCGCCACGGCATCATTCCCAACTGGCTGAACTTGGCGATCGCGGCGCTCGGTCTCGCAAACGTCGTCGTCACCGAAGACGCGATGGCCGCCTTCACCGCCATGGCGATCGCAGTCCTGGTCGGCATCCTGTTCGTTCTATTGCAGCGTCTTTACTTCGCCTTGCGGCAAGTCGACGGATTGGGACTTGGCGACGTCAAGTTTCTTGCCGCCGCGGCGATCTGGGTCGGCGCCACAGGCATTCCGACCTTGCTGCTCATTGCTGCGCTCGCGGCGCTCGGTGTTGCCGGCGGTCTGCAACTCGCCGGCCACGAGATGAAGCGCCAGACCTCGATCCCGTTTGGCCCGTTTCTGGCGCTCGGGCTTCTCGTGACGCCGGCCCTTCAGAACTGGCTTGCGTTGAGCTAGCGCCACGGCGGGACACGCAGCTACATCTGGCGCCGCGCGGCCAAGGGCTTCTTCTCCGTGCTGACCGGAACGAGGCGGACATCGCCGCTCTCGTCAACGCCGGGTTGAGGCAATGTGAGCACTGCCCCCTGATCGTCCTTCTGCATCGTGACTTCGCGTCCGTTGATTGACCGCAGCTTCCATCCCTGGAAGTCATCGCCGATCTTCAGCCGCAGCGCCGTCTTGGTCGATTGATCGAGAAAGATCCCGAAGCTTTCGTCATCTCCCGCGATCGTGCCGACCAGCGACAGCGGCGGTGGCTCGATCGCGACCTTGCGCGGCGGCGGTGGCGTCGGCTTGCTGACCTCCGGTTCCGCAACGACGGTAGGTGGCGGCCGCCGTGACGGCGAGAACACCGGACGGTCGCGCGTGTTGGACAGCGTCTTGAGCGGGATGCCCCACAACGGATTTGCACTCAGCGGCCTGGGCGTCGGCGCCGGCGACGGAGCCACCCGGACCGACGTCACCGGTTCGGACGGCGGCTGTGAACTCAGCACCGGTCCGCCGAGACGGGTATCGTCGAGCATCCCGGCGTCCAATGCATCGCCGGATGGGGCAGGCACCGCAGCCGGCGCCGCATAGGCCGACACCGCCAACAGCACGATGGTCGCTGCCAAACGTCGCATCATTTGGCTCCTCGCCATTGTCCGGAGACGCCGAGCAGCACACGCAGCTTGCCGGGATCGGCGCCCTTGGCGGCCTCGTCGGCGACGGGTTGCACGACCAGCTGGTCGATGAACAGGAACGGCATGCCGGCTTCCAGATCGTAGAGCACCTGCTGCAATTGCGCCTGCTCGATCTCGCTGCTCGCGACCATGCTGATGAAGCCGGCCTTGGCCGGTGCGTTCGGAACATCGAGTTGCGTCGACAGCACGTTGCCACCGGCCTTGATCACCGCCCCCGACACGCGTTGCAGCAGGGTGGCGCCGGCCACCGTGACGGTCGCACCCTCGAGATAGGCCGAGCCGGTCGGCATGGCGGGTTGACCGGGCGCGGTATTCGCCCTGGATCGCCCCTCCAGCTGCTCCAGCATTCCGGCCGCTGCCGCAACATCGCTGCGCAGGCCGATGATGTCGGAGAGCGATGAGATGACGACAAAGAGCAGCAGCACGAACAGGCCGAGATAGCTCGCGGTCGCGACCATTGGCGAGGTGCTGACAGCCGTCAGCGATCGGGATGCTGCGCTCATGAGCCGGACCCAAAATAGGCTGATATGTTGGCCTCGACGTGGAACCGCTCGGCCGATTCATTCGCCGCGCGCGTCGTCGGCGCGAAGAACGTCGCGCGGGTGAATTGCGGCGACTGCTCCAGCAGGCGGATCAGGGACGGCGCATCCTGGGTCAGTCCCACCACCTGCACCTTGTTGCCCTCGATGCGAAGCTCCGTCACATAGGTCGTGTCGGGCAGCACGCGCGAGACCGCTTCCAGAACCATGACGCTCGACGGCGTCGTCTGCTTGCGCTTGGCCAGCAGGCCGAGCCCGGACGAGTCGCCATTGGCATCGAGACGCAGCGCGGCGCGGCGCTGCGCGATCCGGTGTTGCAGGTCGTCCTGCTCGGATTGCAGCCAACCGCCGAGATAGATGTTCAACAGCAGCGAGACCGCGGCCGCGGCCGCCGTCGAGACCAGGCCGACGCGCAACAGGCGCGGCACCGAAGGCCCGGCAAGGCCGCGCAACGACTTGTCGAGCAGCGTCACCTGCTGCGCGGCGCCGTCGCCGCCAATCGCCGGCGCCGAGACCGCGACGGAGGCGGCGCCGAGCATCCTCGCCATCCGGATCAACGGATCGACCTTCGTCGCCGCGGTCGCGCCGAACGCCACTTCAATGCGGTCGTTGGCGATCGGCTGCGGCGAGCTCCAGCCAAAGACGGCATCGGCGGCGCTCCATGGTGTCAGCCGGTCGACCTGAGCGCGGATCATGCCGTCGAGGAAGTCGCTTGCCTGGCTCGGGAAATCGAGCACGCGGCTGACGATTTGATCCGATCGCAAACGCACCTCGATGCGGCTGCCGTCGAACGCGGCCTTCCAGTCGGCAGGCAGCGGAGGCTGCGGCGCATGGTGATCGAGCCGGAACGAAACCGGCGTCGAAGGCGAGCCATCCCTCGAGACCGCGAGACGCGCTGTGAACGTGCCGTCGCCATTCTCGTCGAGCTCGATGCTGCGCCGGCGCATGAACCTGCCGGCGACGCCGTCGACGGCGGTCGCGACCGCGCCGATCCATTGCTCGAACCATTGCCGTGCCTCGGCAAGCATTGCCATCATCCTCTCTTGCGCAGCAGAACCGGGTTTCGCGGCTCGACATCGTTTTGCCAGGACAACACCCGATAAGGCTCGACCTTGTCGCCGAGTGCGATCACCGCCTCGGATGTGGTGCGGTGACCGTTGCGGAAGCGGATCGAGACTGCGATCCGGTAGCACGGGCTCTGCGCCGTCGATGCCGCGCCTTGCTGGTTTGGGGCCTGCGTTCCCGCAGCAATTCCGTTCGGCGAAGCCGGACGCGCCCCGAAGCCGTCCTGGTCCTTCCCCGATGCCTTATCGACGGCGAGCGCGACTTCCGGCGCGGCGATGGTCGGATCAACATCCGGACCGCCGTTGAACACCGTCACGAACGGCAACACGCGATCGACAAACTCTTCGGGGATGCCGGCGACCAGCGCCAGCTCGTTGACATGGATGAACAGCCCCTGCCGCGGCGAATAGCCGAGCGCGTTGTAGCGCGCCGCCTCCACATTCTCGCTGCCCGGCGCGGGCCGGGTTCGCCAGCCGACGATCCGGTCGGCATATTCGGCGGCGGCGTCCTTCCTGGCGCCGAGCACGACGAACAGGCCGATCAGCATCTCCTTCGACGCGTAGTTCAGATCAAGGCGGCCGGCCTCCGACGTGAAGGCGACACCGACGCTGGCATCGTCGAGGCCGAAGTGAAACGCCCCGTACTGTGGCCTCGTCTTCTCGTCCGTGAGCGTCAGCTGATAGGCGGTGAGCTCGAGCCCGGCCGACACCAGCGCCTCGGTCTGCAACGCCAGGTCGCTGGCCGCCAGCGCGCGCGCCGACGCGGCCAGATAGGCCGAGAAGATGATCGCCAGCGACGACAGCGCCAGCAGGATCCAGAGCACGGCAACGATGACGAAGCCGCGATTGGCCGGCGATCGGCCGATATTGCCGGACGCGCGCATCACGTCTTCCCCTGATCGGTGGGACTGCCGGAACTTTGCTTGTCGCCGCAATTGCCGTCCGGCTTGGTGCAGTCGCTCGGAATCTGGACATGGACCGGCGCGATGGTCGACACCGACAGGACGCGCTGGCTCGCCGCATCGCGGACGGTCAGCCGGATCATCGCCGGCAGTCTGTCGGCATCCTTCCACGCGCTCTTCCAGGCCCGGTCGGCACCGGCATAGGCGAAGGACAACCGATAGGGCGCGCGCAGCAGCACGACCGGGCTGCCGAGATGGACCTGCTCCGACAGCGACACCCCGTTCGCCAGCGGCGTGAAGCGCGTCTGCGTGCGAACCGTGACGAACTCTCCTCGATCTCGCGTCTCGCCAAGACGTACCACGTCGAGCCCCGGCCCCGCATTCGGTCCCACCGACGTGCGCACGAACATCACGGACAATTCCGATCCGTCGAACAGCGGCTTGTGGCTGTCGCGGTTGGCGGCAACGAATTCCGCGGCGGCAAGATCGGCGCCGATCCGCTCCAGCGCGATCCCGATCAATTCGCTGCGCTGGATCCGGTCGAGGCCCCTGTTCCAGCTCGGCAGCCATTGCGCCGTGATGCTGGCGAGCGCCGACAGCAACAGCCCCATCAGCGCCAGCGCGACGATGGTCTCGATCAGCGTAAAGCCACGCTCGCCCGTTCGCTGGTCTGCCCATGCCCGGGTCATTCCGACGACCTCGGCATCAGGCGCACGGTGCGAATGTCGGACAGCGCGCCGCCCGGGGATTTGACGCGAATGCGCACCAGCTCCGGAGCCCATGGCACGTTGCCCTCGGGCACCTTCCAGTCGCCGCCGAGCGGACTGACATCAATCGTCCAGCGGTAGCCTTCCGCCTGCCCTGTCGAGGTGCCCGGCTGCAATTCCGCGCGGGGCGGGATGCCGACCGTCATCAAGGTGCGCACCGCCTGCATCAGCGCCACGTGCTGCTCCAGCGCCCGCACGCCGCGCGTCTTGACGCCCATGACGGCGCCGATCGCAACGATCGAGACAGCCACCAGCGCCAGCGCCACCAGCACCTCGATGATGGTGAACCCCGCATCAGCGCGGTCAGTTGGCGACGTCGCGAGCAACGATTTCTACCCTTCCGGTAAGCCAGTTGACGCGGACCTCATATCCCGCATCGAGCCGCGTCAGCGCGATGGAGCCGCCGCAGGAGCCGCCATTGGCGAAGAAGCGGATGGTCGACAGTGCGGCACGGCGCTGACAGCTCTGCGGCAGCAAGGCATCGAATCGCACGTCCTCGGGGATCCGCACCGTCATGCGCGACGCGCCGGAGTGGATCACCCGGCTCGGTGCATCGACCAGCGTCGCAACGCTGGTGCTGCGTTCGATGGCCGCATTCCGATCGGCCTTCAGCAGCGTCGCGGTCTGCAACGCATAGGCCTGCAGGCGCGATCGCGAGGTCTGGTGCGGAATGAACGGAAGCAGCACGGCCGCCAGCAGCGCGATGATGGCGAGCACGCACACCATCTCGAGCAGGGTGAAACCGCGCTGCGTCGCGTCATTCATGCTTGCCATGCATCCTTACTGGTCGTTGTTGGCGGCGGTGGTCTTCTCGAGCGAGATGTCGGCGGAGGTGCCGCTGCCGCCCTCCTGACCATCGGAGCCGTAGGAGACGATGTCATAAGGCCCGTGCTCGCCGGGCGAGCGATAGAGATAGGGGTGGTTCCATGGATCGTTCGGAACGTTGCCGCCCTTCAGATACGGGCCGTTCCAGGCCGCGACCCCCGGCGTGCGCCGCACCAGCGCGGCAAGTCCCTCCGCCGTCGACGGGAAGCGCCCGGCGTCGAGATAGAACAGGTCGAGCGCGCTGGAGAAGCTCTGCAACTGAATGCGCGCGGTCTTGACCTTGGATTCGCTGAGATAGTTGAGCACGCGCGGGCCGATCAGCCCCATGATCAGGCCGATGATCGCGATCACCACGAGCATCTCGACAAGCGTGAAACCCTCTTGCCCCGAGCGCCTCTGGCTTTGCGACGGCGTGCGAGCGGGTCCCGCTCGCGTGGCGAAAGCCTTTATGATGGTGTTGCGCGATATCATGGCCGATGACCCCTGCTCTAACCGACTAGCTGCGTGACCGAGAGCAGCGCCGTCATGACCGACACGATCAGTCCGCCGACCACGGTGCTGATCGTGATGATCGCCAGCGGACCGACGATGCCGACGACCCGGTCCAGGCTGCGCTGCAGTTTTGCTTCGTAGAATTCCGCGACCCGCCCGGCCAGCACCGGCAGCTGCCCGGTCTCTTCACCGAGCCGCAGCATGCGGACCGCCATCGGCGGCAGGCTGTCCGCCACCGCGAGTGCTTCCGATAATTTGCCGCCATGGCGAACGCGGTCGGCGGCGGCGGTCCAGTTCGCCTCGCTTCCGGTCACCGACATGATGTCGACCAGGATGCGCAGCGCGGCGCTGAGGTTGACGCCGCTGCCGAGCAGGACGCCGAGATTGCGGCAGAACAGGCTGGCGCGATAGAACTGGAAAGCGCTGCTGATACCCGGCACACGCGAGATGGCGTTGACCAGGGCGGCGCGGACGCGCGCCTGCCGCAGCAGCCACCATGCGAGCGCAATGGTGGCCGCGCTGATCAGGCTCGCCGCGGTCGCATTGGCGCGCAGGAAATCCGACACCGCGATGAAGCTGGCGAGCGCCGTGTCCGACTTGCCGCCGAAATCGCCGAGCACGGTCGAGAATTGCGGCAGCACGAACAACAGGAAGAACAACATCACGCCGGACGCCGCGACCAGCACGAAGGCCGGATACTGCATGGCGTCGGTCAGCTTGCGCCGCATCTGCTCGGACCGCGCGCGCTCGGTTCCCAGCATCTCCAGCACCGAATCGAGCGTGCCGGAGATTTCTCCGACCCGGACCAGGGCGATGTACATCGGCTGGAACAGGGTTGGATGATCGGCGATCGCATCGGCAAAGCTCTCGCCGGTGAGCAGGGCGGCGCGAATTTTCGCTACCACGGGACGCATCCGGCCGACATCGGCGTCGCCGGACAGCAGCTCCAAGGCATCGTCGAGCCGTGCACCGGCCTTGAGCAGCAGCGCGAGATCGCGTGTGAACGTGGTGACCTCGGCCGCGCTCGGCCCGCCGAACAGGCTACGGCTGCCGGCGGCGCCGGATGCGCGCTTGTCCTCGGTGGTTTCGATCGGCAGCAGCTTGAGATATTCGATCCGCCGCGCCACCTCGGCCGCGGTCGGGGCGGAGATCGTGCCGTTCACGATCTCGCCGGCCTGCGTCAGAGCGCGATAGCGATAATTCGGCACGGCGTCACCGCACAGTTGCGACGCGGAGGATCTCGGCGGGCGAGGTCAATCCGGCGCGGCATTTCGCGACCCCGTCGTCGAGCATCGTGGTCATGCCCGAGCGGATCGCCATCGTATCGATCTTCAGCCCGTCAGTTCGCTCTCCGATCAATTCGCGCAGTTCATTGGACAGTTCGAGCAATTCGAACACGCCGAGGCGGCCGCGATAGCCGGTCCCGCCGCAGCGCTCGCAGCCGCAGGGCTCCTGAATGATCTCGCCGGCCTTGAAGCCGAGCGCGGCGAGCCGGGGGTCCTCGGTGAAATCGGCTGTTGCCAGCGGCCGCGCCGTCTTGCAGCGTTCGCAGAGTTGCCGGACCAGACGCTGTGCGATCACGCCGCGCAGCACGGAACGCAGCAGATAGCCTTCGACCCCGAGGTCGAGCAGGCGCGGCACCGCGGCCGCCGCCGTCTCGGTGTGCAAGGTCGTCAGCACCAGATGCCCGGTCAGCGCCGCATGCACCGCGACATGCGCGGTCTCGGAATCGCGGATTTCACCGACCATGATCACGTCAGGGTCTTGGCGGACGAAGGACCGCAGCGCGGTAGCGAAAGTCAGGCCGATCGCGGGCTTGATCTGGGACTGGTTGACCCCGGGAAGCTCGTATTCGACTGGATCCTCGATGGTCAGGATCTTGCGGCTCGGCTCGTTGAGGATCGACAGGATCGTCGCCAGCGTCGTGGTCTTGCCGCTGCCGGTCGGTCCCGTGATCACGACCATGCCGTGCGGCAGCTTCAAGAGCCGCCGCAGCTTGGCTTCGTCGGGCTCCGAGAACCCGAGCTTTTCGACCACCAGCAGGCCGCGATCCTTGGGCAGGATGCGGATGACACAGGATTCGCCGTGCTGCGTCGGCATGATCGCGACGCGGATATCGATGTCGGTGCGACCGGCCCGCAGCCGCGCCGCGCCGTCCTGCGGCAGGCGGCGCTCGGCGATATTGAGGTTGGCGATGATCTTGATGCGGGAGACCACCGCCTGTGGCAGCACGCCGGACAGCGCGGCGACCGGCCGGAGCAGGCCGTCGATCCGCAAGCGCACCATCAGGCCGGCGGAAAACGGCTCGATATGGATGTCGCTGGCGCGAAGCTCGACCGCCTTCTCGATGAGATCGTTGACCGCGCGCACCACCGGCGCGCCGCTGGCGAGATCGCGCAGGCTCTCGATGTCGTCTTCCCGGGGCAACGCCGCCGCGCTATCGGCGGCCTCGGTCTCCTCGGCGCTGGAAGAGTTGTTCAGCGCGATTGCGACGTCTTCCGACGATGCGACTTTCACATCGATATCAGCGCCGAGCACGATCTGCGCCGCCCGCAGCGTCGCCTGGTCGGTCGGATCGACGACCGCAAGCACCGTGGTCCCGTCGGTCGTCCGGCACGGGTACACCATCGTCTCGCGCAGGAAGCGCGGCGAAAACGAGCCGACCAGCGGCTCGGCCGAGGTCATCTCCTGGAGCGTCAGGCGGGGAAGCGCAAAGAAGCGCGCGGCTTCGTCGGCGAATTCTGTCGGCGAGAGGCTGGTGACCTCCCACAGCTTCAACTGCCCGACGTCGGCGCCCTGCCCGGTCCGGTCAGCCGGTCCATCGATCGGCGCCAGGTGATTGTTCTGACGCAGATAATCCACGAACCGAACGGACAGGTCGTTGGCCATTCTCGATATCCCGCCACACTATCCCGGATCAGTTCGTGCCAAGTGCCGCTGCGCGCCGGCGCATTCGGCTCCCGGCAATTGTGCGGTTATCGATCCGAAGTGTGACAGCTGTGCGAAGTCACATCATTCGCCCCGCTCAAGAAACTTTGAGGGTGGCATCGCGGACACAAGCAGCGCGCCGGCTGCACAGTTCAGGTGCGATGCGATGGGCAGGTCGCGAACGACAATCATGTAACCAATTTATTTCTGTCATGTTCGATCGCTAAGAGTCCCTCCGGGGTAGGACCGATCGTCGCAAGCAAATCGAAATTTCAGTTAGTCAAAGCGAAGGGCCTTCATGCAACGCGTAGGCACAGTGGGCCGCTGCCCGACGATCCGTGGCGGCCTCGCAGCCATTTTTGCCTTGACGTCACTGGGGTTGTTGGCCTCCTGCAATTCCGCGACGGTCGGCGAGAGCGTGGATGCGTCCCAACTCGACGTCACCGACAAGGTGCGCTCGCTGGATCTGGCGCAGCGTCAGCCGCAACCGGTGGGCGCACTGGCGGCGACGGGCGGCGGCCAGAGCGGCGGCGTCCGGGCGGCGATGTATGACGGAAGCGAAGTGACCGCGGTCGCGGACGCGCGGCCGCAGCCGGCGTCGAACGGCAATGGCTTCGATCTGAACTTCGAGAGCACGCCGGTGGCGACCGTCGCCAAGGTGGTGCTCGGCGACATTCTGCATGTCGGCTACACCATCGACCCGCGGGTGCAGGGCACGGTCAGCCTGGTCTCGGTCCGCCCGGTGCCGAAGTCCGACATGGTCTTCGTGCTTGAAAACGCACTCCGCCTGAGCGGCGTCGTGCTGCTCAAGGATACGGCAGGCTATCGCCTGACGCCGCTCGGCGACGCCGTCGGCGGTGGCCGCGTCGATGCCGCGGCGGCCAATCCGGAACCCGGATTCGGCATCTCGGTGGTCCCGCTGCAATATGTGTCGGCGCAGACCCTCATGAAGCTGACCGACAGCTTCGCCACCAGGGCGGGCGCGATCCGCGCCGACACGACGCGCAATCTGCTGCTGATCCAGGGCACCGGCGCCGAGCGCCGCACCGCGGTCGATACCGTGCTCAGCTTCGACGTCGACTGGATGCGCGGCCAATCCGTCGGCATCTTCCCGATCTCGAGCGGCTCGCCCGCGCCGGTCATCGCCGAGCTGGAGAAGATCGTCGATTCCGGCGAGAACGGCCTCAGCCAGAACGTCATCAAGTTCATGCCGATCGCGCGCCTGAACGCGGTGCTGGTGGTGACCAAGAAGCCCGACATGCTGCACACGGCCGCGACCTGGATCAAGCGCCTCGACCGCAACGATACGGCACGCACCTCGGTCCATGTCTACCGCGTCAAATACGGCGACGCGCGCCAGATGGCGCGGGTCCTGACCGACATGTTCCTTGGCGGATCGTCCGGCAACCTGCTCGACAGCGCCGACAGCCAGCTCGCGCCCGGCTCCGGCACCTCGTCGACCTCGAGCGTCGCCGACCGTCTGTCGCTCAACAACAACAACGGCTCGAATTCAGGCATGAGCGGCTTCGCATCCCGCGGCACGTCGGGGACAGGCGCAACAGGCCAGGGCCTGGGCCAGGGATTTGGCGCCGGCGGGCAAGCGAACAATCCCAACAATCCGGGCCAGGGCAACAATACCGCGCTGGATGCCGGACGCGGTGCCGGCGGCGGCAACGGCCAGCCCGTCATGCAGGACGTCCGCATCACGCCCGATGTCGTGAACAACAACCTGCTGATCTATGCCGACCAGGCCAACTACCGGATCATCGAGGCGACGCTGCTGCAGATCGACGAGCCGCAGCTCCAGGTCGCGATCGACGCGACGATCGCCGAGGTCACGCTCAACAACACCCTGTCCTATGGCGTGCAGACCTATCTCACCAGCCAAAACCTCGGCCTGAAGCCGAACACCGGCTCGATCCTCGGCACCCAGGCCACTTCCGCGCCCGCGACCACCACGGACGCGACCACCGGCGCGGTCTCGGTCGCGGGATCGCTCACCAATGCCTTCATCAACCAGAGCTTCCCGGGCTTCAACTTCCTGATCGGAAATGCAACGCAACCGAGCCTGATCCTGGATGCGCTGCACGCCGTCACCAGCGTCAAGGTGCTCTCCAATCCCTCGCTGGTCGTGATCAACAACCAGGTCGCGACCCTGCAGGTCGGCGACGTCGTCCCGGTCTCCACCGGTAGCGCGACGGTGCTGACCACGAGCAACACGGTTGTCAACACCATCGACTATCGCAACACCGGCATCATCCTGAAGGTCTCGCCCCGCGTCAGCGTGAACGGCACCGTGCGGCTCGATGTCGAGCAGGAGATCAGCAACGTTCCCCAAAGCAACGGCAGCACGGTCAACCTGACGCCGACGGTGTCGGAGCGACGGGTCAAGAGCCAGATCTCGGTGGCCAACGGTCAGACCGTGCTGCTGGCCGGCCTGATCAGCGAACAGCAGAGCGGCGCCCGCAATGCGCTTCCGGTGCTCGACCAGATTCCGGGCCTCGGTGACGCCTTCGGACATCAGAGCAACGGCACCCAGCGTACCGAGCTGATCATCTTCATCCGCCCGCAGATCATCCGCAATGGCTCTGACGCCCAGACCGTGGCCGAGGAGCTTCGATCGAAATTGCGCGGCAGCATCGCCACGACATCGACCAATGCGCCGATCACCACCAGCTATCACTGAGCCGGGCAGCAGGATGCGCCGCGTCCTCGCACAACGGACAGGCCTCTCGACTTCGCTTGCGATCGTGCTTTGCGCGATGACCGCCTCTGTCGCGAGCGCCGACAGCGTGGCGCGCGGATCGGCCGCCTTCCATCGCGGCGACTATGTCCGGGCGGCTCGGGAGCTCGCGCCGGCCGCCGAGCGCGGCAATGCACGCGCGCTCGGCATGCTCGGCTTCTTGTATGAGCACGGCTTCGGCGTGCCGCAGGCCTACGCAGCCGCCGCCGACTGCTACTATCGCGGCGCCGTGCAGGGCGACCCGTTCGCGCAAGCCCAGCTCGGCCTGATGTACGACAAGGGTCACGGCGTTCCGACAGATTTCGTGCTGGCCTACAAATGGCTCAATCTGGCCGCGGCCCGCTCGAACGGGCGGCAACGCGACGCCTATCTTCGGTTCCGCGATGCGGTCGCATCCAAGCTCTCGACCTATGAGATCATTGCCGGTCAGCGATTCGCACTGGAATGGGCGCCCGATCGGCCGGCGCCGGACGTGCACCTGACCGTCAAGTAATCGCAGCTTACGCGGGCGTGCGTACGAGGCTCGCGGACACGCGCCTGCCTCGTACCTTCCGCCGCCGCAACCGGCGCCAGCCGATCACGATCCCGCTGATCGAGATAATCGTGCCGACCGCCGACAGCAGCCACACCACGACGTCGCGCGCTGGCGAGATGCGCAGCAGCAGCGGGAAGTCGAGGCTGTGCAGCGCGTTGAACAGCCAGCGGTAGGACCGGCGGCTGTCGTCGCTGCGGTCGAGGACCTCGCCGGTGACGGGCGAGACATGCAACCAGGTGCGGGCGGGATCGTCGAAGCCGATCCGCAGTACCGGCAGCTCGCGCGCCTGGTGCAGCGTGTACCAGTAGGCGTCGGGTTGATCGAGCTGCCGTGCTGATGTCATCGCAGCGCCGGGCATTGCGTGTCGGGCGGCAGCGATGATCTCGTCGCGCGAGAGGGTCATCTGCGCACCGGTCACAGGATCGGCGATGCTACGGCGGCCGTTACCATCGTCGAGCAACATCAACCCGTGTCCGCCGATCCAGACGAAGCGCGCCTCCACCGCCGGCATCGAGGGTGCCGACGGGAAGCTGGCGACGATGTCGGGCGTATCATGGCCGCTGTAGCCGATCGCAATCTCTCGGGTGATGCCGCGAGCGGAGAACGCGCCGCCGGGATTGAGCGACAGCCAGCCGCTGAACATCCAGGTCAAGACGCAGATGCCGCCGATCAGGCCGGCGATGTGATGCCAGGCCATCCAGCCGCGATAGGGCGAGACGACGCCGCTCGCGTAGCGGCGCGTCAGCCGCAGGCGCAAAATGCCGATCCAGAAGCCGGTGACCGCGACGACAAGACAGACACCCGAGATCCACAGCACCACATCCCGCCACAGTGGGCCGTCCTTGCGCAGGACGGTCGGATAGATCCAGTGCGGGATCGCGCCGAGCCAGTTCCAGATACGCTCGCGACGCGTGGTGTCGAGCGCGATCTCGCCGGTACGCGAGGAGACGTAGAGCTCGGTGCCATCAGGGTCGCCGAGGCCGATCAGATAGAGCGGCCGCAACGGATCGAAGCGCGCGGTGACCGACCATTGGTCGCGCGTCACTGTTTCGATCAAGCGTGGCTGCACCGCCTGCGGATGATGGCGTGCGATGGCCAGCGCCTGGTCCGGCGTGATGCGGTCGATCACGCTGCCGTCGATCGCCGAAACCGTGATCGCCTCTCCCTGCCAGCCGGTCACCCGATAGACGGGCGTGTCGTCCATCATCGAAAGCCGCAGGTCACGCGGATAACGCTCCACGCCCGCGATCGCCATCGCACGATCGGGTGCGAGCTGCACCTTGTTCCAGGGAATGACAGGGAGCGCGGCGAGGCGCTCGCTGTCGGTGAGACGCGGAAACGCCACGTACATCATGACGAGGCCGGAGATGAACCACATCGCGAACAGGAGACACGTCGCAATGCCGATCCAGCGATGGACGATATAGAGCCACCGCCGCCCGCGCCGGATCAGAGCGTTGCGCATGGTCAGAACTTCACGTTGACGGACAATTCGGCGGTGCGCGGCATGCCGAGCAGCCATTGCCCGGTGCCGTTCGAGGTCACCGCGTAGACCTTGTCGAGCAGATTGTAGAGGCGGAACGCGACCGTGGTGCGGTCATCCGGCTTCCATCTGATGCCACCATTGACCACGTTGTAGCCCGGCCGCAGCTGGGTGTTGGCAAGATCGGAGTACATCGCGCCGACGATCTGCACGCCGCCATAGACCGACCAGTTAGGTGCGAAATCCCAAGTCAGCCAGACGTTCGAGACCTGCTGCGGCACGTTGACCGGGACATTGCCGTTGTAGCTGACGATCTTGCCGCCGACCACCTGGCTGTTGTTGTCGTATCTGGCGCGCAACAGCGCAAGATTGGCGTCGACGCGCCAGGCGTCGCTCAGCTCGAGCCCGATCGATCCTTCGACGCCGCGCGATGATTGCTGACCGATCTGCAATGCCAGGCCCCCGGTGGGATTGCCGGGGTCGGGAATCGTCAGCCCGGTCTTGACGATCTCGTAAGCGGCCAGCGTCCACTCGCCGCGGCCGCCCCAGAACGACTGCTTGACCCCGATCTCGGTCTGCTTGCCGGTCGCAAGCTGGAACGTTTTCTGCGTGGTCGACAGCGAGATCAGATTGCTGACCGGATCGACGCCGACCGCGTACTGACCATAGAACGCGAGGTTCTTGATCGGCTCGTAAACGAGGCCGGCGCGCCAACTGGTCCCCGATAGCGTCGTCTCGAAACTGTTTGCCGGCGTCTTGTAGTCGGTGCGGTCGACCTCGGGGCGATCATACCTGACCCCGGTGACGAGCGACAATTGATCGGTCAGCGAGAGACGATCCTCGGCGAACAGCGCGTATTGATTGACGATCGCGTTGAAGCCCGGCGTCGTCGCCGTCGTCGTCGCGAAGAACGATCCCGGATCGAACACGTAAGGATTGACCGACGACGCGCCGCCATAGGGCGAGTTGTTGGTGTGGGTGAAGTCGATCCGGTTGACGTCGAACCCGGCGACAAACTGGTTGGCAAGTCCGAACATATGACCGCTGAAGGTCGTATCCATCCGGTTGCCGAGCTGCTTCTGGTCGTGGAAGATTTCGATATAGCTCGTGCGATCGATCAGCTGGGTCTTCGGATTCCAGGTGTAGTTCTCGATGTCGCGCCAGTGCCGCTCGCTGGTCAGGTGATACAGCGTGTTGTTGACCTTGATGCCGTCGGCGACGTCCCACTCGGTCTTGAACTGGGTCCAGCTGTCCTGATAGCGGATCGCGCTATCCAATGCGTTGTAGTTCTTGAAGCGCAGCGCGTCCTGGATCGAGCCGTTGATCAGCGGCGTGCCGAAATAGCGCGACGGACTGCGGTCGCCGTAGTCCTCCGACAGCGTGAAGGCGAGATTGTCCGACGCCTGCACCCGCACGGCAGCGGAGACTACCGCGTTCGAGGTCTTGTCGCGATCGACCCAGCCGTCCGACATGTTGCCGGTGGCGTTGACGCGGTACGACACATTGGGATTGATCGGACCGGTGCTGTCCACCGAGAGCCGCCGCGTCATGTTGCTGTCGAGCGAGACCTCAGCCTCGTTGTAGGGCGTGCTCTGCGGCTTCTTCGGGATCACGTTGATGACGCCGCCGATCGCGCCTTCGCCATACAGCACCGAGGCCGGGCCGCGCAGCACCTCGATGCGCTGCGTCGACCAGGTGTCGTAGGGGAACGTCAGCGTGCCGGAGCCGATATAGAAGCGCGTGCCGTCATACAGCGTCATCACCGAGTTGCTGCCGGCAAAGCCGCGGGTGCTGAACGACAGGCCGCCATTGCCGGGCGCAGGCGTTGCGGTGAACCCGGCCGCGTCCTGGGTGACGGCATCGAGCACGTTATGCTGGCCGCGCTCGGCGATGGTCCGCGCCGTGATGATCTCGACGCTGGCCGGCGTCTGCAGCGGCGTCAGATTGAGACGACTGCCGGTGCCGCCCTGCGTGGTGGCATTGAGCGTCGGCGATGCCGCTCCCGATGCGCCTGACGCCGCGGCGCGCGGCATGTTACCGGCTGGTGCGGCCGTCGCGAGCCTCGGCCGCGGCCGCGCCGCAGCGGCCATGTCACGGCTGCGCGCCGCAGGCTTCGGCTTTGCCGCAGCGGAAGGCGCGACCTCGATCGGATCGAGCCTGGTCGGCGGAGGTGTTCGTGCCGAGCCTTCGGCCGACAGCAGCAGCGATGACAGGGAGCAGACGAGACCGAGGCGCCATTTGCGCGCAACGGGAGAGGACGGAGACATGAAACGACTCGCGGTAACGTGGCACGTCACCGCGAACGCGGACTGGCGCATTGCCCAAAAGGCAGTGCTCCGATCCCACCAGGACGCCCCCGCCCGATGTGCTCGCGTGTGACCACGACTGACGGTAGGTCTCCTGGCTCACGGGTCTTCGCCTGTCGACGCCTTCCCGGGCCTGATAGCCCAGTGGCAAATTGACGAAAGGCTCGCCGTTTACAGTTGCGGGGACAGCTGCGGCATTGGGGTTACCCTCGCACCGCATTCCCTTTTGATCCCCGAAGGGAACCGTCGGCAAAAACGATAGGTGGTGCCGGCAAGGCTGTCAATTCGATGCGATTGTCGCACACATGCTTTGCCAGGTTATGCTGCGGCGATGACACAACGGCATCTGCGGCTGATGCGGATTCCCTCTAGTCCCGTCATCCTGAAGAGCGCGCAGCGGCGTCTCGAAGGGTCGACGGCCACCAGCCGGGCCGTGCATCCTTCGAGACGCGCTCCTTTTAGGATGACGGGAAATGGAGGTTTGCTTCACCCGGCTTCGACGCATCCCTGCATCACCTCATCAATCTCCGCGCCCGACAGAGCGCCCATCTCGGCGATGAACACGATTCGCGTGCGCGGCACGCCGGGCGACGGCACGCCCCCCGCAGCCAAGGTCGCGCGGCCGCCGGCGAGTTGAAACACGGTCAGCCGGCCGGGCTGCTCCACCGTCTCGAACAATCCCTTCGCCCGCGCCAGCTTCGGCGCCAGCCTGCCGATCGCCTGCTGCAAACGCGGCAGCAGCACCGGCCGCTCCGAGGTCCAGCTCAGCGTCTCGAAGCGATCAGACGCCGGCCGTCGTGGCTGGGTCTCGCGCGGCGCCGGCACATGATCGAGATCCGCCGGGAACAGCAGCGCGGCCGGCACCTCGCCATGCAAGGCATCGACCACCACGGCCGCCGGACGCACCGCGCGCACGGCGTCGCGGATCGCGGCACGCGCGGCGGCATCGGCGAGATCGACCTTGCTCAGCGCCACCACGTCCGCCGCCCGCAGCTGCGAGCGCAGCAGCGCATCGTTCAGCATCGCCGCAGGCTGCGTCGCGTCGACCACGCAGAGCACGGTCTCCAGCGGCGCCTCCTTCCAGATCACGGGATCCATCAGGTTGCGCACGATGTCGGCGGGATCGGCGATCCCGCTGGTCTCGATCACGATGAATTCGGGACGCGGATCACGCCGCAGCAGCGTCGCGAGCGTGCGCAGCAGGTCGCCCTCCAGCGTGCAGCAGATGCAGCCATTGCTCAGGCTGACCACGCCGTCGCCGGCGCCCGCGATCAGCTCCGCGTCGATATTGATCGCGCCGAAATCGTTGACCACGGCGGCGATGCGCCGCCCTTGCGCATGCGCCAGCAGATGGTTGACGACCGTGGTCTTGCCCGCCCCGAGGAAGCCCGCGACCAGCAGGATCGGGACCGGCACCTCAGCCCCCGGTGACGGGCCGGCGCACCGGCCGGCCGGGACGCGCCGCGACATCGAGCACGCCATCGCTGATCAGCGGCTGGCCGCTGACCACGAGATGCCGCACGCCCTCCGCCGGACGATTCATCGCGGAGAAGGTCGCGCGGTCGCTCAGTGTCTCGAAGTCGAACACCACGACATCGGCGTCGGCGCCGGCCTGCAGCCTGCCCTTGGCCCGCATCGCCGGCGTGCTCGCCGACAGGATCTCGGCCGGGATCAGCGCGCATTTGCGGATGCCCTCGAGCAGCGACACTTTCTTGCGCTCGCGCACCCATTCGCGGATGAAGCGGGTGAAGCAGCCCGCCGAGCGCGGATGCGAGGTGGCATCGTCGGGCAGCGGCCAGGCGTCGCCGCTGTAGGCGCGGCCATCCGACAGCGTCCACGGCATCGCGTCGGAGGCGATCGCGCCGCCCGGATACAGCACCGCCATGTCGAGCAGATCGCGATGATGCGCGTTGTTCTCGATGTCGAGCACGTGCCACAGCACCAAGGTCGAGGGCTCTTCGGCCTGTGCCGCCAGCAGCTCCTCGCGGCTGCCGAAACGGTGACCATCGGTCACGCGCTGCACCGAATCGTAGCCGAGGCCGTTGCGCTCCTCGAATTTCGGATCGCTGAAGAAGGTCGCCGCCAGCACGGTCGAGCCGGTGCCGTAGGGATAGGCCTCCACCGTGATCGGCAGGCCCTGCGCCTGCGCTTTCGCGATCAGCGCGACACAGCGTTCGATATCCGTCTTGCTCGACGAGTTGAAGTGGCAGATGTGCATGTGCGCGCCGGTGGCGCCGGCATAACCGATCAGGCGGATATAGGCTTCCGCCGCGCTCTCTGGATCGATCCGCGACATGTAGGCGACGTGGGTGAAGGTCGGCACCGCATGATCGGCCGCGAGCTGGCACACCGCGGTCAATTCCTGCACGCCGGCGCCCGGCGCATAGGCGTTGAGAATGCCGATGCCGATACCGCCCTCGTTCAGGCCGATCGCGAGGCGGTCGAGGATGCCTCCGACCTCGCCTTCGGTCGCGACGTTCTCGATCCAGCGGCGATCGCGCATCGCGGCGCCAAACGATTCCAGCGAGCTCTCCGAATTCGAGCCGGTCATCGCGCCGATGCGCGCGAAGGCCCAGTTGGCGGCAGCGCCGTAGTTCAGCACCCTGCCCTTCTCGGCCTGGCGCTTGTACCAGGACGCGACCGGCAACACGCCGGCCTCGAGGTCGAGCGAGGTCGTCACCCCGTCGAACGCCTGCATGCGATCGGCCGGAATGGTCTGGCCATGCGCGTGCAGGTCGATGAAACCCGGAGCCACCACGAGCCCGGTCGCGTCGATCTGCCGCTCGGCCCCGCCGAGGCCGCTGCCGACCGCGGCGATCTTGCCGTCGACCACAGCGACATCGCCGATCGCGTCCATCCCGCTGGCCGGATCCACCACCCGGCCGCCGCTGATCACCAAGCCACCCATCTCGCCACTCCCCGCATTCCGAAACCGACCGGTCTCCTGTCGAGCACAGAGAAGCGCATCGCACTGGTCGCAGCAAGCCGGCCAGGGTTGTGGCGACATGCTGTGACGGAATATCCGCCGCGCCGTGATGGCGATTGCAGAGTGAGGCCCTTCCTACGTTCCGGTTGCACGCCGCGGCGCCAGCCCGCGCCAGAGATCGAAGCCGGGCTTCACGCGGCTCGCCACGAGTTTCGGCGGCGTGCGGTCGTTGGCGATCGCCGCCTCGACCGCGCGCTTGAGCCTGACATTGTCGATCTGCGCCAGGAACCGCCGGATGACGCCCTCCTGATCCGCGCCTTGAGCGGAGATCGCCGCGCACAGCTCCGCGGTCGTCCTGCGGAAGAAATGGAAGGCGTCATCGGCCGCGCCGCCCAGCCGGTCGACCTCGCCGGCCACACCGAGCGCGTGCATCCGATCGTCGTCGTCGAGCGTCACTGCGAAGCGCAGCACGGCAAGCTGCCAGGCACGGAGCAGCTTGCTCTCCGGTTCGGTCGCATTCTCGCGCATCAGTCGAACACCCCGCGCGCCTGACCTCCTTCGGCTGCCGAGGGAGGTCGGGCGCGGCGCGACTATCCTTGCGCGGGAATAGGTTTTCGAGGGGAGCGCGCGCGCGATCGCATAGGAATCGCATAGGCGGAGCGCGCCGCGGCCCAATTCGCTCAGATTCCCTCGAACTGCAGTCGGGCCAGCCGGGCGTAGAGGCCGCCCGCGGCGACCAGCTCGGCGTGGGTGCCCTGCTCGACGATTCTGCCCTGGTCCATCACCAGGATACGGTCGCAGGACAACACGGTCGCCAGCCGATGCGCGATCACCAGCGTGGTGCGGTGGCGCATCAGTTCCTCCAGCGCGGTCTGCACCAGCGTCTCGCTCTCGGCGTCGAGCGCCGAGGTCGCCTCGTCGAGCAGCAGCAGCGGCGCATCGCGCAGGATCGCGCGCGCGATCGCGATGCGCTGGCGCTGGCCGCCGGACAGCGTCACGCCGCGCTCGCCGAGCTGGGTGTCGAAGCCGCCGGGCAGCCGGCGCAGGAATTCGGTGGCATGGGCGAGATCGGCGGCGCGCTCGACCTCGGCATCGGTGGCATCGGGCCGGCCGAACCGGATGTTCTCGCGGGCGCTTGCGGCGAACACCACGGAATCCTGCGGCACCAGCGCGATGCGCGCACGCACCTCGCCCGGATCGGCCTGCCGGATCGGCACGCCGTCGAGCGAGATCGTGCCGGACTTCGGATCGTAGAAGCGCAGCAGCAGATGGAACAGCGTGCTCTTGCCGGCGCCGGACGGACCGACGATCGCGACCTTTTCACCCGATCGCACCTCCATCGACACGCCATCGACCGCGAGCGCGTTGGGCCGGGTCGGATAGGCGAAGCTGACATGGTCGAAGCCGACATCGCCGCGCGCCGGCTGCGGCAGCGCGCGCGGCGAAGCGGGCGCCGCGATCTGCGGCCTGACGCGCAAGATCTCGAACAGCCGCTCGGCAGCGCCCGATGCGGCCGAGACCTCGCCCCAGACCTCGCTGAGCTGGCCAAGGCCGCTCGCGGCGAACGCCGTGTAGAGGATGAACTGGCCGAGCCGGCCCGGACTGATGGTTCCGACCAGCACGTCGTGCGAGCCGACCCAGAGGATCACGACGACGCTGGCGAACACGATGAAGATGACGATCAGCGTCAGCACCGCGCGCGCCTTGGTCGAGCTGCGCGCGGCCTGGTAGGCCTGCTCGACCTCGCCGGCAAAACGCGTCCTGGCGAGCCGCTCGCCGGTATAGGCCTGCACGGTGCGGATCGCATTGACCAGCTCCGAGGCATAGGCGCTGGCATCGGCCAGCGTGTCCTGGGCGGTGCGCGACAGCCGCCGCACCCAGCGGCCGAACGCCACCAGCGGAATCACGATGATCGGGATCGCGAGCAGCACGAAGCCGGACAGCCGCGGGCTGGTGATCACCATCATCGCGGCGGCGCCGAAGAACAGCATCAGATTGCGCAGCGCGATCGATACCGAGGCGCCGACCGCGGACTTGATCTGCGTGGTGTCGGCGGTGAGCCGCGACACCAATTCGCCGCTCCGTGCGGAATCGAAGAACGAGGGCGACAGCGAAATCAGATGCGCAAACACGTCGCGCCTAAGATCCGCGACGATGCGCTCGCCGATCGTCATCACGAGGTAGTAGCGCGAGGCGCTGGCACAGGCGAGCACCGCGACGACCGCGATCATCACGCTGAAATAGCTGTTGATCATCGCGATGCCTTCGGGCGTGAAGCCCATGTCGATCATCCGCCGCACCGCGACCGGCACGATCAGCGTGGTGATCGCGGCGATCGTCAGCGAGATCAGCGCGAGGATCGCCCGGCCCTTGTAGCGCGCCACATAGGGCGCGAGCGCAAGCAACGGCCGCAACCGGGCGCGGCTCTTCGCCGGCTCCGTGATCTGGCTCTCGATGAAGGCTTCCTCATCGAGCAACGCGTCGCGCGGGGGCTGCGGGGCGCCGCCCGGGGTCTCAAGCTGTTCGGCTACGCTCATCAATCTAGACCGGTTCTATCGCCCCCCACATAGGCCCGCCGACCCCCGGCTGGCAAATCCGGTAAAGTCCCAATCCGGTGATGGGCTTAGGCCCTTTCTTGGCTTGTTTTGGCGGGCTCCATGGGTTATAGACCCGCGCAAATCCCGTATTCCAGACATCTTGAGACGGGCGCCGGCGCGCCGAAGGAACTGTCATGAAAGCCGATATTCATCCGAATTATCATACGATTAAGGTCGTCATGACCGACGGCACCGAGTACCTGACCCGCTCGACCTGGGGCAAGGAAGGCGACACGCTGAACCTCGATATCGACCCCAAGTCGCACCCGGCCTGGACCGGCGGCACCCAGCAGCTGATGGACCGCGGCGGCCGCGTCTCGCGCTTCCAGAAGAAGTTTTCGGGCTTCCTCAAGAAGGACTAAAGTCCGCTTCGCAATCGCCCTGGCGATCACACGCAAAACGCCCCCGTCTCGGGGGCGTTTTTGTTCTTGGGGGCCGCTCCGGATCGGCGGGCTGAACGAGCCCACGATCCTTTCGATGCGTTGTCCTGGCGAAAAGCCAGAATCCATAGAGAGCTGCGGCCCCAGCATAGCAAGGCAATTCGCATTCGGGGTAATGGGTCCCTGTGTCTGGAGAGTCTGTCATGATGGGGTGGGTGGGAAGCCGTTGGGTCCTTGGCGCTTGACGCCGTGAGCCGGCTCGGTCTCCCGCCCGTTCCATCTACAAACCTGAACAGTTGCACGAGGCTGCGTCAACAGACCTCGCATCACAGGGACAGGCACCATGATCATATCCCTTCGTTACGTCGGAATCGACGTCTCCAAACACCATCTCGATATCTTTGATGAGGCCGTCGGAGTGCCGGAGCGCATCGCCAACGCGCCACATGCCATCACAGAGCTGGTGGCGCGTTGGCGATGCGATGCGTTGGTGGTGTTTGAGGCGACCGGGGTCTATGACCGCGAACTCCGCGAGGCATTGCGCCAGGCCGGCATCCGCTTCGCCCGGATCAACCCAGCACGAGCCCGCGACTTTGCCCGCGCCTGTGGACAGCTCGCCAAGACCGATCCGATCGACGCGCGCATGCTCGCCGCCTTTGCCCGCGCCATGCGGCCCGAGACCGAAGCCGTCATCACGCCAGCTCGCGAAGCCCTCACATGGCTGGCCAAACGGCGTGATCAAATGGTTCTGACGCGCAGCCAGGAGAAGAACCGTCGCAGCGAAGCCGCTGACCGTGCCATCGTCAGCCGCATCTCCCGCTTCATCGACTTTCTCGACGAGGAGATCGCCGAGATCGAGGCCGAGATCAGCGCGCTCATCAAGGCCGAGCCCGAGATCTCGGAAGATGCCCAGCTGATGCGCACGGTACCTGGCGTGGGGCCGGTCGCATGCACGCAGCTGATCGCCCAGATGCCGGAACTCGGCCGCATCGGGCCCAAGCAGGCAGCTGCCCTTGCCGGACTGGCTCCCTTCAATGTCGACAGCGGTACCTGCCGTGGCAAGCGCAAGATCGGCGGCGGGCGCAAGCGCGTCCGCGATGCCCTCTATATGGCCGCCCTGAACGCCGTCCGGCGCGCCGACCCCTTCAAGGTCTTCTATGCAAGGCTGCGCCAGGCCGGCAAACCGGCCAAGCTTGCCCTCATTGCCGTTGCTCGAAAGCTGCTCACCATCCTCAACGCCATGATGCGCGACAGAAAGCCCTATCGGACAGCC